>CAMNRN010000046.1 GCA_946553095.1 uncultured Mycoplasmatota bacterium
TTCAAATTAATTTAATCTTTTTATTTAGTGAGTACTTGACAGGTACTAGCATCTCCAAACTCTTTTATTTTTTCTTTCATATTATCCCTTCTTTCATTTTTATTTTATATCAATCATTTGTTCGTGTCAATATATTTTTAAAAACATTTGTTTGACTTTTGACGCTAATTATTGTAAAATGAAAATGGAGGTAGATATGGAAACAAAAAAATTAACCAGAAGCCAAGAAAAAGTATTAACATTTATAAAAAAATATAGTGCTACACACGGATTTCCACCAGCAATAAGAGAAATTTGTGAAGGTGTTGGGTTAAGTAGTCCAGCAACAGTGTTTGTTCATATTAAGAACTTAGAAAAAGAAGGATATTTACGAACGACGAATAATAAGTTTCGAACCATAGAAATATTAGTAGATAATGAATATGATACCAAGAATGAAGATGTCATAAAAGTGCCTTTGCTAGGAAAGATAACAGCAGGTAATCCGATTACAGCAATTGAACAACCTAATGAATTCTTTAATCTGCCAGCTTCTTTAGTTCCAGCGAATTCTGATGTATTTGCTTTACACGTTAGCGGAGATTCGATGATTAACAAAGGTATTTTTGACGGAGATTATGTTATAGTTCGAAAACAAAGTAATGCTAAAAATGGGGATACTGTCGTCGCTATGACTGATGAAAATGAAGTAACTTTAAAAACTTTTTATAAAGAAAAAGACCATATAAGATTACAACCTGAAAATGATACCATGGCGCCATTTATTTTTCCAAATGTAACGATTCTAGGTATTGCAATCGGTTTATACCGTCAATTATAGCCCGACTTTTATTTCCAATAAAAAAAACTCTTTTTATGATGTGTACCTATTTAGTAGACATCAACAAGAAGAGTTTTTTAATTACTTGATTCTTTTTTATATTCTAAGTAGTCTTCTACTTTTCCACTATTTTTAAATTTATTCCATAATTCACTTTTTTTATTCATTTTCTCACCTTCTATCTATATCATGAGTGATATTTATATATTTTATTCAAAAAAAGTGAAATTTTTATAAAAAATAAAAATAAAGTATATGAAACTTTATTTTACAAAGATAACTATTGATAAAAAGATGATGTATAATAACAAAACTATCCAACCGTTTATCATATCTTTTTTATTGGATTTTCCTTCAATACCTAAGGCCATTGCCACTAAATAACCACCAATTAGTCCACCAATGTGCGCGGCATTGTCAATTCCTGAGATTGAAAAACCAATAAATAGATTTATTAATATCACAGGAATTATTTGGCGTCTTAAAACATCGTTTAAGTAAAGACGATAGTGATAGCCAAAGTAAAGTAAGGCTCCCATTAAACCAAACAGTGCTCCACTGGCCCCAGCTGATACCACATTAGCATGCATCACAATCGATAATAAACTTCCACTTAAAGCACTAATAAGATATACTGCCAAGAATTTCCATTTGCCCATGAAAGTCTCAACTTGCGAGCCGATAATGAAAAGCGAATACATATTCACAAATAGATGGATGATACCAATATGTAAAAACGCACACGTGATAAGGCGCCACACTTCTCCTTGTCTTACTAAAGTATCTAGATTGGCTCCAAAGGTAATGAGAGTATTTAAATCTGTAGAGCCATTACCGAAGATATACATTAAAGCAAAAACTACGCAGCATATAACGATTATTAAGTTAGTTATTATAATCTTTTTAGGTGAAAAAACTTTGGCAAATCGTTTATTTTCTTTTTCTGTTTTTTCATTGATATCATTAGTAACATTAACAATTAAATCTAAATTATCTTTTGCTTCAATTAAACTGTCTTTTAAACCAGGAAATATGGAAATTAATTCATCATTTTTTTTAACATCCTTGATTGATTCAACTTTAATCGATTCGATATTATATTCTTTATTCAGAGCTACTTTCCCACTTATATCTAAACAAATATTTAACGCATTAACTTTAAAAGATAAAGTTTTTTTCTTAATTTGTCTTAATATATGATGCATTTTAAACATCTCAAATTTGTATTGTTCTTCATTGATTATAGTGTTACAACTGATGCGAATTACCCGATATGGGCCCTCTAAGTTCTCTAACCAAATTTCATCTTTTACTCCTTGAACATTAATTGGAGTATAATTTTCTTTTGTCACAAAATAGTGAACTAGACTCATCATTATTTGATCATTTTTGCGTAAAGTAATCAGTGCCATATTGTCTCTCCTTGTTCTTTTATTTTACACCAAATCATATATTTAGTAAAGAGGTGTAATTTTATGTTTATCATAAGTAGTTATTGTATCGCTTTTATTTTAATCTTTTGGACTCTTTTTTACAAATATAAAAATGGATTAAATAATACTGTCGTTTTTTTATTTTTATCGAATATTATTTTGACCTCGGCAACGCTTCTTTTTTTTCTTTATTATGAAAATATTTGTTATGCAACTTTTTTTAGTTTCTTTCTTTTATTATTTTCAATTTCCTTCATAAAGAAGATGGCTCATAAATCAAAGTTATTACTTCCATTTTTATTTTTAAATGCCTTTTTGTTTACTTATTTAGGAATTCGTTTTTTCCAAAGTATCTAAGAAATCTTGGAATTCTTGAGGAATATTAGTTCGAAATTCTAGTAACTCTCCAGTGATAGGATGATGGAATTTTAAATATTCAGAATGAAGAAATTGACCAAATTCTGTAGCTTTTTTCTGACCATATACGGGATCATTAAAAACAGGATGACCAATATAAGACATATGAACTCTGATTTGATGAGTTCGGCCTGTTTCTAGTACCAAACGAACAAGAGTATAATTGGCATATTTTTTCATAACAGTTAAATGTGTTCTTGCTTCTTTTCCACCTTTTTCAATACTCATTTTTTGAAAATTTTGTTTATCACGACTAATCGGCGCATCAATGAAAGCCTTACTAGTAGGAAGAACGCCAACTAACAAAGCCACATATTCGCGGTGAATTCTTTTGTTTTTAAAATCTTCAGCTAAAATGATATGAGCTTTATCGCTTTTGGCAACAAGCATTAATCCTGAGGTGTCTTTATCAAGGCGATGGACAATTCCTGGTCGAGTATCAGGACCTATTTTACTTAAATTATGGGTATGATGGATCAAGGCATTGACTAAGGTATTATCGTAATTTCCTGCCCCTGGATGAACAACTAATCCACTTTGTTTATTGATTACTAAAATATCTTCGTCTTCATAAACAATTTCTAGGGGAATATCGCTTGGTTTTAGGTCAGTCGTTTTGGTAAATGATTCATCAATTTTAATTTCTTCATTTTCTTTTAGTTTATAACTGGGCTTTACGATTTTACCATCTACTAAAATAAAACCTTCGGTAATCATTTTCGTAATCGTTTCTCTACTATAATTAGTTTTTGCACTTAAATATTTATCAATACGAATATCTTTGGTTTCGCTTATCAACATCATGCGTGATCTTCTCCTTTCAACATGGCTATGATAATTAGAAAGAATCCTATAACTAAGCAGATGTCAGCGAGGTTAAAAACAGGAAAGTGGTATCCCCAGAAATTAAATTCTAAATAATCGATGACATATCCCCAGAAGATACGATCTAATAAATTGCCAAATAAACCTCCATAGATAAGGGCAAAGCCAAACATCGTTCTTTCTTTATATTTGAAATTTCTTTCGTAAATGAATAAAAGTCCAAAGGCACATATGGCAATAGCAATAAGAAGATATCTTCCATCTTTAAAAATACTCCAAGCAGCGCCAGGATTGTGCACTTTGGTTATATCACAAAAAGATGGGATAATTTGAAATTTTTGCCCATAAGAAAAAGTATTATCAATAAAAGCTTTGATAATTTGATCAAAACAGATAAAAAAACAAGCAAATATTAAACTTTTTTTTCTCATGTGATTATAATAACATAAAAACTAAATCTTTACTAGTATGACGTCTGCGCCAATTTTTTCTATTTCACTGAATTTAAAAGTTATTTCATTATTACTAAAATACTTTCGAAAAACCTTTTTTTGTTCAACATAAAATTTTAGGATTTTACCAGTCGAATCAATCTCAGCATCCATTATACGACCTATATTTTCTCCAGTTTGAACACTTATTATATCTTTATTTTGTAATTCACTTAGAAACATTTAAAACACCCTATTAAATTATATTAAAAAAACACTATTTTATTAATTTACGAACATGACTAATAGCATTTTTTTCAATACGAGATACTTGGGCTTGACTTATCCCCATATTGCAAGCTATTTCCATTTGGGTTCGGCCCATGATAAATCGTTCAATTAAAATCGTTTTTTCACGTTCTTTAATCTTTAATAGTGCTTTTCTTAGCGAAATCATCATATCTTGATCATTATTTTGATCTTTAGAATCAGCAATTTGATCAAATAAATAAATTGTATCTCCCCCATCATTATAAATCGGTTCAAATAATGAAGCAGGATCTTTTAGGGCATCAAGTGCATAAGCAATTCGATATTCATCAATACCTAGACTCTTAGAAATAATTTCGCTGGTCGGTTCTATGCCATACGTTACAGTATAATCATCCTTGAATTTAATAATTTGATAAGCTAAATCTTTAATACTTCTACTTACCCTTAGAGCTGTATTATCCCGTAGGTATCTTTTTATTTCTCCAATTATTAAAGGCACTGCATAGGTACTTAGTTTTAAACCATAAGATAAATCAAAGTTATCAATCGCCTTGATCAGTCCAATCACACCAACTTGAAATAAATCATCTAAATTGGTATCATTTTTATTGAAACTTCGAAGGATACTTAAAACTAACTTTAAATTACCATTTATCAGTTCTTCTTTAGCATGTAAATCCCCTTGTTGATATCGTGTAAAAAGTGTGGTCATCTCTTCATTTGTTAATACTTTAATTTCATTTGTGTTTAATCCAGTTATATCTACTTTGTATTTTGACATATATAAAAAATCCTTTCCTTTTAGTTATGGAAAGATTTTAATTAATTTATTCATCTTTTATGAGCATATTAAAAATAAATAAATGATTCTTATGTCAACAATTTTCTTTATCTCATCACCTGTTTTAGCTTTCTTACAACTTTTTTTTCGATCCTGGAGATGTATGACTGACTAATTCCCATCATTTCTGCTACTTCTTTTTGCGTATATTCTTTGGTATTATTTAATCCATATCGGAGAGTCATTATTTGCCTGTCTCTTTCATTTAAAACGTTTATTTCTTTAGTAAGTATTTCTTTCATCAGTTTCTTTTCATATTCATTTGGAACTAACTCAATTTCAGTCCCTAAGATGTCTTCTAGGTGAAGTTCATTTCCTTCGTTATCATAGTTTAAGGCGTCTTCTAGGCTTATTTCTGTTCTTCTTTTCTTATTTTTTCTTAAAAACATCAATATTTCATTAGATATACAACGCGAGGCATATGTTGCCAATTTAATATTTTTGTCAATTTTATAAGTATTAATCCCTTTTATTAAACCAATCGAACCAATACTTACTAAGTCTTCGATATCATAGGCCGTGTTTTCATACTTTTTAGCTAAGAAAACTACCAGCCGCAAATTGTGTTCAATTAAAATATTGCGAGCTTCCTCATCTCCTTGTTTGGCTTTTATTAAATATGCAAGTTCATCTTCTTTGCTAAGTGGTGGGGGGAGTTTATCTGTTGCTCCTACAAAAAATACTTCATTGTACTTCTTAATTAGTTTCTCAATTAGTTTTCTAAACATAGTTCCTCCATTAATTTATAATTTAAAATACATTTTATTCCTTCAAGATTAAAGTTTTCGAGAGCTTCTCCGACTAAATAATTTGTAAATCTTTGATTATTTATTGTCAGATGGTCAATTTTAAAACATTTGACAAGCCCACTTTTATTCAAGGCTTTATATGGCACATAAATAGGGTCCTTGTTGTTGATGTATTTTTCTAAAAAGTTTTTTTCGACTAAAATAATGTATTTTTTGGTAATTGGATCGCGAAGTCGATTGCCACTGTCGAGAAAGCCATTGATAGCAAGTGGTTCTTCGTCTTTAAAAAATATTTTTACTTCATAGTTTAAATTATATGTTGTAGTCATTTTTTTATGCTCTTTTATATAAAGATAAAGAATAACTGGGGCTATTATGATAAGTAGAATATAGTTTATGCTTAAACCTTCAAAGAAGAAAATTAGTCCTTGGTTTTTATAACTAAATTGGATATCTAGATAGTATAAGAAACCACCTAAGGTAATGCTTATCATGTATAAATAAAAAAGATTGCTCAAAAACGATTTTAAATCTCTATATCCAAAGGCAATTAAGATCATTATAACGCTGACTATATTTTTTAAAATGAATAAGTAAAATGATTGTAAGGGAATAAATAATAAAGCTAAGGACAAGCTCCCAACTAAAGCACTAATTATCATTTTTTTCATTTTAGTATGTCTTTTTAAGGTGATATCTATGGTCATTAGGATAAGAAGATCATAAGAAAAATTAATAAAGAAAACTACGTCTAAATATATTTTCATGATATCACCAAAATTATCATAACAAAAAAGATACGAAGAATTTGTCGTATCTTGAATGTATAGTTAATTTTTTTAAGCAATGGTTACTGTGCCAACTCCTGAACCTAATCTTGCTTCGATAAATTCTTTTGCTGCTTGATCTTTAACCATCACTTGAATACCAGAAGAAACGCTAGAAAGCATATAACTATAGTTAGTCACATTAGTAAAATCAGCATTTCTAAAATCTAATGTGGTTAGGCTACTACATTGATAAAGCATATAAGACATATCTGTTACTTGAAAAGTATCAAAATTACTTACATCTAATGTGGTTAAGCTAGTACAACCAGCAAACATATCTTCCATATTTGTTACTTGTGAGGTATCAAAATTACTTACATCTAATGTGGTTAATCCACTACAATATTTAAACATGCCTACCATCCTCATTACATGGGAGGTATCAAAATTACTTATATCTAAACTGGTTAAGCCAGCACAATCCGCAAACATATAAGTCATATCCATTACTTGAGATGTATCAAAATTACTTACATCCAAGTTAGTTAAACCACTAGCTCCAGAAAACATAGTTCCCATACCAGTTACTTGTGAGGTGTCAAAATTACTTACATCCAATACTGTTAAACCACTACAACCACCAAACAAGCCATACATATCTGTTACTTGAGAGGTATCAAAATTACTCACATCCAAACTAGTTAAACTACTACATCCTAAAAACATATAAGACATATCTGTTACTTGAGAGGTATCAAAACCATGTATATTTAACGTTGTTAAACTATCGCATTCAGAAAACATATAAGACATATCTGTTACTTGAGAGGTATCAAAACCATGTATATTTAACGTTGTTAAACTATCGCATTCAGAAAACATATAAGCCATAGTATTTACTTGAGAAGTGTCAAATTTGCTCACATCTAATGTGCTTAAACTAGTACACTTCTGAAACATAGCAGCCATGTTTGTTACTTGAGAGGTATCTAAGTTTTCTAACCCTTCTATCGCCGCTAAATTTCTAAAATCGGAAAACAAAAATGAACTATTTTCATTTGCTGTTATCTTTCCGTCTGAATTGATATGTGTTGTATAAGTATCATCTCCATTGTTTATCATATAAGCCATAATACTTTTATCTTGTAGTGACGATATATCATAAACTAACTCAGCATCTTCATGTATTACAGCTGTATCCTCGAAAACTATTTTTGTTATCTTATCTTTATGCCCCCATATCTCTGTTTCTTGATTAGGGGATGCAATTTTTAATACTTTTGCACCAGCATGTTCTTCTTTTCTTACTACAAGTTTAGCACTTAATCTTGACCCTGCATTGGCAGTTTGATCACTATCTAAGTTAATCACTATTACTTCAATATTCCATTCTTGGGTTATAGTACTTGTTGTTTTTATTTCATAATTTGTTGCTATTTTTAAAACATTACTAGAATTAAGGGGCGTTAAATCAAACCCATTTATGGTATTACCATTTCCATCTACCACACTTGTATAAGTTACTCCTTCTATACCGCTTGTTACTTCATTTCCATTTGGATCGGTTATTTTTAACATTATTTCTGGTTTATTATCCTCTGTTGTATAATTAAAGCCATTCTTTTTCATATCTAGATAAACATTGTAAGTATAAGGCGTATCTGTTGTAGACTTTAATATTGCTCTGGCATAAGTACTACCTGACTGATTATCCATCCCTTCAGCAAAGTTATGTTGGCCTACTTCAACTGAAATATCACTACCTACTTCAAACATAAGAGAATCACTTGTTTCCGCTTGAACATTGATATTAGCTTTTTGTCCAAGACCTACACTTGCTTGAAAATAAGCATAAGTAGCACCAAAAACAAGAACAATTAAAAAGACAATTGCTATTACTAATAACATTTTTTTCTTTTTTTCATTCTCCATATACTTAACCTACTTTCTAAACTACCAACGACGCATAGACAAATATTATCTATATTAAGTACATTATACTAAATTAGATATCAGATAGTCAATTAAACATTATTAGTTTTCTCTTAACCGAAATTTTTTATACAAAATTTGACAAGATAAAATAAAAAAACTATGTACATGACATAGTATATTTTTTAGAAATTATCACTTCTTAAAAATGGTGGTATTTCATATTCATCATCTACTGGTGGTTGAGGTTTTCTCTTTGGAATATCATTTCCAAATAAAGCTTCATCACTTACTTCATCATCAAATCCAGTAGCAATAACTGTGACAATTACTTCATCAGTAAGATTTTCATTTTTAATTGCTCCGAAGATAATGTTTATATCCGAATTAGCTGCTTCACGAACTGTTTCAACAGCATCCTCAATTTCAAACAAAGTAAGATTCTTTCCACCAGTTACATTAACGATAGCGTTTGTCGCACCTTCAATCGTAGCTTCAAGCAAGGAATTAGCAACAGCTTGTCTTGCAGCTTCTATTGCTCTATTTTCGCCAGCATTACAACCTATTCCAATGATAGCAGTTCCTGATTTTTCCATGACTGTTTTAACATCCGCGAAGTCTAGATTGATTACTCCTGTTACAGCAATTAAATCAGAAATTGATTGAACACCACGGTGTAAAACATTATCTACTTCTTTGAAAGCATCATCAAAACTAGTCGTTTTATCAATGATATCTCGTAGACGATCATTTGGAATGATTATTAAAGAATCAACATGTTGTCTTAATTCTTCTAAGCCTACAAGAGCATTTTCCATTCTTCTTTTTCCTTCAAATCTAAAAGGTTTGGTGACAATCCCTACAGTTAATGCTCCCATTTCTTGAGCAATTTCAGCAATAATAGGTGCAGCTCCAGTTCCAGTTCCTCCACCCATTCCACAGGCAACAAATATCATGTCTGCACCTGTAAGCGCTTCTTCTAGCTCATTTTTTGATTCTAATGCTGCGGCACGACCTACCTCAGGATTTGCTCCAGCTCCTCTTCCTCCAGTAATATTTTTGCCAATTTGTATTTTATTTGGACAAACTGAAGCATTTAAAACTTGTAAGTCAGTATTTACAATGTAAAATTCAACACTTTTTACACCTTCTTCAATCATTCGATTTACAGCATTACAGCCACCGCCACCTACTCCAATAACTTTAATTTTTGCAATTTGATCCATCTGTAATCCATTCATTTTTCATTCTCCTTAACTATCAAAAAAATATCCAAATAATTTTCCTAATATGGAATCTTCTGATATATTTACTTTTTTGTGTATGCCACTTAATTCTTCTTGTTCTTCAATACTATAGATTGAAAAACTCTTATTACGTAATTTTAAACGACTATCATAATACTTTATTAAACCAACAGCTGTTGAATACTTATTATCTCGTACACCTATTTCTGTTACTTCTCCGATTCGAGCATTTCTAAAATTTTGTTCGACTAAAGTTTTAAATTCTGCTACTTCAGTTGTTCCCCCTGTGATTATTATATAACTAATTTCCTTTTTTGTTAAGAGATTTATTTGTTTTTTTATTAAATTTAGTATTTCTTGTAATCTACTAATCACAACTTCGCTCGCATCAAATTGATTTATTTTTATTCGATCGCCAATTTTATTTTCGAAAACGGCTGATTCACTAGGTTGAGCTTTATTCTTATCAGCTAAGGCTATCCGTTCTTTCAGATATATAGCATCTTCCCGATTGATCTTAAAAACATAACTTAAATCACTATCAATATTATCGCCACCTATGTCGATTACTTCACAACTGGTTAGTATTCCTTTATTAAAAATTGATACTTCTGTTTTAGACGCACCAATATTTACAATGGCACCAACACTAGTATCGGTTGTTTTCGTACGATATTGATAATAATCACCTAAAGATCCTACAGAAATATCTATAACTTCAACGCCAATTTTCTCTAAACAATTGATTATTGCACTAACATTTTTTTTAGGAACTGTAACAGCTACAGCTTTTAAATTTAATTTTTCAGCAGAAATACCAAGAGGGTTTGCAACTATTTCTGTATCATTTATCAAATACTTAGTTGGCAAAATAGTTACAAGCTCTTTATTTCCTTCAATCTTGCTATAGACTGCGTTTTGCATAGCAGTAATTATGTCTTTATGAGTAACTTTTTTTTCTTCCCCACTTATATTCGTATAGCCTTCCGTTAGGAAACATTCTGTTTTGATAGCTGGAACCGTAATAATTACTTTAGTTGTCTTTAAACCAATGGTTTCTTCGACCTTGTTAAAGGCTTCTTTTAATGCTTCTGTGGCACTTTCAGCATTTACTATAAATCCTTTTTTTATCCCCCTTGAAAGAGTTTCGACGCATGCTAAAACATTAAGCTTATTTCGGTATATCTCACCAACAACAAGCTTAATCCAAGTATCACCAATATCTAAACTAGCTATAATCTTCCGCATCTTTCTCTCCTATACTAACCTAATTATAACCAACTTCCATTATAATCGCAAGAGAAACCGTATAAAAATATAAGATTTTGTTTGCCAGTTTTTGTTAATTTTTTAGTTCTTGCATATATCTTTTATTTCTTTTATAATATTAACTCCCGAGTTTTACAGTTGATATTACCTCAAACATATAATTCACTTAGATTTTAT
>CAMNRN010000047.1 GCA_946553095.1 uncultured Mycoplasmatota bacterium
ATCTGTATGAATTATCTCCCGCTCCATTTTCTAAAGTACTATCATGTAGATACAAACCGTTTGTTCCTTGTGTTGTATATAAGTTCTTTATATAATCAGCAAAATTTCCTAAACTAGGAATTCCTTTATTAAAATAAACATAACATCTATCACTTGCATTCGTGGACATCCTCACCTTTCCTGTTGACTCATCAAAAGAAAGTAACCCACCATTTTCACATTTACTTTTCTCTTCATTAAAAGTATATCCTTCTTGCAAGAATACATCACTATCACTCAAGGTATATTCTCCACTTCCCTCAGATGTTTCCAAATAGATACTCAAACTATTAGTTCCTACGATTTCATCTTTAACATCAATTTTTTGTCTTACTTCAACCTTTTTTTCCGCATTTAAAAAATAATAACTACTGATAATTCCTGAACAAAGAGGAATAACTGTAAAACATAATACTGCCACAACAATCATCTTTTTACTTATCTTCATAAAGCAATCGCCTCCTTTCAAAGTGTAAATTGACACTTTCTTGAACACTAAACAGAACTACTATTATTTCCCATTTTATTAAAAAAAAAAAAAAAAAAGTCAATGGTTTTATCCAAATTTCCAAAATAAATTTTATCTAAAGATGTAAATCGACACATATTTACATAATTATTAACTTTTACAAAAAGTCTCCAAAATATACGTAATACATTTACAAAGAAATAAGCATGACGTATAAAGATTACAATATCCTTGGTGAAATATATGCAAATTGATAGAATAAAAGAAATAAGAGAAGACAACGATTTAAAGCAAAGTGAACTTGCCAAACTTCTAAATATAACTCAAGCCCAATATAGTCGCTACGAGAATGGGTATAAATGCCATTCCCATTGAAAAAATAGTTCTTTTAGCAAAATTTTACAAAACTAGCATCGACTATTTATTAAGCTTAACCGACGAAAGAATTCCCTATAAAGAGACTATTTTAAATAATAAAAAAGAGCTAAAAACAATTATTAGCAAACAGTAATTGTTTTTTAATGATTCCTATTAATTTTATAAATAACAGTTGCACCATCACTAGCCGCAGTAACGAGCTGATAGACATCTTTTTTTATGACATCACCTATGGCATAAATCCCTGAAATTTTAGTTTCAAAATCTTGATTAACATCGACATACCCTTCGCTATCTAAAATATCCAAATCACTAATAAACTCTGTATCAGGCTTATATCCGATATAAATAAAGACTCCTTTAACCTCAATCTCATCGCCATTATCTAAATGAACACTAGAAATCTTTCCATCCATCTCATTTATTTTATCAATATTGACATTATAAAGTATTTCAATTTTTTCATTATTTTTAACTTGATCAACTAAAACAGCTTCTCCTCTAAAACCATCTCTTCTGTTGATAAGATAAACTTTACTAACAATACTACTTAGATACATTGCCTCTTGTAAGGCACTATTTCCTGTTCCAACCACCGCAATCGGCAAATCCTTATAAAAATAAGCATCACATAAAGCACAAGTAGAAAGGCCTCTTCCCAAATAATCCCGTTCGTTATCAAGTCCTAAATATTTAGGTTTTCTCCCCATTGCTAAAATTACATTCTTAGCTTCGTATTCGCCACTTGATGTAACAACTTTTTTTACATCATCTAAAACATCAATTTCTAGAACCCCTTCTAACTTATAAGGAATCTCAAAAGATTTCACTTGCTCTAATAAAAGATTGGCAAAATCTGGACCAGGAATATCGATAAGACCTGGATAGTTACTAATCTTATCAATTTTATTTAAAAGACCTCCGGGCATCATTTTATCTAAAATAAGGACTTTCATATTACTTCTTTTGGCATAGATAGCCGCGGTAATACCACTTATACCCATTCCAATAATTATACAATCATACATTTAATTTCCTCCCTTAGAATCTTATACTTTTACTTTCATCTTGATTATACAAATTCTCATATCTTCCTCTTCTACTCGCTAATAATATTATAACCAAACCGATGATAATCATTCCAATAGATACTATTTGAGCCACTTTAAAACCTCCAAGCATCAAAGAATCAGTTCGCTTCATTTCGATAAACAATCTTCCAGCTCCATACCAAATCAAATAAAAAGCTGTTGGTTGTCCTACCTTAGTATATTTAAGTCTTCTGATTATTAAAATAATAATAATTCCTAAAAGGCACCACAAAGATTCATAAAAAAATGTAGGTTCATAATAAACTCCCCCAATATTCATCCCATCAATCACGAACTGAGGAATATGAAGTTCTTGAAGTCTAGCTAAAGTAGTTGCCGCCCCATGCGCCTCACCATTAAAAAAGTTTCCCCATCGTCCAATCGCTTGAGCCAAAAGTAAACCGGGAGCTACCAAATCTGTAATTCTAGTTATTTTAGCATTATACTTTTTACAATAAAAAATCATCGTAATAAATCCAGCAATAATACCCCCATGAATGGCCAGTCCCCCTTCCCAAACTTTAAAAACATCCCAAAAATTATGATAGTACTCTAAATTAAATAAAACATAATAAGCTCTAGCTCCAATAATCCCTACAATAATTGTCCAAAAACACATATTAAAAAGAAAATCAGTTGATACCCCATAACGTCTTCCTTCTTTCATAATCATGAAAAGAGCAATTAAAGCTCCAACAATAATTAAAGCTGAATACCAATAAATATCAACACTACCAATTGTAATCAAAACTTTATTCATTTTTTATCCATCCTTTTCTATTATATTATACCCAAATTTTTTATACAATTCAAGGCACAGAAAAAGGCGCTTAAATAACGCCATTTATCATAATATTTTTTTCAAAAACTCGCCAGTATAAGACTTATCACACAAAGCTACCTCTGAAGGGGTTCCTGTAACTACAATCTTTCCGCCATCACTTCCCCCATCTGGACCAAGATCAATGATATGATCAGCTACTTTAATAACATCCAAATTATGTTCAATAACTAAAACAGTATCGCCATTATCTACAATTCGATTTAAAATAATCAATAATTTTTTAATATCATCAATATGCAAACCAGTAGTCGGTTCATCAAGAATAAACAAGGACTTTCCCGTAGCTTTCTTTTGTAATTCTTTCGCAAGTTTAACTCTTCCCGCTTCTCCACCTGATAAAGTTGGTGCCGACTGTCCAAGCTTAATATAAGATAACCCCACATCCATCATAACTTGTAACTTATTATAAATCTTTGGAACATTTTGAAAAAACTCTACAGCATCACTGACACGCATATCTAATACTTCACTAATATTTTTCCCTTTATACTTGATATCCAAAGTTTCTTTATTATATCTTTTTCCTTCACAAACATCACAAGGAACATAAACATCCGCTAAAAAATGCATTTCAATTTTTTTAACACCATCACCCCAACAAGCTTCACATCTTCCACCTTTAACATTAAAAGAAAAACGTCCCTTGTCATAACCTCGTACTTTAGCTTCTTTAGTACTTGCAAATAAATCTCTTATATCATCAAAAACACCTACATAAGTCGCCGGATTACTTCTCGGTGTCCTTCCGATTGCATCTTGCGTAATTTGCACCACTTTATCAATATTATCGAGACCTTCAATACTTTTACATTTACCAGCCACATTCTTACTTCGATATAAATTATTAGCTAAACTTTTATACAAAACCTCATTAATTAAAGAAGATTTACCACTTCCAGATACTCCAGTTACACAAACAAATTTATTAAGAGGAATATCAACATTAACATTTTTTAAATTATTTTCTTTTGCTCCTTTGATCTTAATAAACTTACCATTTCCTTTTCTTCTTTTCTTTGGAATTTCTATTTTTTCTTTTCCTGATAAATATCTACCAGTTAAACTATTAGGATTTTTCATAACTTCCTCTGGAGTACCCGCAGCCATCAAAGCCCCACCATAAAAACCAGCGCCAGGACCGATATCGATCAAATAATCAGCTGCCAGCATCGTATCGGTATCATGTTCAACAACAATCAAAGAATTTCCTAAATCCCGCATTTCCTTTAATGAATTAATCAAACGTTCATTATCTTTTTGATGAAGACCAATTGAAGGTTCATCTAAAACATATAAAACTCCCGATAATCGACTTCCAATCTGAGTTGCCAGTCTTATTCTTTGTGCCTCTCCTCCCGACAAAGTACCTGCACTACGACTTAAACACAAATAAGAAAGTCCGACATTATTTAAAAATTCCAAACGCGAAATAATTTCTTTTAAAATCAAAGAACTAATTTCTTTTTGCTCAGGATTAAGTTTCAAATTTTTAACAAATTTAAGTAAATCTTTAATTGACATTTCTGTTAAATCGATAATATTTTTCTCATTAATATAAATTGATAATACAGATTTTTGTAGTCTTTTCCCATGACAAACAGGACATTCTTTTTCTACCATAAATCCACTTAGCCATTCCCGAATCCAAGCACTCTTAGTTTCGATATATCTTCGCTCTAAAGCGGGAATTACGCCTTCATAAACAGCTTTTGTCTTTCTTGTATTACCATTTTTAGCAACATAATTAAACTCCAATTCATCTTTAGTACCATATAAAACATAATCGAGTTTTTCTCTAGGGATATCTTTCAAAGGAACTTCCATATCAATCCCATAATTTCGACAAACTGCCTCAACTTGGGTAAAATAAGTCATCGAATCCATATTAACTGATGAAATACCACCATCCATAATAGATTTATCCCAATCAATTAACAAATCTTCACTTATTTTAAGTTTTGTTCCCAAGCCCTTACATTCCTCACAAGAACCATAAGGTGCATTAAAAGAAAAAAGTCTTGGTTCCAATTCTCCCAAAGAATAGTTACATTTAATACAAGCATATTTTTCACTCATGAAGATTTCTTCATCATCCACCAAAATAAGCACTTTACCATCACACTTTTTGGTACTTACTTCAATTGATTCAAAAATACGACTTCTTTCCTCACTTGAGACTGTTAATTTATCAACTACAATTTCTATATTATCTTTAATATTTTTTTCAAGCGAAATATCTTCATTTAAACTTTTAATTTGTCCATTTACCCTAACTTTAGAAAAACCTTCTTTTCGTAAATTCGTAAACAAATCTTTATGAGTTCCTTTTTCACCATGAACAATCGGAGCCATAATGAAAATACTTTTTCCATCAAATTCCATAACTTTATTAGTCATTTCCTCTATACTTTGACTTTTAATAACTTCATGATGTGTTGGACAATAAGGCGTTCCTACTCGAGCAAATAAAAGACGTAAATAATCATAAATTTCTGTAATTGTTCCTACTGTAGACCTAGGATTTTTATTCGTCGATTTTTGATCAATCGAAATGGATGGACTAAGACCTTCAATTGAATCTACATCAGGTTTCTCACTTACCCCGATAAACTGCCTTGCATAAGCTGACAAACTTTCGACATATCTTCTTTGACCTTCAGCATAAATTGTGTCAAAAGCTAGACTACTTTTCCCACTTCCTGAAACCCCAGTCATAACTACCAACTTATTTTTAGGTATCTCTATATCAATATTTTTTAAATTATTTTCACGAGCCCCTCTTATCACAATCTTATCATTATTCATATTATCCAATCTTCCTTCGTTTTTAACAATTTTATTATATAAAATAAACTTTTGTTCGTCAACTTTTTTTAGGATTTCATATACTATTTATATTGCCAAATTATGTCAATAATCATTCATATAAATTTGACATATTGCATAAATTATGATAAAATAAAACCGCTTAATGAGTTATGCAAAAAAGTTTACACAAGGGGGTACGATATTATGTACGAAGAAGGCAATAAAAAATTAAGTATTGATTGGGTATCATTAGGACTTAAACTTGGGATACTAGCAATTGTTGTATTTATATTATGTTGGTTTGTAACTAGAAATTCCGCTAATAGAAATACTAGAACAGTAGAAACAAATACTGAGTATATCAGTAATATAACCGCTATGAAAGAGGCTGCATTTGAATATTTCACTGAAGATAATCTTCCCACTAATGTCGGTACAAGTCAAAAAATAACTTTATCACAAATGGTTAATCAAAAATTATTAATTGACTTTACAGAAGACGGTGGAAAATGCGATATTGGAAACAGTTATGTTCAAGCAACTAAAACAGCTGATGGTGCATACGCATTAAAAGTTAGCCTTGATTGTAATGATAAAAAAGATTTCATTGTAACGACTATTGAAAAACCAAAATGTGTCATTGAAAATAATTGTACAATAGCTGATAATAATAATAATAATAGTAGTAATAACAATACTTCTAATAATGATGACAAAGTAAGTGATGAAGAATTTAAAGATCGCGATGATAAAGATAATTACATAACACCAGATACACCAACTAAACCATCACAACCTTCAAATCCATCAACACCATCTAAACCAAGTACAACTACTACAACAGTAAAAACTACTGTAACAGTATCATTTTGGTGTAATACTTGCTCAGGTTCATCAAATACAATCATAAATAACAATACAACAAACAACATAACAAACAATATCACAAATAACATAACCAATAATAACAACAACAATAACAACAATAATAACAATAATAACAATAATAATGATACAAACAAACCAAGTACACCAGCACCGAATCCAACACCAAATCCAAATCCAACACCGAATCCGAATCCTACACCAAGTAAAACTAAGTATTACAAATTAATGAGATATACGGAATGGAGAGATGGAAAATCATATTCATCTAATGCTGAAAATAAACAATACACTAAGAGTACATACAACTATTGTCCAATCGTAAATAAAACAATTTACACGACCAGTTATGTTACACAACCAAAAGCTTATTATTACACCTTAAGATTTAAAGATTTTTCAGCAAATGATATTGCAACTGGAGGCGTTTCTATTACTAACAGAAGTTATTTCTCAGATCTAAACGATTTCCAAACTTATATTAATACAAGAGATCAAAGCATTGAAATGGTTGGAGCAAATCCTTCTAAAAATGCTACTGGTTATACTGCTGAACAATTTAGACATACATCATTAACTGGATATAACTTCACTCATACTGTAGGAAGTGCTTACAGAAATGGAAATTACTATTATGTTGATATTAGAATCAACGTAAATAACCTTAATTACGCTAATGCTTATTACGATAGAAATTTAGGATACTCTGTATATCATGTGCCAGTAAAATTCAATATATCTTACACATCAAATAAGAATTGTATTCGTGATGATGCTTCAAAAGCAAATGAATACTGCAATCGTGGATATAACTGTACAGATAAGAAAACTGAAACTTATTGGCAACATCGTTTAAAAGAATATACGTGGAGTACAACACCATCTCTAAGTGGATGGACTTACACTGGTATTTATGAATACCGTTAATAATGGTTCACTCATAGTCGAATGTATGTGAATAGATTGAAAAGCTAACGAAAGTTAGCTTTTCTTCTACCCAATTTTACAACAACTTATAATAATAAATTCTTATAAAAAAAATCAGTACACACTGATTATTTTTCAATTATTAATTAACTATCCATTTTAGTTACATACCATCCACAAGTCTCTGCTGTATCTTTGGAACCATTTGGATGAACTATACATTTCTTACAAATATCATAATCTGCTTTTACTTCTGAATTAAATGCCGAGATAGCTGTAAAAACAAATGAAACAAGTGAAGGGACAAAGAACACAATAACTGCTGCAATAGCACGCATCATAAGTGTTTTAGCAGCTTTACTAATAGCTTTATCATCACTTGATACAACCGCCTTTCCTAAATCAACCATCCCTAAAACGATAAGCAAAATAGGAATTACAATTTTAAATATTAATAAAACATTTCCGACTAATTGCCATATATTAGCTGTATTAGCACAAAAACCATCTGCTGTCCCTACAATCATTCCAGCAGCTCCATTAGTAGCATTACTCAATAGCCACATAACACATCTCTCCTTTATAAATATAATTTTAGCTTAAAATTATTACATTGTCAACAAATTATGCCAATAACATGTCAACTAATGTTTAAAAATAGTACCCTTATAACTGGTATCGCACTTATCATTTGGATGAGTTAAACAGCCAGAACATTTCAAATAGTCTCCTCGCACAGATGAAAAGCCGCCAATAAACGAAAAACAAAAATCAACTAACGTCGGAATAAAGAATATAACAATCGCAACAGCCATTTTCTTTACCATTGACATTGCACTTTTACTTATTGCCTTATCATCACTTGAAATAACTGCTTTAGCTAAATCTATAATACCTAAAAAGATAATAATAATTGGAACTACAATCTTTATAACTAGTATAACATAACCGACAAGTTGCCATATATTGGCCGTTCTATAACAAAAATCATTCATAAATTCACCTATTTAAATATACTAAATATGCCACCACTAGAATCATCAACTCTACTAAAACCTAACGCTGCTAAAAACTGATTAATTATCGTTTGATTATCTAATTTATCATCCAAGGATGGCAAATTATAAAATACTTTACTACCACTTTCTTTTTCAAAATCTTGAACATCTTTTGCATCCAGAACACTACGATTCAAGACAATTTTCTTATTTCTTAATTCATTGAAAATATTTCCATTTTTACGAATCAATTTATTTAATTTAAGCAAACCTGGTTCAATCAAATAAATAACTTCATCGCAATAAGAATCTGAATCACAATTTAAATCTACCAAGATAATTTCACTACTATCATTTTTACTAATATAATTAGGAAGTTCTAATTTTGATGTATAATCGAGACTCCGATCATTAAAATAAACAAAATCATTTCCTTCAACCTCAACTGCTTTGACTTTATAATACTTTTCCAAATGCACTTTTAACAAATATACTAATGTTGTAGATCCGGCATGTTCAGTAACATTTTTAAATCCAACAATTCTTTGACCAATCTTTCCTTTTGTTACATCAACTGCTGCTTCATTTAACTTAGGAGCTTTAAATCCTTTTAAATTATGAAACTGAGCTACGTCTTTATAAGTATTAGGATTATCTATTAAAAACTTAACTGTCGAAATATCTCTAGTAAAGTTATATATTCCCATCGAAACTAACTGTGATAAATACATTTGGGAATTAACTGTTGCCGAATCATCCAAAATCAAAATAATCTTTGTCATATCAAAATTAATCGACAAAGTTTGGATTACATTAATATCTTCATATCCTACAATGGCTGTCACATCAATAATCATTTTATTATAGTAAAAATTAGCAAATTGGGCCACTAATTCTTCAATTGTAAATTCCCCATTAACACTTTTAATGATATCAATATCAAGCTCACCTAACAATGTTTGATATTTATTTGATACAATGACATTCATAATTATTCATCTCCTACTTTGTTACTCTATTTTCATTTCCTCGAAAATTATTTGTTCTTCCATCAATTGTAAATGTCGCAATATCTCCTAAAACAGGCAAATAAAAGCGATAAAAAACTTTTATATTATAAGCATAATCTTTCTTCTTTTTTATTTCTTGAAAACAATACAAATATCCTTTCCCATCTTGAGCCTTTTCATAACCCCCATTTAAATCTAGAGCTCCGAACCAATTTTCTGTATCAGTAGGACAAACACCAGAAGTTTTGTAAGAATTTTGTTTTAAATAATTATTAATTACGACAAGTGAACCATCATTTCCCTCAGTAATTCCCTCATACTTTTCAATAATTGTTAACATTTCATTTTTAATAGTATATGCTTTAGAGTAAGCGATAACCAAAGTCAAGAAACAAGCAAAAATTAGAATAAAAAGAATTATCATTTGAAATGACCACGTAGTACCAGATACTTCCCGCATATTTTATCAACTCCTACACTCCATCTTTATAAATAATTCGTGTTTCTCCTTTGCTAGTTAAATTAAATACTTGATTAACAACAGGCAAATCTAGTTGAAAAAATACCATCACTTGATAATAAACACCATTATTAAAATCATCTTCAGCTACAACTAGCCCTTTACTTTTTAAATAATTATTAATTCCATCTTTAACATTAACTTCTTTTATACAAACAGTTGCTCTATTATTTTGGCTAACAGAATTTCCTTCTTTGTCATACCCTTGATAACCATCTTCGCATCTTCCAGTAGTTCGATACTTAGAAGTTTTAAAAGCCTCAACAATCTCTGGGTCTAAACTATCGCCTTGCAAATAATTCCCCTCTGCCATCTCTATAATGTTAACAATTTCATCTTTAACCCCAAAAGCATTCGCATTATTGATTGTTAAACACATTATTGCTGTAAAAAGCAACACAAATAAAACAAATATTTGAAACACCGTTGTCATACTAATCGATTCTCTCATATTTAATCACTATCCTTTATATACACATTCAATTGGTTTACCTTTATAAGAACAATGACAATAATCTATATCACCCTTCTTAAATCTAGGACCCAAACCATTTATAGTTTTTGTCGCATCACAATTACAAGTAGCGCTCTTACAAGCTGATTGACTTTGAAAGTTATATCTCAGCGCAGGCCATATATAACCGAAAAAAAAGGCCGCTAAGACCCCTATTGATACAGCCACAATAAGCGCAGTATTCAGTTCTCCTTGTACCTCTTTCATCTTTATATCCTCTTATTAACTTGATGTTCCATCTTTATAATTCATTACGGTTCCATCAGGACAAGTACAAGTTTTTTCCTTAAGATTTACAGAAATTTTTCCAGAAAACTCCTCATCAGTTAGATTACTTTGCGTAGGACACATATTTGAACATGTATTTCTTGCAAGTCCAGTTTGAATTCCTGGCCAAATAAACGCATAGAAGAATGCCCCCACTGCTGCAATTGCAACTACTGTAACAACAGTCATATTAAGTTCACCAGTCGCTTCTTTCATTTAATAATTCCTCCTTCATTCTGTTATTATTATACCTAAATTTTCTAAAAATAGCAATTTTTTTATTTTTTACTTTACAC
>CAMNRN010000048.1 GCA_946553095.1 uncultured Mycoplasmatota bacterium
AGAAATTATTAGAATTAGGAATACCGATTTCTAAAATATCCGAGGCAACTGGATTAAGCGAAAGTGAGATAAAAAATATTGACAAACCCGCAGAAAAAGAATAAAATAGTTATATCGATTATTTGTTTAACCCAGTATTAAAAGAATGAATTAAATAGAGAGTTAATGGATGGTGGAAATTAACAAATTATCTTTTAAGAAGATAGTAAACTATAAATAATACGTATTTCTGCGTTAAAGATAAAGTGCATAGATTTCTATGAAATAAGGTGGTACCACGGGGTTAACTCGTCCTTATGGATTAGAAATCTTTTGTTTTTTTAAAGAAAGGAATTAAATAAAAATGAAAAAAGTAATGAATGCGACTTTGAACTTAACTAGAGTAGGTGAAAGTGTTGAAGTATATGGTTGGATAGCCAAAAAAAGGAATTTAGGAGGATTATTATTTATTGATCTTCGTGACCGTTCAGGCATAGTGCAATTAGTAATACGACCAGAAAGCAAGTATTACGCCTTAGCTGAAAGTCTAAAAAACGAATATGTCATTAAAGCTAGTGGAACGATTGTTGAAAGAGAAAATAAAAACCTATCTCTTCCAAGCGGGGAAATAGAAATAGAAGTAGAGCAACTAGAATTATTAAATAAATCGTTAGAAACTCCATTTGAAATCACTGAAAATACGACTGCCTTAGAAGATACACGTCTAAAATATCGTTATTTAGATTTAAGAAGAAAAAGTCTTAGTGAAAAAATAATAATGCGACATAAAATTATTCTTGCTATTAGAAATTATCTTGACAAAGAGAACTTCATCGAAGTTGAAACTCCGATTTTATGCAAAAGTACTCCAGAAGGAGCCCGAGATTATTTAGTTCCATCTCGAATAAGCAAAGGAAGTTTTTATGCTCTTCCACAATCTCCACAATTATTTAAACAACTTTTGATGGTCGGCGGAATGGAAAGATACTTTCAAATTGCCCGTTGTTTTCGTGATGAAGACTTAAGAGCTGACCGTCAGCCAGAATTTACACAAGTGGATATTGAAATGAGTTTTGTTGATGAAGAGGACATCTTAGATATGGCTGAAAAGCTTGTAGCGCATATTTTCAAAGAAATTAAAAACATTGATATAAAACTTCCTTTAATGCGAATGAAATATACTGATGCTATTAACACGTATGGAAGTGATAAACCGGATTTAAGATTTGATATGCCAATTATTGACATAACCTCTATTTTTGCCAAAACAGAAATAAGCTTTTTAAAAAGTTCTTTAGAATCAGGTGGAATAATAAATTGTCTTGTTGCCAAAAACTGTGCAGATAAGTATTCTCGCAAAGAATTAGATCGCCTAACCGAATATGTCAAAACATTTAAGGCAAGTGGGTTGGCCTACTTAAAATATGAAGAAGAGCTTACCGGTTCTCTTTCCAAAAATTTAAGCAAAGAAGAAAAAGAAAGTATAATAAGCGATCTAGAATTAGATAAAAATGATGTTGTATTTATAATCAGTGATCAAAAAGATATAGTTAAAACAGCACTAGGTGCTTTAAGATGTAAATTAGCTCGTGAGTTAAATCTCATAAATGAAGAAGAATATAAACTTCTATGGGTTGTAGATTTTCCTTCATTTGAATGGAGCGAAGAAGAAAATCGTTTCATGGCTACACACCATCCTTTCACCGCGCCTAAAGACGAAGATATCGAAAAATTATTAACAGATAAAGCAAACTGTTACTCCAAAGCTTATGATATCGTTATTAATGGTTATGAAGCTGGAGGAGGATCAATTAGAATCCATAATGAAGAAATCCAAGAAAAAATGTTTAAAGCTCTAGAATTAACCGAAGCACAAGTAAAAGAAAAATTTGGCTTCTTCGTAGATGCTTTAAAATATGGTACTCCCCCACATGGCGGCTTAGCCTTTGGTCTAGACCGTTTAATAATGCTTCTTACAAACACCGAAAACATAAGAGATGTAATTGCATTCCCTAAGACAGCCAGTGCTAGTTGCCTTATGAGTGAATGCCCAAATAAAGTAGACGAAAAACAATTAAAAGAACTTGGTATAAAGACCACCGAGAAATAAAAGAAAATGACAAAACTGATGTCATTTTTTTTCTTAATGTGGTAAAATAAAAATATGTTTAATAAGACAAAAGGAGGAACTAAACATGATTACAAAGCCAAAAGGGACATATGATCTCTTAGATATAGAAGGAAGAATATATAAATTTATTGAACAAACAGCTACTAATTTTGCTGAAAATTATAACTATGAATTTATTCGTACTCCAATTTTTGAATCGAGTGAATTATTTCACCGCGGAGTAGGCGAGACAACCGACATCATCACGAAAGAAACATATAACTTTAAAGACCGTGGAGATCGTGAGATGACTTTAAGACCAGAAGGTACAGCTGGAGTAGTACGTTCAGTAATAGAAAACAAACTATATGGAAATCGTCATGATGTTTTAAAATATTATTATCTAGGGACGATGTATCGATATGAAAGACCTCAAAAAGGGCGATACCGAGAATTGACACAATTTGGTGTAGAAGCATTTAATTCAGATGATCCATTAACTGATGCTGAGGTAATAAGCTTAGGATATTATTTTATAAAAAGCTTAGGAATAGAGAAATTTTCTGTCCATATAAATACCTTAGGTGATGCAGAGTCTCGAGATAATTATCGTGACGCATTATTAGAATATTTAAAACCGCATATAAACGATCTTTGTGAAGACTGCCAAAAAAGATATAAAACGAATCCTTTACGAATCTTAGATTGTAAAGCCGATAAAGATAACCCAATTTTAAAAAATACGCCTAAGATCAGTGGCTATTTAACACCCGATAGTAAAAAACGTTTTCAAAAATTGCAAAGCTATTTGAATTATTTAGACGTAGACTATGAAATAAACGAAAATATTGTACGAGGTCTAGACTATTATGATCATAATGTTTGGGAGTATGTAACTGAAGATGAAGCCGTTGCCTTAGGCGGGGGAGGAAGATATAACCACTTAGTTGAAACTTTAGGTGGCCCAGCACTTCCAGCTGTAGGATTTGGCTTAGGAGTAGATCGTTTAATTTTAGAAATCAAAAAAATTACACCTGAACAGCCTTTAGAAAAATGCATTGACGCTTATATTATGTGTATAAATGAAGAAGAAAAAATCCATGCGATAACATTAGCGCAAGACTTACGCTTAAATGGAATAATTGCTGAAGTAAACAGCAACAATTTAAGTCTAAAAGCTCAATTTAAGTTAGCCGACACTCTAAATTCTAGCTTCCTCATCATTTTAAACAGTGAAGATTTACAAAAAGGAATTATTACCATCAAAGATAATCAAACCAAAGAAGAATTTAAGATGGATGAAGATGAAGTTGTCGATTGGCTTATTGGCAATATCTAAAAGAAAGGAAAATGAAAAATGGAAATAAGAGAGATATTACAAGATAGTAAAGAATTATTAGGAAAAAGTATTGAAGTAAACGGTTGGATCAGAAACCATCGTCGTCAAAAAGAATTTGGTTTTATCGAACTTTCAGATGGAAGTTGTTTCAAACATCTTCAAATAGTATATGATAACAAGTTAACTAATTTTGTAGAAATTAACAAATATCTCGTTGGTAGTTCAATTCAAGTTCAAGGTATTTTAAACGAATCTGCTGGTAATGAAGATTTTGAAATAGTAGCAAAAGAAGTTAAACTTTTAGGATCTTGCCCAGAAACATATCCGATTCAGCCTAAGCGTCATACTAAAGAATTTTTAAGAGAGCAAGCTTATTTACGTCCTCGAACTAATTTATTTCAAGCTGTTTTTCGTATTCGCTCTATTGCAGCAATGGCTATTCATGAATACTTTCAAAGTAACAACTATATTTATGTTCATACGCCAATAATCACCGCTAGTGATTGCGAAGGGGCAGGCGAGATGTTTCAAGTTACGACACTTGATTTAGAAAGAATAGCTAAAACAGGAAAAGTAGAATACGACAAAGATTTCTTTGGCAAAAAAGCTGGCTTAACAGTCTCAGGACAATTAGAAGGAGAAACTTACGCTTTAGCTTTTAATCGTATTTATACTTTTGGGCCAACTTTCCGAGCTGAAAATTCCAATACCAAGTTTCACATTTCTGAATTTTGGATGATGGAACCAGAAATTTCTTTCTGTGATTTAGAAGGTTTAATGGATATTGAAGAAGAAATGCTCAAATATGTCATTAAATATTGTTTACAAAAAGCTCCAGATGAATTTGCTTTTTTAGATAAATTTGTCGAAAATGGTCTTTTAGATAAATTAAACAAACTAGTTAACAGCAAATTTACGAGAATAGATCACGAAGAAGTAATTAGAATATTAAAAGAAGCCGATGTAAAATGGGAATTCCCACCAGAATATGGTGAAGACATTGCTAAAGAACACGAACGATTTATTACTGAATATTTTGATGGTCCTGTCTTTATCAAAAACTGGCCTAAAGATATCAAAGCCTTCTATATGAAGCAAAATAGTGATGGTAAAACGGTTGCTGCTGTTGATTTAGAAGTCCCTGGAATTGGTGAACTTATGGGCGGAAGCCAAAGAGAAGAAAGTTATGATAAATTAATCTCTAGAATGAAAGAACTAAAT
Organism: uncultured Mycoplasmatota bacterium; assembly: GCA_946553095.1. Classification (GTDB taxonomy): domain Bacteria; phylum Bacillota_I; class Bacilli_A; order RF39; family UBA660; genus Onthocola_B. The sequence goes on from CAMNRN010000048.1 coordinate 4,650, forward strand.
ATGAACCCCGACGAGCTCGATTGGTATGTAAACTTAAGAAAATATGGTACTTGCATCCACTCTGGCTTTGGTCTTGGTTTCGAAAGATTATTAATGTATATCACAGGAATGGAAAACATTCGTGACGTTTCAAGCTTCCCTAGAACTCCTGGAAATTGTGAGTTTTAATGAAACAAAGGCTAATAATTATTTTAGTCTTTGTCCTTGTTGGTATATTTATAATCGATATTTACATCAGAACTAATTATAAAGAGGAACCAAGTTACTTAGAATTAGATTACAAAATAAATTATAAAGAAAATACTTTGAATCCATCTTTGTATCTAACTGAAAACAATCTTTATAAATATTATTTTGTTCATTATGATGAATTTGCTACAATAATTTATGAAAACAATGATAAATTCCCTCTTTTAGAGGCTTATCAAAAAGGATATATTTTGCTTGGAGATCTATTAAAAGAAATAAACATAAAAAAAGAGCCAAAATTTTCTTTTTCTTTCTCCCAAAATACCAAAAAACCCCTAACTTTAGAATATCAAGAAGAAGATTACCAAATCTTTTATTATCAAATAGATAATATTAAGTGTTTTGGTTTAGAAGATGAAATCGAATTAATAAAAGCATTAGAAGAAAAAAAGCTTAGTGTAAAAGATATCCTAATCTTTTTCGAAAGTCATCTAAAAGAAGAAAACGATGATTTTAAAACATACATTTACAAAGAAATAAAAGTAATAATTGACTCCAAAGAAGAAAATATATATTTCGGCAATCATAATTTAACTGAGAAAATTATTAAAAGAGGAGGAAAAAAATGAGTAAATTTACTAAAGAATTAGTTGAATCTTATGCAAATGATTTATTATTTCATTTGACGGATGAAGAAAACGAATTAGTACTAAAAGAATTTGATGAAATAGAAAAAAACATGGAAGAAATCGCATCATTGCCAAATATCACGGATACTTTAGCCATGACTCATACCCTGGATGATTTTTCTTTTACACTTCGAGAAGATGAAATAGAAGAAACTCCAGACATAGAAGATTTGTTAAAAAATTGCAAATCGATTGAAGACCGTGAAATATCTGTCCCAAAGGTGGTGAATAATAATGTTGAATAAGAACATTTTAGAATTACACAATCTTTTAATCAATAAAGAAACAACTAGTAAAAGCTTAATTGAAGAAAGTCTAAAAAAATCGCACGAATTACAAGCAAAATGCAATGCTTTTGTCACAATCATAGATGATGCTAAAGAAAGTGATATAACAAAAGACTTAATATCTGGAATCCCATATGGTATTAAAGATAATTATTCTACGAAAGGAATATTATCTACTGCATCAAGTAATACCTTAAAAGATTATGTTCCTTTTTTTGATGCCACTGCCATAGCAAACTTAAAAAAACACGGAGCAGTAGCTGTTAATAAAACGGTATTAGATGAATTTGGCATGGGCGGAACTGGTACAACTGGTCATACTGGAAGTGTTTTAAATCCTTGGGACACCAAACGCATGACTGCTGGTTCATCCGCTGGTTCTGCGGCCGCAGTAGCCTATGGGGTATATCCATTTGCCTTAGGAAGTGATACTGGAGACTCCATTAGAAAACCCGCGGCCTACTGTGGAATCGTCGGCTATAAACCGACTTATGGGATGATTTCTAGATATGGATTATTTCCATTTGCCTCTAGTTTAGATCACTGTGGAGTTTTAACAAGATGTGTCGAAGATGCTGCAATAGCAACTGATGCGATGAAGGGAATTGATCCTAAAGATATGACCACTTGGGATTCTAGTGATATAAACTTATATAATTCATTAAATAAAAATGTCCAAGGAAAAAAACTTTTTTATCTAAAAGAAGTCGTAGATTTAGAAAATTATCCTCATGCTACTGAAGAACTAAAACAACATCTCGAAAACTTTCATCAAACAATTGAAAAACTAAAGAAAATAGGAATTGAGGTCAAAAGCGAAACTATTGATAAAAGGCTATTTCAAACAATTGGCAGTGCATATACTTGTATATCGTGTGCCGAAGCAACAAGTAACATGAGCAACTTAAATGGGATAATATTCGGTCCAGCAGCTGATGGAGAAACAGTAATTGAAAAAATGACAAATTACCGTACAGAAGGATTTTCTCCATTAATTAAAAGAAGATTCGTCATCGGTTCATATGTTTTAAAAAAAGAAAATCAAGAAAGGTATTATTTAAATGCAGCTCGAGTTAGAAGACAAATTGTCGATATTATGAAGAAATTTTTTGAAACATACGATGGCCTTATTCTACCTGTTAGTGCTGGTCCAGCTCCATTCTTAGATGGAAGTCGCAAAGAGACTATAACAGATGACATTCGGATATTAGAAAATCATCTTATCATTGGTAACTTCGGAGGTTTCCCATCAATTACAATTCCAAACGGTTTCATCGATAATCTTCCAGTAGGGATAAATATCACGGGAAATTGTTATAAAGATGCTGATATATTAAATATTGCCTACAATTTAGAAAGCATCCTACCATATAAAAATCAAATAGCAGGAGGCGTAGACCATGAGTAAATATAAAGCTGTAATTGGTTTAGAAATGCATTGTGAATTAAAGAGTAATTCTAAAGTTTTCTCTGAAGGAAAAAACACTTACAACGAAATACCAAACAGTAATGTAAATCCAGTTGATATGGCTTTTCCAGGCACTCTTCCAGTCCTAAACAAAAAAAGCGTATATCAAGCTATACTAATGGCTTTAGTTCTCAATTGTAAAGTTCCTTCTTACCTATACTTTGATCGCAAAAACTATTATTATCCTGATCTACCTAAAGGATTTCAAATTACGCAAATGCATGCTCCAATTGGAACAAATGGCTATCTCATAATTGACACCGACAAGGGCGAAAAAAAGGTATTAATTCACGACATTCATTTAGAAGAAGATACTGCAAGTCTTGATCATTATTCTGATGCCTCACTTATCAACTACAATCGTGCTGGCGTTCCTTTATTAGAACTAGTCACTGAGCCTTGTTTAGCATCCGCAGAAGAAGCAGTTGCCTTTTTAGAAGAGATGCGACGAATCTACCAATACTGTGATGTAAGTGAAGCAGACACTAAAAAAGGGCAAATAAGATGTGATGTCAACGTTTCTATCATGGATCAAGACGCCCAAGAACTAGGAACAAAAGTGGAAGTAAAAAATGTAAATACTATTGCTAATGTATTTGAAACAATTAATTATGAGATTAAACGGCAAACGGAGTTAAAAGAAGCTGGCCGTTATGATGAGGTAAAACAAGAAACCCGAAGATTTGATGAAGAAACAGGAACAACAATTAAAATGCGGGATAAACAAGATGCAATAGATTATAAATATTTTGTTGAACCAAATATCCCTAAATACAAAATTGCCGAAGAGTGGCTTAGTACCATCCAAAACAGTATCCCCAATTTACCAAGAGATAGAAAAAAAGAGTATATTAACGAATATGGTCTAAGCGAATATGATGCCAATATCATTATCAAAGATAAAGATTACGCTAATTACTTTGAAGAATGTGTAAAAATAGGCATTGTTCCTAAAACGGCAGCCAATTGGTTAACCGTTTCCATAATCGGATACTTAAATAAAGAAGATTGTCAAATCAAAGATTTCTATTTAACTCCTGTTTTACTAAGCCAAATTATCACGGCCATAAATGACAGTACTATTTCTACTAAGCAAGCTAAAGAGATATTCAATAAATCATTGACCGAATTAAAAGAACCAAATACTTATATTAATAAAGATAATGCTCAAATAAATGATAAAAAAGAGTTAGAAGAAATAATTATTACTATTTTGAATAATAATCCTAGTCAAATCGAAGCCTATAAAAATGGTCGAAGCAATCTTTTTGATTATTTTGTAGGTCAAGTTATGAAAGAAACTAAAGGAAAAGCCAATCCAAATTTAACCAAAGAAATTTTAAAAGAAAAATTATAATATAAAAAAAGAATAAGAGGGAAATATGAAACAAAAAACCGAAAATATTAAGATTGAAATCATTTTAGTTATATCTATTATGTGTGTGTTATATTCAATTTGTCTTGTTTTATACTCTCCAATTTTTTCTAACATTAAAGACTTTGAAGTAACTACTAGTCTTGAGTTATCAAGTTCAGAAATATCTTTAGCAAAGAAATTAACTGAAATAATTCCTTATGCCGAAATAACAAATTTAAAGTATAAAACGGCTTATCAGAAAAACCCTACAAGTATATCCAATATTCCTAGTAGCATTATTACTTCGACAGCCTACCGAGCATTAAACAAAAATAATTTTACAAAAGAAGAATTAACAGATGCCATCACAAGACTATATAAAACAGATCTATTTATAATGAATGAATCATTTACTCCTAATACTCATACATTTTGTAAATATAATGAGCCAACATATTTTTGCAGTGATAAATCTTATCTAGGAATCGTTTATAAAGTAAGTAGAAATTTTCAAAACATCATTATTAAAGAAGCCGAAATCTTTCTAACAGAAGATATTTTATTCTATAGTGAAGAAAAAATAAACGATCTTATATACTATAAAATATATTCAGATAGTACCTATAATGACATTTCTCTAATATTTACTACCAAAGATTTAGAAAAAGAAAATAAAGAATTAGATCAATATTTAAAAGAACAGAGTGAAAGTTGGTTTAAGTATGAAAGTACATTTAAACTTAATAACCAAGACTATTATTGGCTTAAAACAAGGGAAGTGAACAATGAAAAATAAAATAATAATTGGTTTGTTAACCGTTGGAGTTATCATAACTGCCGCCTTTTTCGGCATTTTTATAGCTAATAACTCTATTAATCAAACGAATACCATTGATGGAATTGTTGTAAATATTGGGAATAATACTGATTATACAAGTAAAATGCTTCGTGAGTATGAAGAATACCAAGACTTATTAAAAAAGCATGACATAAGTATTGAAAAGAAAAAAATGTTGACAAAAAAAGACTTTAAAAAGTATGATTACATTATTGATTATATACCATATGACAACGATTTAAAGATGACTAAAAGCATAAATGTCGAAGTATTAGAAGGTGGAGTAGAAATAACATATTATTTAAATCATGAAGTCAAAACTGAAGATAAACTATTGTTATATTTAATTCCTATACCTAAAAATGAAATTCCTAACTATAGCTTAGCTAATCGTATTTTTAAATATGAATCTTGAAAAAAAGCCCTAGATTTGTCGACTTATGACTGACGAATTTGCTTTTTTTATGTATTTATGATATAATAATTTATATACTGTTAATAAGGAGAGTATAAAATAAATGAAAAAATATGTCCAGTCCAACAAAAAAGGACTAGTATTAGTAGCAATTGCTGTAATCATCATGACCATGGCTTTTGTAAATAAAGAAAATACCACAGCTAGATTTGAAAGTGTCAGCCTAAGTTACAATTTAGCCCCAATTTTGCTGAACAACGAAATGGAAGAAGAACCAGCTCCCGCAGTAGAATTAACCGACGAAGAAAAACTAGAAATTGTTTTTCAAGAACACAAAGAAGAAATAACTTTTGTGGCTAAAACATTTAAAATCGCCGAAGAAACATTAATAGATAAATTAAGAGAAAACCACCAAGAATTAAATCTTTTAAACTTGACAGAGCCGATGCTTAAAACGCTCATAAACTATTTATTTTCTCTAGAAGAAACATCCAAAGAATTGTTTGATAACAAAATAACACCATGCCAAGAATCAAAGGAATATATGATATCATTAATCAATCTTTTCAGTCATTTATATGGCAACGTTGATTTTGAGATTGCCGCCGCGATCGCTGAAATTGAATCTGGTTATCAAGCTCCATATATGTTGAGTAAAAACAACATTTTTGGTGGTATGTATAGTGGTGGATTACTAAAGTATAAAAATATTGAGTATGGAATATTAAGATATATCAAAATGCTAAGTGAATCATACTTTGGCAAAGGACTTATCACTGTTGAACAAATTGGTCTAGTATACAACCCAACATTTAACGAAAATGGTGTAAAAATTGCTAAACCGACATGGGTATACAATGTTACAAATGCCATAGATAAATATCTTGAATATCAGCCAATCACCAATATTGTAGACATAACAACTAGCATAAAGGTGAATTTCAAAAGTAAATAGAGAAATTGCCCTGAATAAAGAAAGTGTAGGTT
>CAMNRN010000049.1 GCA_946553095.1 uncultured Mycoplasmatota bacterium
AACTGATTTATCTTAATATTGGTCAATCACATATGCAAGAGAACCTCCCACCTCCCGCATTTATGTGATTAGACACCACAATCACATCTTTTCCATCTCCATAAAAGCTTTGTACTTTTTTTGGTCGTTCGTTACTATCAAGGGATGTATCGCCTGTTCTTGTCATTTCATTATCTATGCTCATATCATTTAGTCTTTTATGAATATATTCACTAATTTTTAATGTATAATCCTTTTCTGTTATTCCGTTAGCTATTGTTCCTGGATCAGAACCACCATGTCCTGGATCAATAACCACTTTTTTTGTCGCTCTTTCAAACATGTTTATCACCTATGATAATGTATGATTATATTTAGATATGGTTAATTTGTAATATAATTTAAAAACTCCGTTTCTTTTATCCAAGACGTAGGTTTTAATGGATTAAACAAGGTATTATGTCAGATCATATATTTTTTCAACATCTATAACCTGTTTGTCCGTTACAAAATAGCCAACCTTTATCGTATCTCCTACGGTAACAAACGGCAGATTATCACTTAAATTAATACTAATCTTATATTTTTCTTTATTATTCTCAATATAATAATACGTATTTCCATCAATTATTGCCGTTGATATTTTTTCTATTTTTATTTCTTTTATGATCAATTCATCGTCACTTATATCTTTTTTATTATTTTTCAAATAATTCTCTTTGGCTTTCTCAATTCCTTCAGAAGCATCGGTAACAACTACCTTTTGATAATCTTTGACATCAACAAAGCCATACATTTTTACAAGACCGCTGGAATCTTTTAAACTTACTAAATAAGTAGGTTTGCCATTTAAATTAATTAACAAAGGAAATGTGGAAGTATATCCCATGTCTTGAACCTGACCTTCAGCACTACTCATAGCGCTATATTCTTCTGCCCCAGGAACATTATAATAGACCGTTTTTCCAGTCCGCATATTTGTCAAAATAAACCCTAAATTCGATTCATCACTAATAACGCTTGTTATTCCCGTATAAAGATATATATCATCATTCATGGCTAAATAATTGTATCCTTCCGTAGTATTTACAACATTTTTTTGACCAAAGACACTGTTTAAAAATCCATTTTTATATGTTCCCCAGTCGTCTAATTGTTCTATTACTAGATCGGCGCTGTATGCAATATCTACCCAATTTGGTATATCATCATTTTCATATCTGGTAGATTCTCCTGTCGTAGGATCAAATATTATTACTCCTGTAACTTGGGCTTTTAGGTTAACCGCTGTAAATTTAATAGTTGGAATTATATAGAACGGATTTCCTTCATTATTTATTTCAAAAGATATTTTACCAAAATTCAAAGTTGGATATTTAAACCGCAATTTTCTTTTTAAATTTTCATTAAATAATGCGCTTTCCGAATATTTCATCTTTTTTTCTAACTTTATCAAGTTTGCTTCGCCAGTCACACTATCGACTGTAATATAGCCAGGAATTCCCGCCGACCGATTCGTAAACCATTTTATGGCATCAGCATATTCTAAAGGAGTCACACGAATGATTTTGTTGTTATAGTTTATTTGTGTATAAATATTAGATACTTTAAATTGACTCACTAAATCATTTACTTGTCCCATTATGCGATCACCTAAAACTATAGAAGATTTTTTATCTAATAAAGGTAGTTGATCAAAATTCACTTCTGCAATATCTGTTGCAAATTCACCATTTTCATCGACTTCAATTCTTTGTTGATAACTTTCTGCATTAAAAAGTGGGGAGGCAATAAAATTGATAGTAAATATTCCTGCCCAAATTCCTGTTATGGCAAATAAAGAATATTTTATTAAAACTGGTAATTCATACGATACATTTCGGCCTTTTCTTATTAACTCTACTTGGTTAGACTTAGAAATTAGATTTACAGTATTGTATACAATTATTAAAACGGTTATGAACATATAAAAAGATATATTATTTAAATTAATAGCAGGCAGGGTTATGTAGTACCATAATGCTCCAAATAACAAGGTTATTATTATATTTATTATTTTTTTAGTCATTTGCTTCACCAATTAAATTATATCACATTCATCGATAAAATCTGCTTATTTTAGAATTAATACTTTTGGGCTAAAAAAAAGAAAAGACAATTTCTAGGCAATTTCCTTTGTCTTTCTTCTAACACCCAGCTTCCAAAATGATATCATCTTCATTTAATGACTCTAAATATTTTATAACTGTTTTTCCTAAATCATTTACCCCTTTGATAAAATCATTAATATCTGAGAATGAAATCGAAGGAAATAGATCATCGTGAGCAATAATATTTCGAAATCTAATAAGTTTATTTAAACAACCTTCATAATCAAATTTAGTCGATAATTCTATCTCTGATATTACTTCGGTATCTTCTTCTACAGTTTCGTCAATTAGAGTGTAAATATCTGGAATTCCTATTTTGTTTAGCAATTTTTTTATTTCATTTCCACCATGAGCATTCAGCGGTAGTTTAAAATCAATTTCAATAAATTCTAAAGGATATTCAGGATCAGTTAAAATGTTAAAGTTTTGAATTCTTTTTTTGTTAGTTATATTTAAACCATGTTCACTAAAGTCTTCAGTAATTTTTTCTAATGTATCGTATATTATCGCTTTTTTGATGTTCTTAGATATATTAGTGGTATTCTTTTGTTTATCTTTTTGTAATTTCAAAAACCATTCGCTAGTTTTCTTTTCTAAAAATACTTCCATTTTAGTAACAAGCGTTGTTATAAGAACTTTTTGTAAAATATTAACTCCTTTTTTGCCATGAATTAAATGCTCATTTAGAATATCAACAAGATCAGAAAATTCTTTTTTCTCATCTATTTCTTCAATTAGCTTATTTATCATTTTCTAAAATTTCCTCGAGAAGTTCAGAATATATTTTTAGTCTCTCATTCGCTTTTGTCGTATTTCCTGTGGCAATTGAAATTAAGTCATTAAATCTCCCTGTTTTCAAAAGGTTGTTTGTTCTTTCTTCGATAGTATTTTTATGAGTTAGTAATTTTTCAAGAGGATATTTTTCCATACAAATCATGATAGTTTCATATAAAGGACGATTAATTCTTTGTTCAAAAGGTTTTAAATCATTAGGTTTTCTAAAAGCAGCTTCGCCAAAAATCATATAACATTTCTCAATATTTTCCGTAAATTTGTTTTTCAAATGAGCTAATACATCATTATCAGCATTTTGATACTGTAACATAAAATTATTGATTGTATTTTTGATACGACCATCATAGTTTTCAAAACTTTTAGAAGTATTATTATAGATATCACTGAAGGCGAGATATCTTAGGATGGTTTCTACATCAATCATTCTTTTATGAAGAATATTTAAATTAAATATTTTTTGAAAATTTTCGTTATAAATCAGCTCATTTTTAATCATGTCATTTAATTTTCCACGATATAAGCAATTTCTTAATTCTTGTTCATTTAATTTAATAGATCCACTGTTAAGGCGCATGAAAATGTCATATTGAATATCTGGAGTGGAGGTTGCCAGTAACAAAATTATAGATAAATCCCCTCGATCTATTTTTCCTTTAATAGGTTCGCTTAAATCAGTGTATTTTTTCCCATTTAATTCACTTAATATTTCTAATCTTGTTAATTTAAATTCATTTTTATAAAATCTTCTTAAAGAGTTTAGTCTTTGTAGACCATCTACAACATTCCATTTACCGGTATTTTCTTCTGAGGCATAAATTACAGGAATTGGTATATTTAATAATATTGATTCTATTAACTTGGAAGCTTTTTTGTTATCCCAAAGATAGTTTCTTTGATAATCTGGAGTTAATATGATACTCCCATCATCAATAGATGCTATTATGTCTTTGATCATGCGATCGTATTTTTTGATGTCTAAATTCCTTTTTAGCTTTTCTTCATAACGAAACTCTTCTTGATAATCAGTGGAATCGTCATCAAAAATAGTGTTTTCATTGTAAACATATTCATCATTTTTTTCTTCTAATTTTTCCATATTTAAGACTCCTTTTTTATCTCAGGTAGAGATACTGCTATAGGCTTATCTTATCACAGATTTCTAAAACTTAAAACATTTTACAACAAAAATCAAAAAAATATATCTTGACTTTATTTAAATAAACTGTATAATATCACTTAATTGTGAGGAGGGGTTTGTATGGCCGATTTATGTGGAAGTTGTATTTTTCTTGACCCAAGCGACTGTAAGTATGTAGATCGTTATTATTGTCAAAATAAGCATGTGCGTGTAAAGGTTGATGATAGAGCATGTAGTGAATTTAGAAAAGTTGGCAATAAAAATAATAGCGATTATGAGAGAGCTGGGTGTTATATTACGACGATTGTTTGTGAGATACTAGGATATGGGGACTCTTGTGAAGTTTTAGATCTTCTTAGAAGCTTCCGAGAAAGTGTTTTAAAAAATGATCCTGCTTATTATGCTTTATTACTAGAATATGATCAAGTTGGACCTATTATTGCTAATCGATTAAGAAAAGATTCAGAGGGTAAAATTTTAGCTATGGAATTATTAAGGAGTTTCTTAGTCCCATGTGCTAAAAGTATAAAGGGAAATCTTGATGGCGAAGCAGTTTCAATTTATCAAAATATGGTCAATTTCCTTAAATTAAAATATTGCTTAGTAGGATACGATGTAGATTCAGAAATGGAAAGTAAACCTGATGCTTTAGGAAAAGGTCGAGTTAGATTTTGCCCTAAAAAAGACGAATGTTTTTAGCATCCGTTTTTTTGTTGATAAGTTTAAGGTTTTCCACTTTTGACAATTTCAGACTCTTTTTTATTGTCCTCTTCTATTTTTGATAAGATTTTAGGTTTTAATTCCATTGATGTTTCGTTATTTGGTATTGATGAAACATTTTCTTTAATCTGCTTTTTTTGGTTAAGCAATTTTATTGTTACAAAAGAAGTTAAGGATAATATAATAGCTCCCACGACACAATAAAAGGCGGTGTTATTTATTTTTTTCCTAAAATCGTTTATAATTTCTGGATCTTCTTCTTTTAAATCTTGTTTTTCATCTAATATTGGTTGGGGGCAGTTCCTAAAAATAGCCCAATTGTTGTAAGGCCAAAGGCTAAACCCGGAGTATTGTTTAAAACGGAGACAAGCAAGCCTAAAGTAATCGACATAGTCATACTAAATAACATGATACCAATTAAAGATAAAATCATTATCTTATCTCCGAATAATAAAAATGGTAAAGCTCCAATGACGCTTAAAATGGCAGATTTTCTCATTCCAAAAATGTCTGATAGTATTCCTCCTAAAGCTTTTCCAATTCCCATTGCAAAGTAAAATAATACACTTAGAATTATAGTCTTATTCCAAGATGTAGGTATTCCATATCCCATATAGCCTCTGATAATTACTATAAATACTGTAAGTAATATGATTATTCCAGGTGAAATATTTTTATTATGATAATTAAATTTAGTACAAGAATTTGTTTTGGAGAATTCATTTTTGTATTCTCTTGATAATAAAATAAAAGGTATCATACTTAAGGAAATAATTACTATAAACCATGTACTTATAGAAGTATTGCCCAAAATTTTTCCCGTTATCACACCAAATGATCCACCACTTACAAATATAGCACTTGGGGCTAATTTTCCTTCTGATATTCTTAGGGTGGCTTGGGCTCCAGACACATGAATACAAGCATTTCCTAAACATAATATTATTAAAAAAATGTAATTATTGGAATGAGAAAATAAAATAAAACCGCTAATTAAAAGAATCACACCAAGTAATCCTATATTTAATTTGGGATATTTATCATTCAAATAACCAAGTAAAGATTGGGGAACAAAAGCAAAGGCATCATACACAAAAGGTATCATCCACAAAAAAATGCCATATCTATCTATTCTTGATAAGGCGAAAAAACAAACTATTTCCGTTAATAAATGAATGTAAAAATATAAATAACTAACTGTCATCTGTGGAGATTTTAACTTGTGCACTCCCTCTTTCATAATATTTTCCTACCTTGTATTTATTATATCATATTCTTCATTGTTTACAAAAGAAAAACAAATACTCTTATAGCATTTGTTAGATATCACTTATTCACTAGTTATTTTTGTCTTAGCTAATATATCGGGGATTCCTCGACCATCTTTTCTCAAGATAATCATTATAGCAGATGCATAAAAGACAAATGAACTAATTAAACTTAAATAATTATCTATTTTTATAAAGTCTCTTTCACTGAAGATATTTATTAAAACTATACCTACTATTCCAGCATATATATTATATAAAATAAACGTTCTTATGAATAATTGATACCATTTGACTTCATTATCTTTTTGATCTACTACTTTTAATCGCACCAATTTCTTACCTAAAGTTTGGCCTTTATTCCATATTTGAAAGCCGATGAAATAACTAATAAAGACGATTATTTCAATGATGGAAGGGATGAGACTTTCTTTTTTTAATTCATAATTTAGATGATTATATTCACTACTTTTCATGAAATCATAATTCTTATTTTTCACTCCTTGTTCATATATTTCCATTACTTTAGAGTTTGCTTCATAATAGTTATCATAATTGGGGTTGAGCACTCTAATTTGAAGAAGTAAGCCGGTTAATAAAGATACAAATAAAATATCTATAATATATGATACGAATCTTCTTAAAAACATGTTCATTTCCTCCTAATTATATTATAGCAAAGTAGTTCAAAAAAAGATAGATTTCTCGATTTCAGATTGTGTAATAAACGAATATTTTTAAAGGCGAGGTTTTCTATTACAATATTTTTGGTCAAATGAAAAGACTATCGAATCTGTCGATAGCCTGATAACAACTATTCATCTTTCTTTGGTACAAGTTTTCTCGTTAATACGTCAGTTTCTAATGGCTTTATTGCATCATTTAAATAAACGGTTGTTTTACCATCAGAATGGGTAATCGTAATAACCCTAACACCAGCATCATCAATTTGACAATCAACTTCTTTTACATCAGTTGCTAGTACTTCAAAAGTACTTAAATCAACCATATAATTTACACCATTTTTAGTTATAATAGTATAATTAATCGGGTCTTCTTCTTTTCCACTTTCAGTTTTAAATGGTTCAATATATTCTTCTTTGCAAGCTAATTGCCAAGAAAGTCCTTGGTTATAAAGACTACAATCTCTAGCTAAAACTTCAAATGTATCAAAGTCATATAAAGTTGATAAGCCATTTTTATCGCGTAATTCTAGAATGTATCCTGGATTTCCATCTGGACTATCTATACCTCCATTTTGAGGATCATAATGAGAAGAATATTCAAGATTATCATATTGATATAATGTGTTGGCATACGTATTTGCTGGGGTTCTTGGATCTCCAAAGCCACTTGCATACACTTGCGTATAATCATTTGCACTGGCTAAATAATGGGTTCCATTTTGAGTGAGCACAACAAAGTAATCTCCCATTTTGTTCATATTTACTGAATCTAAATGTTCAATCGTTGACCAAGTCGCACTTACGTATTTCCAATCTTCTACTCCACTGAATTGAAACGCTTCAGTTATTCCATCAACATCTAAAGTACCTTCTTCATCATAAAAAATGCGATATGCTGCATCTGTTGGAATAGTATCCGTTAATGCAGGATCTTCATTTAAGGCAGCTACCTGTTCTTTCAATTCTTTATTTTTTTCTTTTAAGCCATCATTTTCTTTTGCTAAACTATCTTTGGCAAGAGTTAAATCTTCTATTCTTTCATCTTTAAGAGTTAAGGTTTTATTTAAATCATCTATCTTTTGTTCATACTCTTTGATTAACTTTTCATGATCAACAAACGCAGTATCACCAGCACACCCACTTAATAATGCAATTAAGGATGCATAAAGAGTTAAATTCAAGGCCTTTCTCCAAATAACGTTTTTTCTTTTCCCCTTCGTATAAGGTTGAGTTTTTTTTACTTTTAACATAATAAAATTCCCTTTCAAAATGTGAATACATCTATATTATCATAATTCATCTTAGTGTCAAGGAATTTTACAATTTAATGTAGTTATTTATCGAAATGTCAACAAAAGTGATAAAACCAGGGGAAAGAAATGAAAGGAATAAACTTTGAATAAAGAAGAAAATGGACTTCATTTTACCAGAGCTTGCGATTTACTTAAATAAACTAAAAAAGTAGTATATTCATTTTGAACATACCACTTTGAATCTGAATGGATTACTCTATCTATGTCGTTTGTTTATTGGATCCTAAAGTTATTTCAATATTTTTCTCTTTGCCTTCACGATTTACTTTAACAGTTATTTTATCACCAACATTATATTGATATAAATAATATCTTAAATAAGCAATATTTTTTACTGTTTCATCATTAATTCCGACGATAATATCGCCAGCTTCTAATCCGCCTTTTTCAGCAGAGGAATTCTTTTCAACACTGGTTATAATAACTCCACTTGATAATCCTGAGTCTTGTATTAGTTTGTTATATTGCGGAGTATAAAAGGCATTTGTTAAGTCAATCATCGATACACCAAGATATGGTTGATCTAATTTTTCGCCTTTGATAATTTGTTCAGCTTTAGCAACAGCTGTTTCTATTGGAATAGCAAAGCCCATGCCTTCTACACCACTGTGGACTAATTTTAAAGATGTTATGCCTATTACTTCTCCGTTTGAGTTACAAAGTGGTCCACCTGAATTTCCGGAGTTGATAGCTGTATCTGTTTGTAACACTTTCATGACATAGTCGTTAGAATTAGAGTTTCCAATAGATACTTCAACCATACGATCTTTCCCTGATACTATACCCCGAGTTACTGTCCAAGAATAAACACTATCTAGAGGTGCTCCAACAGCAAAAGCTGTATCGCCCACTCTTAAGCTTTCATTGTTTCCTAATTCAGCAAGTGTTAAGTCACTTTTGTTTTCGATAGCTAAAACCGCTATATCAGCATATTCATCATAGCCAATTATTTCTGTTTCTTTAATGCTTCCATCTGTAAAGGTAACCGTTACTTTGTCTCCACCTTCTATTACATGATAATTTGTCAACAAATAATATTTATCGTCTTTCTTATCATAGACAAAACCAGTACCTGATGCTTTATACTTTTCTTTTTGATATGTCGATACCACCACTACTGCATCGTATATTTTTTCAACTGCATCTGCAATTCCAGTGTCAGTTACTGTCACATCTTTTTCTAATTTTGTAACATTTTCTGTAATTGTGGTTGGATAGTTCTTAATTAAAGCAAACATTGCCACACAACCTAAGAAAAACATAATGATATTTAATCCTACACTATTAATTGCTATTTTATTTCTTGTATTTTTTGTTTCATTTTCCATACTCTATAACCTCTCTATCTCTCTATAATTTTGGGGAAATCCCATTTGCCTTAATACTTTATCAATCGTTATAGCCTCTAGCTTTCCTGCTAAGCGATCAATTTCATATTCAACTTCGTTAATAAACAAGTTGAAATTGTCGGTGTTTAGAACATATTTAAGAATAATTACTAAGGCAAATAAATCATTCTTTCCATAAATATATTCTCCTTCTTCTTGGGGTATGTTAAGAAGTTTGTGATATTTAGTATCTTCAATATCTTTTTGCGTTTTATTCATATAACATACATCTTCATGAGCACATAAATTTCGATAATTCGCTAAGATTGGTAAATATTCTACCATACTATAGATGTCCATTTCAAATACTTCGGCTATCTCTTTTTGATCTTGATGTTGTAATACCGTATACAATTCGCCAACAATTCCAAAGGATAATACTTTAACTACTATCCACAGGGGAATATAACCATAATTGTTTAGATAATGGGCTGTAGCAGTGTGTTGGCGACCATTGACACTAATTTGTCTTTTCATTTTCTTAATTAAATCATTTATCTGACGGTTGCGTTTTGAATCTCTCACAAAATTGTTTGGATTCAAATAATTGTTTTCTTTAAATCCGTGATTTTTACTCATGACGTAGGATAAAATACTCTTTAAATTATTTTCAACGATGAGGATGTTTTTAAATATTATGTTTCTAAGCTGGCGATCAAAATAAAACATGGCGTGGACTTCTCGGAAAGTTGTCCCAGAGATAAATGTTCGATCCTCTTCTGACTTTAAGAAAAGATGTCGATAGCCATTTAAAAAGAAATAGTTTTCTCTTAATAGTACTTGTTTAGCACTTTCAATATCTTTTATTACTAAACCTTTGCTGATTAAGATTTCAATTTGTTCGTCTAATGTTTTAAAAGTTTTTGTTTTCACACTATATCCACCTTTTACTAAAAAACATTATATCACAAACAACGTAATAAATATATATAAAATCCATGGGGTTATTGTCAA
>CAMNRN010000050.1 GCA_946553095.1 uncultured Mycoplasmatota bacterium
AATGAGCAATCCCTTTGTTTATCTAGGTTTGCTCATTTTTACTGTAAAACTCAAGCTTTAATTATACATAACTTAACACTTAAAATCAAGGTTATTATTGTAAAATTAAGCAAAAGATTATTGTTAAATTCTTCCATAAAAGTATCTTTTCTTTTTACAAATACCATAAATCTTCATTATTTTTTCGAACTGTTTTAATAAACCCACAACCTAAGCATTCTTCTCCCAAATAAAGAACACAAGCTTGTCCTGGAGTTACAGCCTTAACTTGATCAGGATATTTAACCCTTAAAACCCCTTCATCTAAGTATTCTATGAAAACAGAGTGATCAACATCTCGATACCGAAACTTAGCTGTGCAAAAAGTTGGTCTAAGATCGCTAATAAAATTAACATTTTCTAATATACATTCATCAGACATCAAATAATTATTATCACTTCCAAACGCTACATAAAGCTCATTTTTAAGAACATTTTTCCCACATACATAATGGCGATTAGTAAATCCAGCAATACCGACATGTCTTCTTTGCCCAATTGTATAATTCATAAGACCATTATGCTTTCCTATTACCTTTTTAGTAACTACATCAATAATATCCCCAGGGTTTGGTTTTAAGTAATTTGCTACAAATTGTTGATAATTTCTCTCCCCTATAAAGCAAATCCCAGTCGAATCCTTTTTAAAAGCCACATTTAAATTTTGTTCTTGAGCAATTTGTCTAATCTCTGCCTTAGTATAATCTCCAATTGGAAACAAAATATCATTAAAACTCCCAGCTTTAACATCTGCCAAAAAATATGTTTGATCTTTATTTAAATCTTTAGCCCGATAAAGTCGACCATTTAAAGTCTTAGCATAATGTCCTGTTGCCACATATTTAGCTCCCAATTTCTTTGCTTCCTTACAAAACAAATCAAATTTAATAAATTTATTACAAAGCATATCTGGATTAGGCGTATACCCTTTTTTCAATTCTTCTAAAAAATATGTAAAAACATAATCCCAATATTCTTTTATAAAATCGACCCGATGAAGAGGAATATTTAATATTTTACAAAGTTCCACAGCATCATTATAATCCTTTTCCTGAGGGCAGATATCTTGAAGCGAATAACTAGGATTCCCTAAGACATCTCCATTAATCATACTATCCCAATTTCGCATAAAAAGACCTTCAACTTCATAGCCTTTTTCTTTAAGCAAATAAGCCGCTACAGCCGAATCAACTCCACCACTAATCCCAACAATCACTTTTTCCATAACAATCACTAAAAATAGTATACTCTAAATAATCAAAAATTTAAAGATATTTACTAATTTTGCTCCCCAGAAATATAAAAAAGTATCATTAATTAAAATTAACAATAAAACGATTAAAGATTTCTTGACCAATCCTAATATTAGTTGTCCTTCATTTTTATTAGATTTATGCGTCATTATCAAAAATACTTTTTCACCAATTCTCACTAAAAAAAATATAAAGATTAAAAGTAAAACCAAGAAAATTCCTCTGCTAATCAAAACATATATAATCCCATAAATTATTCCTTTAATTTGAAAAATAGAGCCAATCGAAGCTACTGTAAAGCCTACTGAAAAGCCATTGTAAAACATAAAAAATATATAAATTGGAAGTCCTATAATAAAAAAAGACAGAACAAAAAGCACTGATAAAGCAAATATATGCGGTAAAAACAGACTAATTCGCAAGTCACTACCCACCCATGCATTTATATTCTCTAATACCATTTCCTTCGAATCTTCCTTTAAAAAGAAGACAAACAACCCGCCTCCAACCAACCCCACTAAAAAAACAATACTTAAAAACAATAAATACTTTTTATGATTGCTTGTCCACATTTATATCACCATTAAATCATATTGAAAAACACTTAAAAATATGATAAATTATTTATAGTTTATGAAAGTGGTGAAAATATGAATAAAAAAACTCGCAAACTAGCGACCTGGTTAATGTTGATACTAATGGTAGGAAGTGTAATAATTGGACTAATTGCTTATTTTATATAATAACAATTAGTTTTTTAATGCCATGAAAACAAAAAATCTAAAAGAATCGTAAACTTATCCATTGTAAAGAAAATAATCATCAACGCCCCAGCCAAAAAAGGGCCATAAGCAACTTCATTATTTTTCTCAATATACATATAAGCAACAGAATAAGGCAAAGCTAAAAAAGTCGACAATACGATTGCAGCTAGTCCAAGAGGAACATTCAAAATAAGCCCAATAACAAAAGCTAGCTTTACATCGCCGCCTCCCAAAGCCTCTTTTTTAAATATTACCTCCCCCATTTTCTGAATAAGGAACATCACTAAAAACATCACTAATCCGTTCAAAACACTAAAAAACACTTGATTTAATCCTAGATAAAAAAACTTTATTAAAATAGTCATTAAACCAGCTACTACTAAAGAAGAATCTAAAATTACTAAATATTTAAAATCACTAATATATATCACTACTGTTAGCGAAAAAACTACAACTCCCAAAAAAAACTCATAACTAAATCCATAAGAAAGATAACAAATAAGAAATCCCAGCCCAGCAATAAGTTCAACAAGCAAACATTCTAAAGATATCTTCTTTTTACAATAAATACATTTTCCTTTTTGAAATACATAAGAAAAAACAGGTATAAGATTATACCATTTTAATTGATGTTTGCAACTATCACAATAGCTTCTTGATTTTACTATATCTTCTCCCCTAGGAAGACGCGTAGCTACAACCAGATAAAAAGAACCTAATACAGTACCTAAAATAAATATGAATATAGCCATAAGAACATCCCTTCTTCTATTTAATTTGATTATACATATCAAACATTGGCACTATAACAGCAATAAGAATAATACCAACAATAATCGCCAACATTGAAATCATAACTGGTTCAATAAACGATTTCAAATTATTAACGATATTCCGATGCAAAGTTTGATAATATTCACTAACTTTTTGCATCATAGTTGCCAAATCCCCTGTAGATTCTCCGGTAACAATCATATAATAAGCAACATCAGGCACAGCCCAATGATCTTTAAATGCCTCCGATATCTTATCCCCTTTTACGACATTATGAATAGTTCTATACAAAATTGCTTTATAAACTTCATTATTCGTAATTCTAGTTAGGATATCCATACTTTCTGTAATAAAGACATTATTTCTAAGAAGTGAAGCAAAAGTCTTGGCAAAAATAGTCATTTCGTTATATATAATAACATCCTTTACAATTGGAATGTGCATCAAAAACACTTGCATAGCAGCTTTAAAAGCTTTTACTCTCTTATATAAAATGCCTATAACCATAATAGTTCCAACAATAAGAGATATTAAAACCATATAGTTATTCATGAGAAAATCCGACACCCGAACGATCATCGCTGTAAGCCCAGCTATTTCTGTCCCATTTTGAGCATATATCTCAGTAAACTTAGGAACGACAAATGTCAAAATAAATATGATAACCCCAAAAGCAAAAACCGTAATAATCGTCGGATATGTCATCGCACTAATCATTTGTCTTCTAGTCGCATCGATTTCTGTATAATAATCCGCCATATCATCTAACGTTTCTGTAAGCGTTCCACTAGCTTCTGCCGCCTTAATCATATTGATTAAAAGTCCTGGAAACATATTTCCTTGTTTTTCCATCGCTCTTGAAAAAGACTCTCCCAAAACTAGTTCATAAGAAATAGCTTGAAAAGCTCGACTCCGGGCCTTAGATCCCTTCATCTGAGTATTAAGTATCTTTATAGACTCACTAAGTGTAATCCCCGCTTTTATATATGTCGATAACTGTGTAAGCCAAAATATCAAATCTTTTGTAGACATTGTTTTTCCAAAAAAACCAGAATCTTTATAAACGAAATCAATAAACGGTGTATTTTTAATTACATAAACTTCATAGCCTTCATTAAGCAAATACGCATTAATATCCAGTTTAGAAACCCCTGTCATAGTTCCCGTTATAATCTTCCCATTAGTATCCTTAACTTTAAAGTAATAAACATGAGGCACTTTACTTCGTGTTGCCCCAGCATTTTGTAAATCAATTTGTAAAGCTTTTTTTTCTTCTTCCAATTTTTTTAACGTTTTAGCACTATATTTATATACTTTTTCTTTTTTTACTTTTCGTTTCGTTTTTTCATATAAAAGATTTTCTGCTTCAAATTCGCTTGCTAAATCAGATTCTCCACTTTGAGTTTTTCTATAAACCTTATCCGCCTGATAACTAGCAATATTAAAAAGTCCAACCCAAAAATCAAAAAAAACTGCCTTTGCTCCTACTAAAGCATAAACAATAATGTTGTAAAATATGATAAAAGGAAGAGTAAACATTTGAAATGCTGGCTTTTTTTGCAATTCTTGCCCCATACTTTGATCCATAAGAAAACCACCTTTATTCTATCCATAGTATAACAAAAACTAAATAAAAATACAACTTTATTTTTTTTGATAGAGACTCCAAAATCGAAGATATAGTTCATAAAATAGTGGGCAAAACATATATTATTATATAAGGTGATCAATATGTATGGAACAAACATTATAGGATCTGGCTTAAGTTTAGGAAAAGTCTTATCAGGTATCTCCCGTGGTCTAACCATTGCCAATCAAGTTATCCCTATCTATCAACAAGCTAAACCTATGATTAATAACGCTCGTAAAGTTCTAGCTGTTATGAAAGAGTTAAATACCCAAACACCATCTAAAAACACTATTGAAGCAAAAGCACAAATTAAAAATACTCCTCCAACAAATAAAGTAATCAGCTCTACTAGTACGCCTAATACTTCTAACCCTGTTTTTTTTCAATAATTGTTTTTAACAATGTTTTATAATTTTCATATTCTTTACTACCACTTTTTGAATATAACTCCATATACTTAGAAAATAAGTATTTATAGTAGTCAATATTATCACTTTTCCCAAACAAAATTTCTTCTTCTGTTAAAACTTCTTGTCCTACAACATAACAAATTACAACATAATATCGTTCATCAAAAACAGCTACTTCTTCTTTTATCTTATAACCAATATCATTCATGAATCTTCTTAGCTCAGCAATATCATGATTACTTTGAACAATAATTTTATTAGGCAAATTATCACAACTCAATATTTTTTTAATTGTATTAGTTCCCATTCCTGCTAAAATTGCCACATCATAACCCGAAGATATATTTGAAAAACCATCAGAAACCTTTAATTCAATTACATCTAAAAGTCCATACTCCCGAATATTCATTTTTGCACTTAAAAGGGCATTTTCTGATTTATCAGATGCCATAATTCTTGAACAAATACTCATTTTTGCTAACATAATTGGCACATAACCGTGATCAGTTCCGATATCAATAACACTCTCTTTAGGTTCTACAAAAGAAACAATTGTTTTTAATCTTTCTGAATTCATTTAATCCTCTAAAAAATCTCTTAATTTCTTTGCTCTCGAAGGATGTCTTAATTTTCTCAACGCTTTAGCTTCTATTTGTCTAATTCTTTCTCTAGTAACATTAAATCTTTTCCCTACTTCTTCTAGTGTATGACAAGTTCCGTCAACCAATCCAAAGCGCAATTCCAAAACTTCTTGTTCACGAGCTTGTAAAGACATTAATACTTCTTTTATCTCTTCTTTTAATATTTCATTCTCAGTATACTCCTCAGGTGATAAACTTCCCTCATCTTTTAGAAAATCTCCTAAATGAGAATCTTCTTCTTCTCCAATCGGAGTCTCCAAAGAAACTGGTTCTTGACTAATTTTTAGTACTTCGCGCACCTTTTCCACAGAAATACCCATTTTTTTAGCAATTTCTTCATCACTGGGTTCCCTATTTAATTCCAAAGTAAGTTGTCTTTGAATTCTACTCATTTTATTGATTGTTTCCACCATATGCACAGGAACTCGAATAGTTCTCGCTTGATCGGCAAGAGCTCTTGTAATCGCTTGACGAATCCACCAAGTAGCATAAGTACTAAACTTATACCCCTTATCATAATCGAACTTATCAACAGCTTTCATAAGACCAATATTTCCTTCTTGAATTAAGTCTAAAAATAATAAACCTCTTCCTACATATCTTTTAGCAATCGAAACTACTAATCTTAAATTTGATTCAGCTAGTATCCTTTTGGCTTCTTCATCATCAAGTGCTACTCTTTTAGAGATTTCCATTTCTTCATCAGCTGAAAGCAAAGAAATTCGCCCAATTTCTTTCAAATACATTCGCACTGGATCATTTATATTAACATCTTTCGTAATCTCTTCATCAGCTAGTAAAACTGGTGCTTCCAAGCCCTTTATCCCTGCACCACCATCATCATCGTCACTTACATCAGCCTCAGCCACTACTTCAATCTTTTCTTCAACAAGGACATTATATAAATTATCTAAGGCATCACTATCAATATCTAAACCTTTTAATTCTTCTGCCAATTCTTCAAAAGTAATAAATCCTTTTTCTTTCCCTTTATTAATTAAGCTTTTTGTTCTATCCTCTAATGTTCTAATCTCTTTCATAATTCCACACTTCCTTTTTTTAATTCTGTTAATTGTTCTATTAACTTTACTTTTTTATCTATATCTAATTCTTCTTTAATTTTTTTCTTTAACAATTTAATATCATCCTTTTTATATTCATTCAAAACAGCCTCGATACAAAGCAGAAAGTCTTTTTCTTCTATCTCATCTTTTAACATATTATCTTGTATAATTTCCATTAATCGTGAATAAACTTCCTCATTTTCTGTTATAAAACTTGTAAAATCTGCAATATTAATATACCCATATTCGTGATTATAATAAATAATTTCTGTAGCTAATATCCGATCAATCTTTTCTTTAAAATAACCGAGTCTTTTTTTATAAATTAAAATGAATTTTTCATCATTCATCATGGCATATAGTATTTTACTTACAGCTTTCTCATATTTCGTTTTTTTCTTTTCAACTATCTTTGGTTTTGATTCAAGCTTTTTTTCTTGTTCTCCCCCAATTTTCTTCTTTAAAATCTGCACATCCACGCCATAATCTTTACTTATCTTAGATAAAACTAACTCTTTTGTCAAGTCCTCAGCCCCATTTAAGCTTGCAAGCACTTGATTCACATATAATAGTAAATCTTCCATCTGTTCTAAATTCTTATCTTTTTTCAAATAATCCAATTTAAAATCCATAAACTTAACAGCATGCTTAACGTTATCTAAATAAGCGTCTTTACCAAATTTTCTGATATATTCATCGGGATCCTTTGCCCCGCTTAAACAAGCAACTTTAACATCTATTTTTTCTTCTACCAAAACCTCTCCAAGCTTTACCGTAGCAAGCATTCCCGCGTTATCATTATCTAAAGAAAGTATCACAGGTACTCTAAGTTTTTTTAAAAAATCAATCTGCACTTGCGATAAACTAACACCCATTAAAGCCACAACATTTTTAATACCACTTGCACTAACCGTAATCGCATCCATATTTCCTTCGACAACAATAACTTCTTTAGAAGCTTTAATCGCATTACGAGCATTATGATAATTAAATAAAATATTTCCTTTTTTAAAAATTCTCGTTTCTTTTGTATTCAAATACTTCGCTGTATCTTCATCATGAAAAATTCTTCCCGTAAATCCTACTACTTGTCCTTTAATATCACAAATAGGAATCATTATTCTATTGACAAAAGTATCATAGACTGAAATTCCCGTTTTGTTTACTAACCCTAATTCATCAAGTAAATCTAACTCATACTTTTTATTTAATAAGAACTTAGATAAACTATCTTTATTATCCAAAGAAAGACCAATCTGAAATTCTTTTATAACATCTTCATCAATCCCCCGATCTTTCAAATATCGCTTAGCTTCCTCCCCCATAGCTGTTTGAATATTATTCATGAATATTTTCTTTGCTAAATCCATTACCTCATATTCTTTTTTAAATAAAGTAGGCTTTTCCTCTAAAAAAGGAGTACTTAACTGATAACCAATCTTTTCTGCGACAATTTTTAAAGCCTCTGGAAAGCTAACGTTTTCATATTTCATCACAAAATTAAAAACATTTCCTCCCGTTCGACAAGTAAAACAATTAAAAATCTGTTTTTCTCTAGATACCACTAAACTCGGCGAATGATCATCATGAAATGGGCATACACTGACAAAATTTTTCCCTTTTTGTTGCAAACTTAAATAAGAAGATACAATATCTACAATATCTGCTTGTTCTTTTATTTGCTTAATTTCCTCTTCTTTAATATACCCCATAATCTTTCCCTCTACTATTATATATTACATATTACCCTTTAATTTCCTTTATTTTTTGCCAATTTCTTGCTTTTCTCCCTATTTTACCACAAATATAACCAATTTTATCAAAAATCTTTGTTCCCAGTGAAGTTATAAAAATCGCTACAAAAACACCATCATTCAACCAAAAATAAGAAAATATAACCGAAAGAATTCCGCTGCAAATACCATAAATAATTTGACCTTCCTTCGTATAAGGACTACTTAAAGTATTTGGAGCAACTAATATAAAAGCCATTATCACACTACTAGAGCAAACAAATTCCAATCCTAGTTTTTCTCCTCTCAACAAAAATGGCAACAATAAAGCCAAATATACACCATAACTAATAATAGGAATCCTTTTTTTATAAAACTTATCTATGCTAAAAACAAAGTAGATAAGTATGCCGATAATAATACATGAGGAAGAAACACCACCTACTCCCATTCCGCAAAAATAATCGAGAGTATTGAAAACAAATTCACCGCTAGCCTCCGCCAAATTTTGATAATTATACCTATCGCTTAGAACCAAACCTAAAACCAAAACCAACTTTAGAAAAGCAATAACATTAAACGACTTTACTTTTTCTAAAAAATTACTTAAAACTAACCCCAACAAAAGAAAGCCAGCATAAAGACTAAGAGGCATTCGAGCTGGCACAAAAAAAGACAAAATAAAAGCATCATCATAATCATAATCAAGTTCTATTTTTTTATTAAACACTAGTTGTTTTACACCAATCATAAAAAAACTAATCAAACTAAAAAGAAGCGGTTTAAAAATTTCCCAAACCGAAATAAATCCATGTTGATACAAAAACACCCCATTTTTATACATTCCAAAAACTAGCAATACTCCAAATACTACTAAATATTTCATAATTATTTTTTTGTTATCTTCTTTCAAATGAATAAAATTACTCTTCATCTTTAGTCACCCAATTTCTAAGTGGTATATAAGAAGGACAAACATAAGAGCAAAGTCCACAATCAATACATCTTTTATCGCTTTTATCTTCCAACAAGCATCTAAGAGGATCTACCCCAACTGGGCAAACATCAACACAAGCCCCACACTTTATACACTTTTGCGTTCTAAACTCTTTTTTCTTCATAACATGTATTGAAAGGACATCATCTGCAATAATAAAATCTTCACTCACAACTCGGCCATTAAGCAAATTACCCGCTACTAAAACATACGAAGACTCCAAACTATCTCTAACTTTATCAAGTATATCTTTAAGTTTTATATTCTTCTTAATCCTAAAAATCTTCCCTTCATTTAAAGCATCACCACTTATTGTAACAAGCATTGTATCACATACTCTCCCATACTTCACTTCATCAAGAATCTTTAAAAAATCATCTACTAAAAAACACATTGCTTCATTATCTCTAATATTTAATTCCCTTAATAAAAATTCATTTCTCCCAAGCAAATATTTATCATCCAAAAGCGATATACTAACATTAGAATAAGCATCAACAATATCTAAACAATCTTCCACGATCTCCATATCTATACTTTTAATAGCAATAATTACTTTAGAAACATCAAATAACTGCATAATTTCATCCAAAAACTCTAATATTTCCTCAATTCTTACTTTCAAACCCACAACTCTATTAATAGCATACACCTCATCATTAATAGCATTAATAATTATATACTTACAATCTTTAAATCTACTATCAAAATCATTTTTCAAAATCTTTGACTTTTTCTCTCCCAAAGTCTTTCTTTTTTCCCGATAATCGTTTTGAACCACAAAAAAATCTTTTTCTTCACCGACAACAACTCCAGATACACTAGAATAAACACCACCAAAGGATTGTCCCTTAAAAACATACTTAGGCACAACCAAAGCCTTAGGAACATAAATAAAAGCCGGATCTAAAAACTCTTCTAAAACCGGACTTATTTTAACTGAACTATCCTTTTCAATCTTCAAAGCGACCACCACAAATCTATTACAAATTATACAATATTTTCACCAAAAGAAAAAGAGAATTTTGATGCTAGTACCTGTCAAGTACTCACTAAATAAAAAGATTAAATTAATTTGAAT
>CAMNRN010000051.1 GCA_946553095.1 uncultured Mycoplasmatota bacterium
TAATTGAGTGGTTTAAAATCGTTTGTCCAACAATTTCATCTTTATATGTGTCGCCTGTGATAATCGTCGGAGGACTTTGCACAAATGATTGAATCCTCTTAAAAACATATTTTTTAGAATCAGGAGAGCCAAAATCTTCTATTAATTTATTGTAAATCGTTAAGTTTGGAGCAACAATGAAGAAATTTTTTATATCATAATTCGTGTAAAGATACGTTATGAAAGCTCCCATAAGCAAGGTTTTTCCCACACCTGTTGCAAGCGAAAACGCAAAAGATGGGAAAGCACGTTCGAAATTTTTAAAGATTGGAAACATTTCATGAATTTTATTTTCTAACATTTTATCATCTTTAATCTCGAATAACTCTTTTGAGATTTTATCAAGGATTTGTAAGCTTTCATATTGAGGTAATCTTAAAGACATCAAGTTATTTATAGTTTCAAGACTGTATTCATGCTTATTATTCATCGGTTAAGTCCTCCTTTTCGGCTTCGTTATCTTGACTCAAATTTAAACTATAGCTTTCTTTCATAAAATCACATTTTCCTATTAGAACTCTAGGTATTTGTTGAATCGTGATGTTTGAAAACTGATCTCTACATTCTTTTTCGTAAGACATCGAACATATTAAGAGGTGTTCTTCCTTATATACGTTTAAAAGCTTGTGGGCTTCATCAAAGACTACAACGTCCCAATTCACATCCTCAAAGTACTCATGCTTATCGTAAGCAAAATTATATGTACAAACTAAAATTTCATCACGCAAAAGAGGATTTTCTCTACCCTCATTTTTTAGCATTCTAAATTTATGACTATCAATTACGAAAGTTGGTAGAAAAAATTTATTGTTTAGTTCTTCGCACCATTGATTTATTAGATTTGGCGGTAAAATTATTAAAATTCTTTTTTTACTTTCAGACCACTTTTGCAAAAGTATGATTCCGGCTTCAATTGTTTTTCCAAGTCCTACTTCATCGGCTAAAATCACTCCATTTGAAAACGGATTTGATAATGCAAAAAGTGTGGTCTCTACTTGATGTGGATTTAAATCTAATTTAGCATTTGAAATTGTTGCGGCTATTTGTTATGTATAATTTAGATACTATATAAAATTTAATAACTAAATCTTTCAATAAGTCTATTTTTCAAAAGAGTTCTTCTATCGTTTGATATGTTATTCTGAACCGCATATTTTAAAGCTTTTTCATCACCGATTAAAATAACAACGTTTCTTGCTCTAGTAACGCCTGTATAAATTAGATTTCTTTGAAGCATTATTCTACTTTGAAAATGAATGGGGATAATTACAATCGGGAACTCTCCACCTTGAGACTTGTGAATAGTAATAGCATAAGAAAGGACTAATTCTTCAAGCTCTTGATACGTATAATCAATAAACTTGCCGTCAAAATCTACTTTTAAAGTGTTGTTTTCCAAATCTATGTGACTTATAAAACCAATGTCTCCATTAAAAATATTTTTGTCATAATTATTTTTAATCTGCATGACTTTATCTCCGAGCTTGTACTTGTTCGCACCACGTTTTATGAATAATTTGCTGTCATTTAAAACAGATTGCAACTGGATATTTAAATTTTCAGTGCCAAGTAATCCACGTTTCATAGGCGATAGGACTTGAATATCAGTCATTGCATTGACTTTATAAGTCCTTGGAAGCCTTTTCGAGCATAATTCTTTGAGTTGAGAAACTATGTTCTCGGGGTTTTCTTCGCTTATAAAGAAAAAGTCAGAATTGCTTTTGGTTGACAAATCTGGAATTTGACCTAGATTTATTTTATGAGCATTAACAATTATTTTACTAGATTCTGCTTGCCTGTAGATTTTATTAAGCCTTATAACAGGTATAACTTCTGAATTGATTATGTCATTTAAGACATTCCCAGCTCCAACTGACGGCAGTTGGTCGGCATCGCCTATTAGAATCACTTTTATTTCGTTAGGGATAGCTTTTAGTAAATTATACATTAAGATGATGTCTATCATGGAGCTTTCATCGATGATAATTATTTCACCAGATAATTTATTCTCTTCATTCTTGCTAAATTTTCCTGTATGGTCACCCTCTAAAAGCCTATGAATTGTTTTTGCTTCCACTTTGCAAGTTTCTGTCATACGCTTTGCAGCTCTGCCTGTCGGTGCTGCAAGAATTATCCTTTTATTTAAAGACTTGAAAATATCAATTATTGCTTTAGTTATGGTTGTTTTGCCAACTTCAGGTCCTCCAGTTATAACGCTGAATTTTGAACTCACTACGGTTTTTATGGCTGAAATTTGTGTTTCATCATAGGTTATTTGATTTTTCTTTTGAATCTCGGTTAAAGCACTTTTTAAATCAATATTGTCAGTTGTGTTATTGAAAGAGGAGATTTCATAAATTCTTCGAGCAATTCCGACCTCTGAATAGTAAAACGGCGGAAGATAGATGACATTATTTCCATCTTCACATATTAATTCTCTCTGAGATTTTAGATAATCGAATGTCATGACGATTATTTTTTCAGGAATATCAAGCAATTCTTCACCTTTTTTAATTAAATCATCAAGTGAAGCATAGCAATTTCCTTCTCTTGAAAACTCATTTAAAATGTGAAAAATCCCAGTTCTGCATCTATTATATGATTCCTTTGATAGTCCTAATTTTTCTGCAATCATATCTGATGTTTTAAAACCAAGACCGTAAATATCATCTACGATTTTATATGGATTTTCCTTTAGTTTCGTGATGCTTTCTTCGCCATAAACTTTATAAATTTTATGTGCCACCGTTGTGGAGATACCGCAGTTACTTAAAAATATCATTAGATCTTTTATGTTTTTGTGCTTTTGCCACGAATCTTTTATCGCATGAACTCTTTTTATTCCAATGTTTGAAATATCCAATAATTTCATAGGGTTATTTTCCATAATATTTATGGTTTCATTCCCGAATGTACTTACAATCTGTTTTGCAAATTTAGGACCTATCCTTTCGATAAGTCCACTGCCGAGGTACTTTTCAATTCCATTAATGCTGGCTGGTAGACTTTCTTTATATTCTTGCACGCTAAACTGTCTACCAAATTTTTTGTTTATCGTAAAATTGCCTTTTGCTTCAATTACTGTTCCCACGTTAATTGACACAAATTTTCCTGTAAAAATAGCGAGCTCCGAAAAACCTTTTACTCTTACCTTTATTACTCCATATTCAGTTTCTTCGTTTTGATATGTTATCCTCTCGACTATTCCACTTATGATTTCCAAATAATTCACCTCAAAAAATTCTGTCATTAAAATTATAGTAGAAGTTAATATGACTAAGGAGGTTTGTAATCTTATAGCAGATATTAGTATTCTATATCCTTTTTAATTTCAAATACAGATAGCCATTTATCGATGGACTTTTCAAGGTAATGTGCAACTAAAAATACCATCCCGGAAATATCTTTATCTCCAGTATGACATTTTTCGAAGGCTTCATAGTATTTTTTTACATCTTTATATTTTATATCTAGTGGGGGATAACCACTTAGCATTAATTCGTAATTTATAAGAAGACGGCCTGTTCTTCCGTTTCCGTCTATAAATGGATGTATTCCTTCAAAGATAATATGCAAAAGAGATACAGCTTCAATAATATGTTTTGATTTTTTTATTTTTGGATAATTTTCCATTAATTCTTCCATTTGAGACTCTATTAAATAAGGTTGCGGTGGGGTATATAAAGCCCCATTAATCCAAACAGGAACTCTTCTATAAACACCTGCGTCTTCTTTTTTATCCATCAGTACTAATGAATGAATCTCTTTTATGAAACGCTCGGAAATTTTAGCTTTAGACTTTAACATTTCAATAACCCAATCAAATGCTTCTTTATGACCTATTATCTCTAAATGATCTTTTAAAGGCTTTTTATCTATTGTGACTCCTTCTAAAACTAAGGCTGTTTCTTGGAGTGTTAATGTGTTGCCTTCAATAGCATTTGTATTATAAGTATACTCAACAAGAAAGTTGTCATTTAGTGCTTTTAATTCAGTTTTAGTCAGAGGATAGTTCTTCCTAAGTTCTTTTAATTTTTCATTTTTAGAATCTATGTTAGAAAACAAAGAAATATATTTCTTATCGATATTTTTTCCTTTTAATTTACGTCTGTCTAATGGTTTTAGGGAGTCAGAGGGGATTTGCCATAGCTTTCCTTTTCGCTTCGCATCAGGTATCTTTCCCTCGGAGCAGAGTTTTCTAACCCTTCTTTCACTTAGTGCCCACTGCTTAGCTATTTCTTTAACACTTTTATATTCCACCATATCACTTCCTTTATATTTTAATATATTACATTTTCGGAATAATATCAATTTAATTTTTGGAGATTGAAGTTATTTTATTCCTTAAATAAATATGAACTATTACTAGAAGTATTGTAATTTTATCAATACATACGAAAAAATATTTTTCAACTGATAGATCAGATACCCAGCTTAGATTTATTTTGTAAGTGTCAATTATTATTTTGTTTATACAATTTAATTCTTACTTTAATTATGAAAAAATTACAGGCTTTAAGACTACTAAGACTATCCGTGATTAAAGATATATAGACCAGCAAAGTAGGAGGGAAGAGGAAACAACGTATACATACCCAGATTAGCGTTTACCGATCTTTATAAATTTTACAGTTCTATCGTTAATCATAGATATTCTCCTTTTTGAGTTTTCTGCAAATAAAATAATTATATTGACTAAACACAAAATAAAAATATTTTCACTTGACACTAATGTTGACACCAATTATAATAAAAGGGCAAAAAGATTTCAGTCAGAAAATTATATTTAAATAGATAAAATTTACTCTTATATGACAATTATATTTTATCGAGAATAGTGGAAATTTTAAAAATATTCTGAATAGGGTGTACCATATCAGTTGCTTTTGATTTTTTAAATCTTTTTTCTAGCTTGCCTTTTTATAATTTTTTAATTGTATAACTTTTGTTTGTGTTAATTATTCGATTAATGTTATAAAAAATGTATGTAAGTAATTTATATTGTGTTTGTAGGATAGAATCTAAATTATTATATAAAGTATTGATTAAAACATTAAAAACTGTAGAAAATATTTGATTTTCAAAGAAAGGATGATATAGTGCCAGTAAGTGAAGCTCAAAAGAAGAGTGCTAAAAAATATCCCGATAGAAATAATAAACGATTCGGGGTTATAATGAAAAAATGGGAGGCTGAAATACTCGAAAGATATTTAAAGAATAGTAGTTATACTTTAAATGGGTTTACAGTCAAAGCAATAAAAGAAAAAATTGAAAGAGACACATGTAAGAATTTTGAAGAATTTATGAGAGAGTATAAGGAAGAACAAGAACAAAATGTTAATTCTTAATGTTATTATTTAAAAACTCGATTTTATGTCTTTTCCACTCTTCTATATTGAAAAATTTGTAGTGTTTTTAATGTAGAAAGAAGTTTTAGATAAGTTGAATATTAAATCTGCTCATTGCTTAATCAAACATAAAATGAAAAATTTTTTGCTTGACACCAATATAAGTATTAATTATAATAAAGTTGCATTCTCTTTTAAAGTAGTAAGAAAATTTATATGCGGTCATGCTGGAATAGGCAGACAGGCATGTTTGAGGGGCATGTGTCGTAAGACGTGCGGGTTCAAGTCCCGCTGACCGCACCAAGTGAAACTCTTGATTAGCGAATTTATGTTCGTTTTTTGAATTGATTGATATTTAGATCCTCCAGGTAAAATATAAATTATTTTTCAGTATATTTAAATTTGTCTAAAGATTGGTTTGCTTACGTGGCAAATATTTAAAAATTTCTTCTTCTTGGTCCAGAGTAATATGAAGAGGAAGGTCAAAAGCAATTTTAAAATTAAAGCGGTCTAACATATTTAATTCTTTTGCTTTTTTTAAATCTTTTATAAATTGTTTGACACTGTCTTGATCTCTTATAAAAAGCTTAGATATGCTAACTTTTTTTATTGGTGCGAACATCATTTTTCTGTAAATAGTGTATGATTATAATATATATTGTCAATTTCAATTACAGGCGAATTAAATTTCAAATCCGGATCTGAAAAAAATTCTAACAAGTCACAAATTGGCTTTAATATATTGTCGCAATTAAACCATAATGCAATACGCTGAGGAAACATAAGGTTCTGTAACTCTGTTATGTTTAAGATTTTTAAGAAGTGCAAATCTGTTAGAAAGTTGTTAAAATCCTCGATTGAGTATAAATTAAGGTCCTTAATACAGACATTTGCATTTCTGAGCCTATCTATTGTTCTTTCCTCTTCATAAATATTTTTATACCTACTTATATTATAGGTAACCAATTTTTTATCTTTATTCTGTAATTTTTCCAAAATGATATCACCATTTTCATCTTTAACTTCCACTAATATAGATGAAGCATTTAACCATTTTGGGGATTTTATTGTTTTTTCTTCATTAAATTCAAATATTTTTGGATATAATATAGTACGAACTTTCTCAAATAATGATGGTATATCTTTAATATCTTGGAGATTTAAAGAGTTAGGTTCATAACAAGGAGGGTCAGGATCAAAGTTAGATACAAAATTATCAGGAAGATTAAAACCTAATCTTTCAACTTCAAGCTGTTTTACACCAAATTTACATTTAAACTTCTCCAATTTCAATGATGAACGTTCAAAAGATGAACTTCCAAAACAAGGGGTGAAAAATTCATCCAATATTACAACTTTATTTGCAAAAATATTTTTTAAACTTATTGTATCCTCTTCACTAAATTGATGATTTTTAAGTAGAGAAAACTGACGATAACTAAGTCTTATTGTATTGATATTAGAGTTCACCTTTACGGATTTTATTAATTCTCTCTTTAATGCTTCTGCTTCCTCGGATTTTTGCTTTTCAGACTTCCATTGTTCTGGATAATTTGTCTGTCCGTATTTTGCTAGGTCAAGCATACTCAGTTGTAAATTTGCTGTTTGCCCATTCTTACATGTTTGTGAAACGTTCATTCTATCATCACTATTTGGAAGATAAAGTAAAACATTTTTTAAAAAATAAGACGGCAACTTACCCCGTGGGCCTAAACAGTAATCATCTCTTCCAGCTTTAACATGGGCAGTACTTGCATGAAGGCACTAGAAAACTTCCTAATAGAAATTTTGCAATAACTGATTTTTTCAAAAAATTTACTCTCCTTTATAAATATTTGTTTATGGTTATACTCTCTATATTTAATTATGCTTTATCAAACTAAGAATGCCAACATAATTAAACTAAAAACTTTAAATTCACCCGCGGCAAAGTAAACTATAGTTGGACTTGACAGCATTTACACAGCTCATGCGCATATTGATAATTTACGAAATACTTTATTGATTTATAATAACAACAGATTGCTTACCCATTTCTAAAAACCTTTGGTTTACTAAACTTTTTTCATAAGAGATTAGACCATGATTTTTGTACGGATCATTAAAGTAATAATTTTCTTCATCATATCCTACTAAAACTAAACAATGTTCATTGCGAGTCCAGGTAAATACATCCCCTATTTTATAAGGAGAATTTTCATCAATATAGTTAATAATCCAAGAGCGTCCCAGGCTGCCAGGTTTCATATCCATTGTTGCCCAAATTAAAACGGGGATATCCTTGTCAATATAATTTGCAACAAGATCTGTTAAACTTAACCCGGTGGTAATTTTAGTTTTATGTTTTGAAAGATCTAGCAATTTATCTATAGACTTCGCGGTTGATGAAGCATAACATCCAAATCCGCAATTTGCACCATTTTGTATGTAAGGATTACCCGGATACGCCGCATTAGGATCAGGGCCGTAAACTGTGCCATCTATATCTTTGTACCAATCCTTTTGAATTAAATAATTATCTGTAAATTCTTTTTCAGAAACTTTATATCCATAATGCTGAACTAACATAGTGGCACTAACAGCTTCACACCCAAAAACAATATCATTTTGATTTATATATGGGACTTTTATAATTTTATTTGGTGTTGCTGAAAGAGCTTCTAACATAAAGACGTCCTTAGTGATATCAATACTTTTTGTTCTAGCACGCACCGACATAGAAGAATTTAAAATCATAGATAAGCAAACAAGTGATAATAAAGTTTTAGCTATAAATTTATTCATCTTATTACCTCATAAAAATAAAATTTGTTTTTACCAAAGTTGCACTCTGATTAAGTTAACATTCAAATTTAAACCTCACCTTATGGCAAAGGTTACAACTTTTGATACAATCACACTTTTTTGTTTCCCGTGTGAAAATTTAAAAGTTTTTATTGTATAGTGTGATAGTATGAAATCACTTATATAAGTTTATTTATTATAACATATATCCATGTGAAAGTGTATCAAAAATTTTTAAATACAGGTTTAGTATAGTTACGTTCTTGTTTATAGTTGATAACTTTAATTTGTTCTCCTTAATGATGCAATGTAGTGGAAAACTAATATAATCATAGTTCGGATATTAGACCTGTGTTTCCTGAAAAGCGTATTCTTTTCGAATTTATAAAAATTAATCGTTATAATTTTTTTATTTTTCAAGCTAAAGTTTATAAATTTTCAGAATTGTGATATATTAAGTATTCACAATCTCGAAAAT
Organism: uncultured Mycoplasmatota bacterium; assembly: GCA_946553095.1. GTDB lineage: Bacteria > Bacillota_I > Bacilli_A > RF39 > UBA660 > Onthocola_B. The sequence goes on from CAMNRN010000051.1 coordinate 8,650, forward strand.
AATCAACATTAGAAATTCTAAATTTGCAAAACAAATCGTGGAAGAGTTCGGAGAAAACACGATAAACATCATAGAAAATAACCCTATGAAATTATTGGATATTCCAAACATTGGGATTAAACGAGTTCATGAGATAAAAGATTCATGGCAAAAGCATAAACATATAAAAAACTTGATGATATTTTTAAGTAACTGCGGTATCTCCACAACGGTGGCACATAAAATTTATAAAGTTTATGGCGAAGAAAGCATCACGAAACTAAAGGAAAATCCATATAAAATCGTAGATGATATTTACGGTCTTGGTTTTAAAACATCAGATATGATTGCAGAAAAATTAGGACTATCAAAGGAATCATATAATAGATGCAGAACTGGGATTTTTCACATTTTAAATGAGTTTTCAAGAGAAGGAAATTGCTATGCTTCACTTGATGAACTAAACTAACATAGTGGCACTAGCAGCCTTACAATTCTATGATAGCGCCCAGACGCAGAAAAAACGAAAAGAACTGGAAGAAAAACTCAAAAAGGGAAAAGAAGATTTACAAAAATTCCTCTATGATAATGGCATAGAACTTCAGAAAAAAGCTCTTGATAATGAATATATTCATGTGCCGCCAGTATTCTACATGACAAAGGCTTGGAGCTTAAAAAAGATACAAGAGTGGCTTAGGCATTCTGATATTGAAACAACTGGCAATATTTATGTTCATATTTTAAAATCAAGACAAGTTATTGAAAATGATAACATGGACGAAATTTTTTCTTTATAATTAGTCAGACATTAATTCAAAAATCGAAATGTTAGACATTAAGCGAAAGGAGTTAAAATAAAAACCGCACAGACACTTTAAAAACTCAGTATCCATGCGGTTTATAGATGGTACGGGTAGTTATAAGGGGCATGAAGAAACTCAGTAATAATGAGGCTTCAGGCCAACTACAATGTTTACAAGAAAGGCTATTCGACACAATCCGATAAACTCTAAGGATAGTATATCACAAAAATAAGAAAAATCAAAATAAAATCGTCTTGAAAAAATCAGGGCGATTTTTTTATTTCAGAAAGGAGCAAAAAATAATGCAAATATTTTTATTATCAATAATTTTTATTTTAATTTGCGTTTTGGTATATCAGTGGCGAGAAATAAGAGATTTAGAAAGAAAGACTTTAGACGCTTTTAAAATTGTATGCCAAAAAATAAAACCTAAAAAATAAATCAAGAAAGGAAAATAAAAATGGAATTAGTGTTATTAACAGTTAGTATATGCTGCATGGTTTGGGAAATTTACAATTATTCGGAAGTTCAAAAACTTGAGTTTAAATCGGAAAAAACCTTTTTAGAAATTGCACGGGAGCTTGAAATTTTAAAAAAAGAAATACGGAGTGTGAAAAAATAATGGAACTATTAGATGATAGAGCATATCTTGAACCACCAGACAACGAAATAAAAGTCGCTTTACA
>CAMNRN010000052.1 GCA_946553095.1 uncultured Mycoplasmatota bacterium
TTTCTATATTACCATAGAAAGGATTTTTCTTTACACAAAATTATTTACAGACTCCCAATTCTTAATAGAATTAGTATATTCACTAGGTTTCATTGTCCAAATACTCGGATCTCCAGCATACACATACTCACTTATATATACAAGCCCAACTTTCGCATTATATGTTTTAGTTATCTTGTTTGCTCCTACTTCATAATCATATGTTCTCTTAGCATTTGTATTAGTTAGATTTTCTGAAGTACCACCACCATAATTCCAAGTGGTTAATGCTATTTTTCCTGCCCAATCGGCACCTAATTCTGTAAGAAACTGTCCATTTAAAATATTCTTATTTAATAAACTAGTATTCCAATTAGTAGTTTGGTCTTCTGCCGATCCTGTCCAACTATGTTGCCCATAATTTTCTACTTTAATCAATTTAACTTGATTCCCAAATACGCCAATTATTCGATATATATTTCCGCTTGGGCAATAAGAGCTTGTGCTCCCAAAACATACATAGTTCTTGACATTATCATGCGATCCAGCAAATCGATATGAATTATCATTAGCACCATTAGCCAAGCTAGTATTGTGGTAATAAAGATTATTACTTCCTTGCGAAGTATACAAACTTTTAATACATGCTGCTAAATTCATTCCACTAGTACAAATAGCTTTGTCTACAACAGTAACATTGAATGTTTGATCTCTTAAAGCATTATAATTTACACCAGCGGTAGCGCTGATAATAAATTTAGGATTCCCTTCAGAATCACCTGACCTTGTGAAAATGATCTTTTTTGCAGTACTATCTACACTACAGGTTGCTCCACTTCCAGAAGATAAGGTACAATTTACAGTTCCATCGCCATTATATTCGTATGTAATACTACTATTTGTTAGTGACTCACCTATGGTAGCAGAAAAATGAGATAGGCTCAAGACCGGTGTTGCTTTACTAATTGTTATATCATTATTACTACAATATGTTTCATAGCCACTTTTTACTGCACACCAATAAACCTTTGTCGTTCCAGTATTTGTTCTGGTTGGATTAGTTGTCGTTCCACTTGTCGCATAATTACTTGCATTTAATTGCGTACTTGTCGAATAATACATTGTTGCACTAGAGCTTACACTTACAGTGATGCTTTTAGAGCTTCCATCATATGTTCCAGAGTAATTTGTTGTATTATTTGTAAATACTCCTAATGTTTTGACATTAGCTATATCATACTTGTTTGATTCTCTTCCATTAGAGTCTTTTACTTTAACACTTACTTGATATGTTCCTCCTGCTGTTAAATTATTAAACGTGTAAGAGTTTTCATCCAACCATTCACTCCAGTTACTTCCTCCATCTTTACTGTAAGAATAACTAACAACATTTCCTGTCCCATTTTTGGCTGTCGAATTGACTATAAAACTACTAGATGTTACTTCACTTACTGTGGCTGTGACACTCGGTAAAACATATGCATCTGTAACAATGTTATTTACATCTTTTACAAGGGAAAATCGTCCTAATGTGTCAATTGTTTTTACTTGGAAATTATAAGTAGTATTTTCTGTTAGATTGTTAAATGTATAAGTTGATGATGTGCTTTCAATCCAATCTGAATCTGTACTTTTCTTATAATAATATTTTTCAATATTATTTGTTCCTCCAGTTGCATTAGTACTTAATGTAACACTATTCCATGTAGTAGTTGCATTTACAGTATTGACAGTCGGATTTATATAAGTTTCTGTAGATATCGTTTTATAATATTCACTTGATTCTCTTCCTTCTATATCAATTGCTTTTACTTTGATCTTATATTCTGTTGTATCTTGTAAGTTGTTAAATGTGTATTCACTTCCTTGTTTATCACTCCATGTTTGTCCATCATCTTTACTGAACTTATATCCATCTATTCTATTACTTCCTTCTTCACTTATTACTTTTACACTTATCGTATTTAAACCAATACTTGTTGAAATTAAATCAGTTATCTGAGGAAGAGCATATTCTTCTGTTCTTATAATTGTTTCGTATATATTGGAGTTTATTCCGTTTTTATCTCTTCCATAGCTATATACCTTATAACTGGTATTTTCTTTTAAATTATTAAAGGTATATGTTGGTTCATCTGTTTCTATTCATTCTAAAGAATTAGTATTTGCAAGTCTTCTTACTTTACTTTTAGAATCATTAAAAGCAAGTGGTGAGGATATCTCTTCAATTGCAAAATAATATTTATCTATCTCACTTGTCCCTGCAAGAGTCGTTAAATCCGCGGTTATGCTGTTATAGTTAGTAGTCGGAAGAACACTATTTATCTGTGGAATTTCATATGTCGCTATTTTTTCTTTTGTAATATAAACACGTGCATTTAATGTTTTTCCCATATTAATTTTTTGATCAATATCTAAATTAACTAAGGTTACTTCTACTTGCCAATCCTGCATAGTTCCTTCATTCGTACTTGCTATAATATCATAATCGCTACGGATTAAATAGCCACCTGTTCGTGTAGTAATATCAAAGCCTTCTTCAACTTTTTTTAAGCCAGGAATATCTTCTACTTCTACGCCGTTTGGATCAAATACTTTAAGTACCAACTCCGGGGTACTAGTCGAACTAGAGTATTCAAAATCATTTGTATCTATGACAAAGAAAATATTATAACTTCCCTTGGCTTCGTTAGTATTATTGTTCGGAACTAACTTAGCAGAAGCAGTAGTACTTCCTTTTAAGTCTGCCATATTTTTACCAAAATTATCTAATGTCGCGTGAATATTTACAGGATCTCCAGCTAAAAACATCAAGTTATCTGTGGTACCTGTTGATGCACTAATATTGGCATTTCCTCCGATGCCTGTTTGAGCGATAAAATAAGCATAAGTGGCTCCTATTACAACCATAAAAAGAATGATGATTGTAAATACCAACAAAGCTAACTTTTTCTTATCTTTATGTTTAACCAAATTTACTAATTTCCCTATCATATAAACTCCTCTATTCTTAGTTAAAAATACTATACATTTGATCGGTTGTCAACATATACAGTTTTCTTTATGGCAACAAAAAAACATTACTTTATAAGTAACGTTTTCTTATTAAATATATGTTAATACTGTAAATAGTACTAACAAGATGATTACCATTCCAACTACAAATAGCCAGATATATTTAAACCATGTTTTATAATCTATTTTCATTAAACTTAAACCGATTAGAAGAATTAAGCCAGTTGGCATAAATACTTGGACTAATCCATACATTGATGTATAAATTGTATAACCGACACTGCCTGTGTAAGCAGTAGTTACAAAGCTTCCAACACTATAGGCTGTAAATCCTAAATCAGCATGGAAAATAGATGTTATAAATGCTACAACTGAGGCAATATATGGATTTAATCCATCAGTTAGATTTAGCGCCCAGTTTGTAATCGTTGGCATAAATGGAGACATATAACATACCGCGAAGATCATATATATTCCAATTAAGCATAAGACTGGCTTAAACATTTTCTTAAGACCATTATAAAATGATTCAACAAAGTCTTGTAGTTTAACACGGTATAAAAATGCTAAGATGATTATAAAAATCATTAATACTGATGTAATTGTAAGTAACTCAAAAGTACCAAATGCTTTAGCATTAACGCCTAATAAATAAGCAAAAATTGTAAAGTCATTACCTATCTTAAGTTCTTTTAACCATGTGTGGAAATCATTAAATATCTCGATATTGAAATCTGCCCAATTAACAAATCCTAATATGGCTATAATCGCTAAGATAATTAAGAAAACAATTACAGGTATAGTACTAGTTTTAGCTTTTGTTGGTTCACTTATAAAGGCAACATCTGTTATATCTTCTTCAAGTTCTTTTTCTTTAACGACTTTTTTTAAGCGCATACAAATAAAGAAATTATATAAGAAGAAAGCAATTAAACAAATGACTACTCGATATAAAAGGCCTTCACTAATATCTGTTTTTAGATAATAATTGAAGAAATATAAAGATTCTGTTCCATATATTGCTCCTAATATACCTATAAGTGCTGATCCAAATGTAATTGCAAATGTCGTCAATTTATCAATTTTCATATTTAATAAAATAGACATGAAAAATGGAATAAAAATTAAAATTGCTAGACTTTGTTTCATCATTGAGGTCAAACCAACAATTATAAACGACATAACTACAGAAGTTATAATCTCATGCTTCTTTAACTTTTTAGCAATAGAACTTACTAGTTTTTGATAGCCAGATATTTTGGATAATACACCATAGAAACCTGCTACAACAAATAAGAAAAGTATTTTATCTAATGTAAAATAAACAGCATAATTAATTATAGCACCAAAATCTCCAAAGCCTACACGGTTCATTTCATAGTTATAGAAATCTATTCCTTGAAAGTATCCATACGGAAATACCCATGTTGCTAAAAATGCTGTAACAAATAAAAATGCTAATAATTTAAATAGACGATGTTCTTTAGCTGATAAAGCAGCTATAAATCCTCCAATTAAGAAGAAAAGAAAGCCAAATACATCCATTGCCATTATGACATCTTCATTTTTTACGAATGCAGCAATTATAAATAAAATAATTCCTATTAGACCTAAACCAAGACCAGTACATTTTACTTTACCATGTTTTTCTAACATCTTTTTCATCACTCTACCTCCTTAATAAAAGTATATCACCTAAAGTAAAATAAAAAAAGTATTTTTTGCATGAAAAAAGGTTACTTAATAATCTCATGAAGATTATTCATAACCTAAAAATACTTTAATGATTAGTTCTTTATCAAAGTCAATCCCTTCAAAAGTTTGACTAATGATTCGACATATTTCTTTTTTACCATTTAAGTCACTATTATATAAAATTGTTTTTATCGCTTCTGCTACTTCTTTTATTCTCGAGTCATCTAAGAATACTAATAATGAATGCAAAAGTTTTTGTTGGAGTGTAACGTCTACTAGCACTCTTTCATTTTTTAGGTGTTTATCATTAAAAGATAGGAGAAAGTTAACAATGGTTTTTGTTATACCCACTGCATTGTATCCAACTATCGCTTCATATTCGTCGTCTTCTAATTGCAAATAGCTTTTATCAAAAGTAGAAAAAAGTGATACATAAGCTGGAATGCTAAATTGTTTTTCTAAATAATAACTTTCGCATTTTCCAATTAAAAAACTAAAATAATACTTATAAAAGGCTTTAAAATGTGAAGTTAATAAGATAAAAATGTTAGCTAAATCGGCACAAAAAGAAAAATTGAATACCAAACTACTATGTAATATATCGCTAATGCTATCATCATTTTCTTCGTTTATAGTAGATTGCAAAAAGCCTTCTTTGTCTTTTAAACAAATTTGAATTAGTTTATTACGAAGACGTAGTGGCAGTAAAGTTCGTTCACTATAATTAATAGCCATATGACAAACCCAAAAACTCTTATTAGAAGCACTTATTTTATAAAATGAGTCAAGATACTCCAACAAGGCTTTATTTTTTTCAAAATTCCCAACTGTTATATTCAATATTTGACTTTCTATACTTATTTGATAATTTAATTCTTTTAATATTTCTTGATAGGATTCAGTGTCATATTTGCCCTCTTCCTCCAAATCTAATAATTTTAAATAAGTTTCCCAAATACTTTTGGATATTTCATAAAGTCGTGATATATTTTCTTTATCTATACTGTTTAATTGATAGGCCATTTGTGTAACCTCCCCCTAACACAATAGACACTATACTAACATATATCTTAGTTTTTGCAAGCCTTTTTTAGTCTCTTGGCTTCATAGTTGGAAATAATATCACTTCTCTTATTGTTTCAGCACCAGTTAAAAGCATTACTAGACGATCGATTCCCATTCCCATACCACCAGCTGGAGGCATACCATATTCTAAAGCTTCAACAAAATCTATATCCATGTCGTTTGCTTCATCATTTCCTAAAGATTTTTCTTTAAGTTGATTTTCAAAACGGTCATATTGATCAATTGGATCATTTAACTCAGTAAAAGCATTAGCATATTCACTTCCTAGGATAAATAATTCAAAACGTTCCGTAAAGCGAGGGTCATCAGCATTTTTTTTGGCCAAAGGACTAATTTCTACTGGATGTCCAAAGACAAATGTAGGCTCAATAATAGTGCTTTCAACAAACTTTTCAAAAAAAGCATTAACTATATGTCCATAACCAAAATGACTTTCTACTTCAATATCATGTTCTTCTGCTATCTTTTTGGCTTCATCAAAACTCGTAATTTTAAAGAAATCTATTCCTGTTTTTTCTTTAATTAAATCCACCATATGCGCTTTCTTAAAGCCAGGAGCTAAACTAATGTGATGTCCTAGATAATCTATTTCATAACTTTGATTTAATGTTAAAGCACAATTACTAATTATTCCTTCTGTTAAATCCATCATACCTTCTAAATCTGAATAAGCTTTATAAACTTCAATCGTTGTAAATTCAGGATTATGTTTACGATCCATTCCTTCATTTCTAAATAAGCGCCCTATTTCATAAACTGCATCCATACCACCAACTAACAATCTTTTTAAATTTAATTCCGTAGCTATTCGCAAATACATATCAATATTTTGCGTATTATGATGAGTTATAAAAGGTCTAGCCGCAGCACCGCCCAAAACAGTTCCTAAAATTGGTGTTTCAACTTCTGTATAACCGAGATTATCTAAGTAGCTTTGAATAGCCCGAATAATTTTGGGACGAGAAAAAGCAATCTTTCGAGCATCATCATTCATGATTAAATCGACATATCGACGACGAAATCTTTCTTCAACATCACTTAAACCATGATATTTTTCAGGAAGTGGTTTTAAAGATTTCACTAAATGTGTATACTCTAAACATTTAATCGTTATTTCTCCAGTTCCTGTTTTCATAACAATCCCTTTTACACCAACAATATCACCAATATCAGCCATTTTGAATAAATTGTAAGTCTGTTCTTCAACATCATTTATAGATATATAAACTTGGATATTGCCGATTTTATCTTTGATTGAAAAAAAGGATGCTTTTCCCATTTTTCTAATAAACATTATCCTTCCAGCAACTGTAACAATTTTTTTCAAAGACTCTAATTCTTCATTTGTTTTATTACCAAATTCTTCTTTGATGTTTTGGGATAAATCAGTTACATCAAATTTGTGACCAAATGGATCAATGTCTAATTCTTCTATCTTCTTTATTTTTTCTCTTCTTACTAATTCTTGTTCTGTAAATTCTCGCATGAATCTCACCTCTTCTGTTATTATTTTAGCAAAACAATAAAAAAAAAACAATCTTAGTTTTTCCAAGATTGTTAAATTATTATATCTTATACATTTTAGTATTTTTCTTAGATATAATATAAACTGCACCAGCTACTAAAGCACCGCAAGCGATGACAATCATTGGTAGCGTTGCACCTGTGTTTACAGTGTCTTCTTTTTCAATGGTTACAGTTTTGTTATCACCATTAGCTTCTAGTGTTAAACTACATGTCGCATTTTTGTTGATTTCTACAACTACAGTTGCGATATCAATCTTTGTACCTGTTGAAGCTGGCGTTGATGTAAAGTTTAATGCTACACTATTTGTACCATTTTTCCATTCATCACTTACTTTCCAACTATTTGCTGGTGTTACACTAACAACTTTCGCACCTTCAGAAAGTTTTAATGTAGAATTAAATGCAAATTCATTAAGTGATGCATCTGCTGATAGCCCTAAAGTACAAGTTCTTTGACAAGTATCAGCACTGGTATCTACACATGTTTTATTATCACAATGCCATTCTACTTTTTTAGTAACAGCACTGGCAGATAATGGTAAAAATAGAGCAATACCTAACACTAAAATACTTAAATACTTTTTCATCACACATCTCTCCTATCTCTATTATGTCTAAATTATATCATAAAAATACAAAAAACAACATATTTTTTTATTTTTTTTACTAAAATTTGTTAAATTGTGTTATTATAATAAGGAATACTAGGGAGTAAACATATGAAAAAAGTTTTAATAAAAATTAAAAATAACGATATTATTTTCAAATTGCGAACTAAATTGTCTTCAGAACATAAAAATCTACTTAATACAAATGTTATAAGTTATAATGAATTAGTTTTTTCTGAGGATTATATTAAAGAAAATAGCAAAATAGTCTCTACGTTTATTATCGACTTGTGTAAGACTCATCAAATTCATAAGGCTATTATTGAAAATGGTGATTTATATTTACTTATCGTTTCTTTACTTAAGAATAATAAGTATATTATAGAACTTGCTTTAAAAGATGATACTACTTTATCTTATTCTTTATGCGAGGCTATTACAGATACTTCTATTACTAGCATCAACTGTTATAATTTACAAGCTTTTATGCTTGAGTATTTGGATACCCACGGTGTTGTTGTAGAATCTAGAAATGAGATTTTATTTTTATCAAATTTTATGCTCGAAAATAATTTAAATATTTTTTCTAGTCTTTTTTATAAAATTATTCTCAATATGGATTTTCCCATGAATGAGCAAGATGAAGAAGATTTTGTGACATTTTGTAAAATTAATAAATATCTAAAAAAGATTCATGTTAATAGAGCTTCTTTAAGAGATTTGGAATTCATAGCAGATACTTTAAAAAAGACTGGGAAAAGAAATGTTAACATTTTAATCCATGATAATATTACCGATCCCAATACTATTATATTTTTAAGAAATTATAATAAGAAAAAGAGTAAACAAACAAAAATTTATTTTCAACTTGTATACAGCGAAGAATATATTCATACAAATTTAGTCAAGCAAACAAATAGCAAAATCCTGAAGACTTGTGGAATTATTATTATGATTATTATATGTGGAACTTTTACTTATGTTTTTTATGATAATTATGCTTCTATGCAAAGCGTTAATGATATTAAAGATGATATATCTCATGTCCTGGAAATTACTGATCCTACAGAAATTATTGAAGATATTTTGTCAAAGGAAGATAAAGATGCTACGGACAACGAAGCTAATAATGATAAGACAGAAACAAATAACTCCCAACCAAGTAAACCTAAACCTAGTATTGTAAATACAGATATTGCTACTTTAACTAGTATTAATCCCGAAACTGTTGCTTGGCTTAAAGTAAATAATACCAAAATAGATTATCCAGTTGTTCATGGAAGTGATAATGAATTTTATTTAAAACATAACTTCTATTTAGAAAAAGATAATAATGGCTGGGTTTTTATGGATTATCGAAATGATGCAAAGGAATTAAATGATAATACAATTATTTATGCTCACAATAGATATTATAGCGGAGTCATGTTTGGAACTTTACAAAATACTTTGAGAAATAGTTGGTATTCAAAAGAAGAAAACCAAATTATATCTTTTAGAACTTTATATCAATCTTATAACTTTAGAGTATTCTCCGTTTATAAAATATATAAAACGACCGATTATATGAGTACTTTATTTACAAACGAAGATATTAAAGCAGAGTTTTTTCAAATGTTAAAGGATCGGAGCATTTATGATTTTGGGATTACTCCTTCGGGTACTGATAAGATTATCACTTTATCTACTTGCGTCAACGGCGACTATAGGATCGTTTTACATGCTGTACTTGTCAAATAAAAAAATGTATATTATTTTCAAATGTACATTTTTTATTTGATTTTTTTGTGAAAATATAGCTCAATTGATGTCAAATATTTTTTATTTCTTCTTCACTTAATCCTGTTGCCTCGGATATTTTAGAAATCGGTATTCCCAATTCTAATAATTTCTTGGCTATCTCGTTATTTCGGTCTTTTATTCCAGATTCGTGTCCATCGTCATATCCAGCAGCATAGCCCTCTTCTTTTGCAGTTTCCTCGGCCTCTTTTAAACAAGCCTTATCAAACTCCTCTTTATTATAATACAAGTATTCATCTATATCTCTTGCTATTTTAGCCATCTTATCAATCACACCTTCCATCAACTTATTTCCAACATATACCTTATCTAATACATCTTTACTATCACAAACGAATATGTATAATAACTTCTCTAGGGAGTCATCACTTTCATTCATGACTTTAT
>CAMNRN010000053.1 GCA_946553095.1 uncultured Mycoplasmatota bacterium
TGACTTCAATCGTATTGAATCGACCAGAGGGTTCATATTTTCCGTATGTATCGTTTAGCCATTGTTGAACTTCTGCTACTCTTTCATCTTTTTTAGCTTTCATAAAGACACTCCTTTAAGTTAGATTGGATTTTCGTCGTTACCGACAAAGTAATTTAATCAGATATGCTGTGCAGTTGGAGTGTAAAAAAAATGCAAATTCTTTCTTCTGATAGGATGATTTTTATCACTATTTTTTCCCATCCCTTTGTGTTATTTTGAATTCGTTTTGATTACATAAGAAAAGTACCTCCCTAGTAAACTCTAAAGCGATTCTAATAAATGATGGTAGCGTCGCTTTTATTTTTTTGTCTACTATGAAGGTACTATACTTTACCACCATAAGATCACACTTTTTTTAAAAGTATCTATCTTATAGGTTCTAGGTTACCGATTAGTCTTTTTTTTATTGGATTAAATTAAATTTATGAATGATCACTAAATTTATCTAAGTATTATAAAGGTTAATAACATTCTTTTAGTGTTTTATCTAATAAGGCTTTAATATAATAACTATTTTTTAGAGCATCATCTGTAATAATAGCTGATATTCCCTCATCATTGCAAGCATCTTGAAGGCTGATAGGTCTATTATCGTTTGAAATTAAACTGTATAGAGTCATAATGTCGGTCGTGTCTAATGAGAGATTTTCATAAATTGAGCATTTTCTTAATGTTTGTTCAATTATAAACTCAGTAAAATCAACATTATAAATTAAAACATTTTTATTTTTAAGTATTCGTTTAATATTATCCCATTCTAGTGCAAATTGAACAGAGAGATGAAATTTTCGATTGAATAATTCATTATTTTGCAAATCAATTATTGCTAATTCTTTTAATTGATGATCTGGTGTATTTTTATCCTCAGTGACATTTAAAATTACGCTATTACTGTTATTCATTAGGGTTTTGAATTTTTCCTTAGCTCGAATAGTATTATCCGGAAATTCATGGTGGTATTTATAATTATTTATAAAATGCTCAAAGATAGTATTCATCTATATTCTTCCTCCTCGGCTTAATCAATTACATAGTCTATATAATCAATTAAGCCGGTAATATTTTTTTAGTATAGCACATCTTTTTTAGGTTTTTTTGTAAAAATGTGTAACTTTATGAATAATCATGATATGATTAAAGCGAACTAAAGTTCGTAAAAATATTTTTTTCACAATTTTTGGGCTTTTTTTGATACTTAGATATACATAAGTCATGATAAAAAGTTTCTTGATATGAAAAATTATTCTTATATACCAGTAAATGATATGACTGAGTATAATTTGCACTTTAATTGCAGTTTTTCTACAAAATAATTTCTTTGATTTTAGATTTTAATTAAAGAAGTAATAATAAAATAAGGGAGATTAATTATATGGAGTGGCGAGAAGAAAAGATTTTAGTAAAAGGAATCTTTGAAGAAAAGAAAAGTTTAGACGGAGTTATATTGCTTTTTAAGGGTATTAATCAAAAAAGATTATTAGAGAGTCAAGTTGCGTTAATAGAACGGCATAAACATTTAGAAACTGTTATAGAAACTTGTTTATCAGCTTTAGAAAAGCAAGAACAAAAGATTATTCAACTTTCCTATCAGGAGGGTTTAACAAATTATAATTTATCACAAGCTTTAAATATTTCTGAAAGAACAGTAGCAACTTATAAAAAAGACGCGACGATTAAATTTGCACAAATGATTAAGATTTTTTTAGGATTACTTGATTGAGTAATCTTTTTTTTGCGGTTATATTGCACAATTAAAGCAGAGTTAATTCATTATTTAGATGCTTTAATATGTTTGTAAGCAAAAAGGCCTTTGAAACTTACAGACACATTGAAAGGAATAGGAGGGAAGTAATTTGGAGGAATTAGCTGAAAAGTGGTATGCATGGCGCAGTAAAATTGATCAAGAACAAGAACTAATGTTGAGAGAACATGATTTGAAGTTACAAACCTTAGATAATACAGTTAATATTCAAGGACATCAATTAAAAGGTATGGAGGGTGAGGTTAAAGAATTAAAGTTGATGCTAATTGAAATGAAATCTTCAAATAAAATATTAATTTACATAGCTTCAGTATTGACAACTGCTATTGCGACACAAATAGTGACTCAGTTATTTAACTCATAAATATCATGAAAAATCAATTAGAAATTCTTAAACATCTGAAAAATCGAACGGTATTAATTTATATAGCAATAGTGGTACTTGCACCATTGTTAATCACTAACGTAGTAACACATGAGTTACTACAGAAAATTTTAGAAATTGCAGCACAGGTTGTTGCAATTTTAGGGATTATGGATGATCCAAATACTAATCAATTTTTAAAAAAAGGAAATTAGGAGGAATTATAAATGGCACAAAAACTTATTTTACCTATCAATAAAACGCGTATAACAGCAGGTTATAAAAATGCAAACTATAAAAATCAATTTGGTTTTAATCATTATGGTTCTGATTCAACATCTACAAATAGTAATCGTACTGTTTGGGGATCTGGTGTAGGGAAAATCTTAGAGACAGGGTTTGATAATGTATTGGGAAATGTCGTAGTTATTCGATATGATAATTGTCAACTTAAAAATGGATCAATTAAGAATCTTATTCAACGACTTTATCATTTAGAGCGTATCGACGTATCAAAAGGGCAATCTATTACAAAGGATACTCGTGTTGGATTGTATGGAAGTACAGGGAAGTATGCAACAGGTCCACACCTTCATGTAGAATTCGATACCGATGTTAATTATCCAATGTATAGTCCAACATTAGGTAGCAGTTCAAATATTATTAAAGCTGGAACAGACAGCACATTAAATCCAGCCGATGTTTTATATATTAAAAATACCGCTCCAGATTACCAGTCAGTTGTAGGGGCCTCAAACTCAAATTGTTGGTTGAATTCAGATATAAATTATAATAGGTGTGATGAATCAGAACCTGATGGAAGTATCGGAGCTTTATACTATCCAACGCCTAACTATAATGGTACTTCATTAGTAGGTGCGTTAAATGCAATTGGTGTAGATTCAAGTTTTGATAATCGAGAGAAAATTGCAGCAGCGAATGGAATTACTAACTACACTGGTACTGCAACCCAAAATAATTCACTATTTAGTTTATTAATGTCAGGTCAATTGAAGCGTCCAGGGGCAGTAGGGGGTGTTACCTCATATTTTCCAACACCTAATTATAGTGGTACTTCATTAGTAGGCGCATTAAATGCAATTGGTGTAGATTCAAGTTTTGATAATCGGGAAAAAATCGCAGTAGCGAATGGGATTACTAACTATACTGGTACCGCAGCTCAAAATAATTCATTATTTAATTTATTAATGTCAGGTCAATTAAAATGCCCAACTACGGATGGTGATAGTGACTTAGATGGTGGAGGAACTGGTACCTCATATTTTCCAACGCCTAACTATAGCGGTACTTCATTAGTAGGCGCATTAAATGCAATTGGTGTAGATTCAAGTTTTGATAATCGAGAAAAAATCGCAGCGGCGAATGGAATTACTAACTACACTGGTACTGCAGCTCAAAATAATAAACTATTTAATTTATTAATGTCGGGTCAATTAAAGCGTCCGGGGTCTATTAATGGTGAAGTAACTAATACTTCATACTATCCAACACCAAGCTATAGCGGTACCTCATTAGTAGGTGCATTAGACGCAATTGGTGTAGATTCAAGCTTTGATAATCGAGAAAAAATCGCAGCAGTGAATGGAATTACTAACTATACCGGTAGCGCGGATCAAAATAATAAACTATTTAATTTATTAATGTCAGGTCAATTAAAACGTCCGGGATCTACCACTAATGATGATAATGGTTCAACAGATACTGGGGAGGGCTTAACTGAAATTGGTCGTGTACCGGGCTTAAAAGTTAGAAAAATTTTGCCTCCGACCAATAAATATGATATCAAATGTCCTTATCCAATGGATCCAACATATATCACTGTTCATAATACAGCCAATCAGGCTTCCGCAATTAATGAAATTACTTATATGCATGATAATAATAATGAAGTCTCTTTTCATTATGCAGTAGACGACATTGAAGCCATTCAAGGGTTACCATTAAATAGAAATGGTTGGCATTCTGGTGATGGCAGCCAAGGGACAGGAAATAGAAAATCAATTGCAGTAGAGATTTGTTATTCAAAATATGGTGGAGATAAATTTGATGAATCAGAAAAAAATGCAGCTAAATTAATTGCATCATTAATGGATAAATTTAATATTCCAATTGATAGAGTCCGTAAACATCAGGATTGGAATGGGAAATATTGCCCTCACCGTACTTTAGATGCAGGTTGGGACCGCTTTGTCGACATGATTATAAAAGAAGTACGTAAACGAAAAATTCTTAAATTTGCATCTGAGAATGGGGTGTTTGTAGGTTATGATGTGGATTTTGAAGAATTTAATCACAAAGAAAAGCTTTTAGAGGTTCCCGGGACTATCCCTTGGCGCCCACATATTATTGTGTATGGTGAAGTTTCACTTGTTCCTAAAATTACAAATATTTTAGACGTCAAAAAAATTATTGATTTATCACTTACTCCTGAGCAAATAGCTGATGAACTTTTAAATATCACATTTTCTCAAGATGATGTTGAGGTTAATATTAGTCGTGAGGGTCTTGTACTTACACTTTCTAATATGAACTTAGAAGCATTTGATTGTGATGAAATTTCATTTACATTTAATCTAAACAATGGGACGTTTAATATTATCGCAGAAGTTAAAGAAACAAAAATATTCGAAAATTTAGAAACTACATTTTATCAACAGCTAACAATTACTATCCATCCTGATATTCAAAAGCCTGGGTTAGTACATATTCCAATTCGTACCACTGAGCCTCTTAAAGACAATGCGGAAGAGAAAAAAGATTACATTACAACTACATCAAAAGGTGAAATTGTATATTCAGTACTTGCGTATAGTGCTATATTTGCATCATGTCTGGCATCTGGGATAACTGGCGGTATGGCTGCGCCTGTAACAGCATTGCTTGCGTTTGCTTTAATAGTTAAATCGGATAAATAATGAAACAACTAAAAATACGACATAAGTTTAAAGATTAATTAACTTATGTCGTATTTTTTATTATAGATAGGATAAAATTTAAATTATTTTACGCTTCACTTTTACACCCTTTTTTAGTAGAAATTCCTTAAACTCTTTAGAAGTTCCCTTTGTAAATTGTGATTTTTGGATTGGAAGGTAAATTTGATTTGCATAGACAATAATAAAATTTTCTTTAAGATTATATACCATAGTAATTTTATCGTGTTCGATACTTGTATCCGCTTCACTTTTATATCCTGTTTTAGCTTCATTTATTGTTGAAATAAATTTATTAAAGGTAAGATAATCCTCATAAATAGTTATATTAACTTTAGATTCCCTTCCTTCTGATAACAGTAACTGATTTTTATAATTTTTTAACCCTTGATAACGATACATATAAAAAGGTGTAGCAAAAGTGATGATAGCACCGCCTAAACAACATAGAACTAAAATATCTTCTTTAATTGTATAAGCCTCATACCCTGTACTAATAAATCCAAATGATGTTAGAAATAATATAATGCTTACAATGGTTTTATTTGATGATAGGGCAGTTTCTATGTAGGCAGTTTTCGTTAGTGTTGTCTGATTTTTAAACAAAGCATTCATTTTATAAATTTCCTCCTTTTTTATTTTATCCACGCCATTATTATATATTTTTTTGTTTTAATAGGCAATTTTTACTATAAGATATGATTATTTCTCATAAAAATGTAAAAATGTTAATTCGTTAGAAGAATCAGCGCTTTTTCTAGTATGGGAAATCATCAATTACGAAATCTAAAAAGGTAACGTAATTTTTTTGTTTAATAGTTAGAATTTGAATACAGAGCTAATAATTGGTATTAAGGGATATATAGCTTTTAGGTAAGGTATCGTGCTATATTACTAACAAATGACAGAGGATGTCGAAAAGGGGATGATAAAATGGAGTTAAGGCATAAAACATCAGTAGAAGATTATATTCAGGCAAGCCTATTGCTTGTATGGGATAGACCAATCATTTTCATTTTTAGTATTGTTGTATTGCGTGTTCTGTTGCCTATGTTTGTTCTAGCTTATACAGTTTATTTATTCATGCAGAATTGCTTTTTAGATAGTTTTATTTTTTTAGGGGCTACGACTGTTATTCTGTTAATTGGAATAGCCTTTTTACAAAAACGGCGCATGGTCCAATTAATAGAGAAAAATTTTTCGAAAGTCTTATTAGAAAGTCCATATTTGATTGAAGAGAAATGTATGGTGGTTGAAAACCAGAAAGTTCATCTTAATTATTCAGCTGAAAATAAAATAGATACTGATGTTAAGTACATCTTGAACTTTAATCAGAAGTTTTATTTATACTCTGATAATCGGGTAATTGATATTATACCTGAAAATATTTTCAAAAATTGTGTTGAAAAGGAACTATTTTTAAAAACCATTAATACACCTATTAAAGCGGTAAAAAGAAATATCCTTTATTGACGATTATATTGAAAATTGATTATCAAATTAGGAAGATTAATTTCTATAATGATGTCGAAAAGAGGATGATAAAATGGAGTTAAACTATCAATTGATATTAGATGATTGGGTTGAGGCAAATTTATTAAGTAATTTAAAAAGTAAACTTTTCTTTTTTATGCATGTTGCATTTATTCGTCTATTTGTTCCTTTTAATACCGTATATGGTCAATTGATCCAGTTATATAAGTATAGAAAACACTTAGATTACTTTGATTATTTCTTAAAAGGATGGCTCATTGTTACTGGAGGAAGTATAATTTTTATAGTTATGGTCTTTCTGCTACAAAAAAGAAATATAATATTTCACATAAAAAGAGGGTTAAAGCGTGAGTTGAAAACACGACCTTATCTGTTTGAGCCTAAAACGATGGTTATCTACGATCGACGTATTACCGTAAAATACAAAGATTATGCAAGAGATATAGCTGTTAGTCACCTAGTGGAAAATAATAAAAAGTATTACTTATTCACTGAGGATTATCAGGTAATTGATGTGATTCCCCATTATCTCTTTAAATCGGCAAGTGAGCAAAAGTTATTTTTAGAGATTTTAAATATGTCTGTAGAGTATCCGAGTAAAAACATATTGTATCGAGGATTATATTAAAAATTGATTGTCAAATTAGGGGAATTAAATTCTCTGATGATATAGAAAAAGGGGATGATAAAATGGAGTTAAAATATAAGCCTTCATTGGGTGATTATATTGACGCAGGAGTGTTAAGTTCGTGTCGAATTAAATGGCAATATTATTATGGAATTATTTTTTTGAGAATTGTTTTACCAATATGTACGTTGGTATACCTAATTTATCTTCTCTATTATGGTGTAACTCTCAATACATGGATGATTTTTGTTCGTCTTTTTATAACTACAACTGTTGCATTTTTTACGATAGGTCCTATGCTAAGATTACGATACAGAATCCAGTTTAAAAAACTATTAGAAAAGCATCCTCATCTTGTGGAAGAAAAGAAAATCATACCTTTATATAATAAGATAAAAATTATTTATGAAAATAGAGAAATGACCGTAGAATTAAAGTATATTTTAGAAAAAGATGATAAGCTGTATCTTTATGGAGAAAGGTATTTAATAGTAGCAATTATTCCATGTGAATTATTTTGTTTTAAGGAAGAAAAGGAGGATTTTTTGTCTACTATAAATTTACCTATTGAGGTATTCAAAAGAAAATTCCTTTATTGGGGTATTTGGTGGTGGAAATAACATCATCGATTTAAGCGGATATTTGTGAAAAGGGCTTCCTTTAAAATATTTCGTTATTTCTGTATAATTTACAATATAAATAGAATATAAAATAATAAGGAGAGACCTATTTATGAATGAATTAGAGGCACAACATAAATTAAAAGCTAATGGATGTGGATGCCTTCTTGCTTTAGGTGGATGTCTTATTCCGCTTATTTGTTTTTTAATTCCCATTTTCCTCTTTTTTCAGTCTATATCTAGAGAAGTAACAAACGAAATAGTTATTTTTAAAAGCTCTTCTCCTAATGAAAATTATACTCTTTCAATTATCCAAAGAGGTATCAGTTTTCACGGAAAATATATGTTTTATATAGAAACTGATGATGGGACAAGAATAGAAGTGAACTTAGTTTGCCACGAGAACTTTGATGATTCGAATGTTTTAATTGAATGGAAAGATGATAACAATGCTACTATTACTCTATATGGTGATTATGCTCAAACAATCTATTACAATGCTCCAAATAATTTTGAATTATAGCCACTCTATTAGGATAGAGGAGGTTTAATCTTGAGGCTTAAATAATCATTGCTTATACAATTCTACTGAAGTTGAGTGGTTATATAAAACATTAATTTCATTGAGTACCCAACTCGAAGATTGCTTTTATAATAAGGAAAAAAGCCAGTAATTTTTGGCTTTTTTTTATTTTACAGGAGATTCGTTTTTCTTGAGGTGGTGCCAAGCTTTCCATAAGACAAGGGCACAGATTAAAAAGGCGGTAAAGTCGGATATTGGGAAGGCATACCAGACACCGTTGAGTCCAAGGGTGGTGAATCGTGGTAGTATAAGAATCAAAGGAATTAAAATGATGAATTGTCTTAGAATGGATAGAAAGAGGGCGGGAAGTGCCCGACCAAGTGCCTGATAGAATGTAGAGGCAACGGTTTGGAGCCCGATAGTCCAAAAGAAAAGGAGTTGAAGTCTTAAGACGAAAGTTGCCTGGGAAATTAAATCAGCATTCTTGGTAAAGAGTTTGATTAACCATTGGGGGAATAAAAATCCTGTCATGGAACCGACGGCTCCGATAATGGTTGTGTAAATAAGTGCTAGTTTAACGACCTGTTTAATTCGCTCTGGCTGTTTGGCTCCATAATTGTAACTAGCAATCGGCTGTAATCCTTGGTTGATTCCCATAATCGGTAAAAAGAAAAGGGAAATGATACGATTGACTGTTCCAAAGGCGGTAAGAGCAACGGTTCCACCTAAACTTCTTAATGTAGCGTTGGTGATAAGTGCAAAGAGAGAACTCGCGGCATTTCTGGCAAAAGCGGAAAATCCAACGCTAATAATGGCAGTTATGACTTTAGGGTTGGGAAGAAGAAAACGTCGCTCAAATTTCACGATACTTCGATGGCTTAAAATAAAAAAGAGCGAGAAAGTAGTAGCGAGTGCCTGAGAAATAACCGTCGCCCACGCAGCCCCGGTAATGCCAAGATGAAATATAAAAATAAATAATGGATCAAGTGCAATATTAAATAGCGCTCCGATTAAAACAGTGATCATCGAAATCTTGATATTGCCCTCGGCACGAAAGACGGCACTTGCAAGTAGGGCGAGCGCATTAAAGGGAATCGCCCAAATCCCAGCGAAAAAATATTTTTTTGCTTGAGGGATTAATTCTTCATTAGAACCGAAAAGGTAAAGTAGTTTATCAGCAAAAAAGAAACTAATGACCATTAATAGAAGAGAAATGATGAGGGTTAGTATATAGGCATTTGTGGTGATTTGGTTGGCGCGCTCGTTATTTTTCTCACCGAGACTACGGGAAAGAGCGGATGCACACCCAATAGAAACCATTTGTGCAAAAGCAGTGTACATCGTTTGAATTGGATAAACAATTCCAATGGCACCTATCGCTAATGCACCGACTCCCTTTCCAACAAAAATGGTGTCAACAATAGGATAGATTCCACTAACGACCATTGCAATAAAAGCGGGCATGGATAACGAAAAAAGTAATTTATTAATCTTCTCTGTTCCGAGAAAATGACTGTCTCGTGGTGCCTTCATGAATCTAGCCTCCGTTAATTAAATTGAAACGC
>CAMNRN010000054.1 GCA_946553095.1 uncultured Mycoplasmatota bacterium
TCTATATTACCATAGAAAGGATTTTTCTTTACACAAAATTATTTACAGACTCCATTAGTTATTTCTACAACATTTTCTGTTGTATTACTTAATCTAGATATTAAAAATTAACCTCGCATTTCAAATAAAATATCTCTTAATTCCATTGCTCTTTCGAAATCCATATTTTTAGCTGCTTCTTTCATTTCATCTTCTATTTGACTCATAAGCTTATTCTTATCTTTTTTACTCAACTTTTCTGTCTTTTTATTATCTACTTCATTTGTAACAATTTCTTTAATATCTTTTACAATTGTCCTTGGCACAATATTATGCTCTTCATTATATTTTTCTTGGATACTTCTCCGTCTTTTAGTCTCAGTAATAGAAAGATTCATAGCCTCACTAATAGAATCAGCGTACATTAAAACTTTCCCATTAGCATTTCTAGCACATCTTCCAATTGTTTGAATAAGACTTCGACTACTTCTTAAAAATCCTTGTTTATCAGCATCTAAAATACAAATAAGACTAACCTCAGGAATATCAATTCCTTCTCTTAAAAGATTAATTCCGACAACACAATCGTAAACACCTAACCTTAAATCTTGAATAATTTTAAGTCTTTCCAAAGTTTTAATTTCACTATGTAAATAAGCTACTTTAATATTCATCTCTTTTAAATAGTTAGTTAACTCTTCACTCATTCTTATGGTAAGCGTTGTAATTAAAACTCTTTCATTCTTCTCTTTTCGCAAATTAATTTCATTAATAATATCATCAATTTGTCCTTCCGTTTTACGAACTTCAATAATAGGATCAAGTAACCCAGTAGGTCGAATAATTTGTTCTACAAAACACCCACCTGTTTTTTCCAGTTCATAATCTCCAGGAGTTGCCGAAACATAAATAGCTTGATTAATATGACTTTCAAATTCTTCATAAGTAAGAGGCCTATTATCAAGAGCACTAGGAAGACGAAAACCATAATCAACTAAAGTTTGTTTACGCATTCTATCGCCATTATACATACCTCGCACCTGTGGCAAAGTAACATGTGATTCATCAACCACCAATAAAAAATCTTGAGAAAAGAAATCAATCAAACAGCTAGGTGTTTCTCCGGGCCCTCTTAAAGCTAAGTGCCTTGAATAATTTTCTACGCCATTACAAAAACCAGTTTCCCGAAGCATTTCAATATCATAATTAGTTCTTTCTCTTAATCTTTGCTCCTCGATAAGTTTATTTTGGGCTTTAAGTTCTTCTAATCGTTCTTTTAATTCTTCTTCAATTCTTAAAATTGCTTGTTCCATTTTATCTTTACTTGTTACGAAATGACTAGCAGGAGAAATCGTAATACTTTTTTTGCTTGTTAGAACTACACCTGTCACCGGATCAAAAATATCAATTGCTGAAACGATATCATCTTCAATTACAACTCTTATTCCACTAATCTTTTCATTAACTGGTATAATATCAACATTTCCACCTCTAACGCGAAAAGTCCCCCGATGGAAATCAATATCACTTCTTTCATAAGTCATATCAACAAGTCTATTTACAATCTTCGTTCGCGATATTTCTTGTCCCACAGTTAAAATAAGCATATTTTTTTCATATTCTTCTCTTTCTCCAATCCCATAAATACATGAAACTGAAGCTACTACAATCACATCTTTATAATTGATAAGGGCACTTGTCGCCGCATGTCTAAGTTCATCAATTTCATCATTAATCGACGAATCTTTTTCGATATATGTGTCATTCTGAGGAACATAAGCTTCAGGTTGATAATAATCATAATAAGAGACAAAATATTCGACGTGATTTTCAGGAAATAATTCTTTAAATTCTGCATAAAGTTGCCCAGCGAGAGTTTTATTATGAGCTAAAACTAAAGTTGGTTTATTAACATTTGCAATAACATTTGCAATAGTAAATGTTTTACCAGTTCCTGTAGCCCCAAGTAAAACCTGCTCCTTCTCGCCATTTTCAATCCCTTTTACTAATTTATCAATTGCTTGTGGTTGATCTCCATCAGGTTCATATTTTGATACTAATTTAAACATTTTTACCTCCTCGTTATGACTCAGCCATCCCCAAATGGTATAGAATATTTTTATAAACTACCTTCATTTAATAAAAAATCAAATATACCAATTATCAAAATACCTTCATCATTTGTATACGAAACTACATCTTCTTTTACGATAATTATTCTTTTGAAAAAATCATTTATATTTCTAAATGGTCTAAATTCCTGTTCTTGTTTTTCTTTTGTATCAATATTAAGAGCAGATTGTATATAATATTTTTCACTACCTTTATTAGCAATAAAGTCTATTTCTAATTTTTTATTGCAACTATATTCAACAACACCGACATCAACATTAAATCCACGTTTTAAAAGTTCAATATAAATGATATTTTCCATAATATGATTTTCTTCTATTTGCCTAAAATCCAAAAATGAGTTGCGAATACCTATATCTGTAAAATAATATTTTTGAGGTGTATCTATATATTTTTTTCCTTTGATATCGTATCTTATAGATTTGCAAATTAAAAATGATTCTTGTAAATATTTTAAATAATTATAAATAGTTTTATCAGTTAAAGTTGAATTAATATTATTACCTTTAAATACTTTTGATAATTTTAAAGGATTAGTTAGAGATCCTATACTAGAAGAAATTATTTCAATTAAAATTCTTAAGTCTTTTTCATTCTTTACATTATTTCTTTCTATAACATCATTAATATATACATTATCTCTTTGAGTTTTCAAATAATCTATTTTATTTTCTTTTGTTTTTTGTTGTAGAATAAGCGGTAATCCACCAAATGTAATATATTCTTTCCAAGAAGATCTTAAATCTCCATCCCTCACCGAATAAAATTCACTAAAAGAAAGAGGATATACTCTTATTTCATCACTGCGTCCTCGAAACTCGGTAATAATGTCACTTGACAAGAACTTAGAATTACTTCCAGTTACATATACTTCTAAATTTGGAAGTTTTAAAAAACCATTAAGTACTGTTTCAAAATCGGGAACCCATTGAATTTCGTCTAATAAAATATAATATTTTTTATCATCCTTAATTTGGGATTTAATATATGAATTCAAATAATCTGGATCCAAATACTTAGCGTTTTCTTTAATATCAAAATCAATTTTTATAATATGTTTTGAGTCTACATTATTCTCTAACAAATAATTTTTAAATATTGGATCAAGTAAATATGATTTTCCACATCTTCGTATTCCTGTTATAATCTTTATTAAACCATTATCTTGCTTTTCAATTAACTTATTTAAATAAAAATTTCTTTCAATTGTCACGTTCACCCTCCATTACGAAAAAATAATTTTTTCTATTTTCTAGTAATAGTATTATATAATTTTTTTGAAGATTACTCAAGACGCAATTACGAATTTTATACAAAAATTTATTTTTTTCGTAATATCTCTCTAATATATCTTGTGGAGTTAAATAAATTAATTCATTTCCTTTCTTTACACCTTCACCATGATTTCTATAATAACCATTATCATCACCAAAATATCTCATCATTAATGTATGAGCTTTTAAAAAATCATTTTCATCCTTCCAATTATATTCATTTATATGTTCATACAATTCATTATGAATTTCTTTTCTATTGTTTTTTCTACAATATTCTCACCCGATTCTAATGATAAAGAATTTGCTAACCTTAGACTTAATTTGTAATTTTCTTTTTTTATCACTATCATCAATACTAATTAAATCAAGTTTTTTTCAATTTTTTATTATCATCTGTGACATAAAATACTAGGATTATTTTATCTATATTTTTCATTTTAAATTTTTATTATATTGAGAACACGGATGGAAGATTTGTTATGAGCTCAAACTAAAGTTGGCTTATTAAAACTGGCAATAACATTTGCAATAGTAAATGTTTTACCAATTCCTATAGCCCCATCCTTTTCGCCAGTTTCAATCCCTTTTACTAATTTATCAATTGCCTGTGGTTGATCTCCATCAGGTTCATATTTTGATACTAATTTAAACATAATATCATCCTCTTTCCCTAGTATGTATAGGTTTTTAAAATATTATTTTAATAAATATTTAATTATATTTGAACTCATATATTTTAACATTTATGCTATTTAAAAACAAGGAAATTTATTTTTCCTTGTTCATTTTCACAATTGTTACCTTATAAGGATTATTTAACCTATTATTATAAAGAACGATTAGTCAATTCTGATATTTGTTCTTGTATTGAATCTTGATGTTGAACAACGTTTTCTTCACCAATCATTGCAATTAAATCTTGACGAGTAAAATTATTAGCAGAATCTAAAATAAGAGCAATTTTTAAATGTTTTATAGTAGGTCCGATTATTTCTTCGCTTCCATAGCAAATATCATCTGTAATTTGTTCGGCATTAAGCGTTGAAAATCTAGGCAATGAGCTATAATGACAAAATCTATCAAATACTTGAGTATCAGCCTGTCTTAGCGCTTCTGGAATTGTATCTTTAATACTTTCTAATTGCATTTTTATATCCTCAGGCAATCCATTTCCATTTTCTTGAAGTTCTTTAATTTGCGCAATTTTCTTTAAATTTTCTGATTTATGCGCTCCAAAAACTTCTAAGAAAAGAAGGACATTTCCCCTATTTAATTTAATTTCTCCAGTTTCAGCATCTCTCATTAAAAAATCATTAGTATTACTAGCAAATCTGGTTGTAGATAACATATCAGATCCAGCTATCTGTAAATCAAATATACTTTTTAAAAATTTGCCAATTGGTTCTGGGGTAAAACCATCAGAAATATTGCTATATCCTTGCTAAATTCATCTCTTTTTTGACGTGCATTATCTAATTGCGCTTTACATTTTTCTATTCTTTTATCTATTTTTTGAGTATGACCCTGTTTTTCTCATGCATCTAGTAGTATATACGATTAGCATATTTTTGAACTTCGCTGTCCAAATATAAATGACATTCACTTATTACTCCCATATTATTATTTGCTACTTCAAAAGAAACTTGTCGTAAAAGATTTCCTTTAATAAATAGTAAAGTTTTTTCAATTAACCCCAAATATGTTTTATCTTCGCCAGTTAATTGTTTCAACTGACTTTTTTGTCTTAAAGCCTCTATTTCTTGATAAAGAAATGCAATTTGATCATTCATTAATACTTTCCTCCGCGTATATTTCTTCAATATTATCTAATAATTGATTAATTTTTGTTAAAATTTCATGCATAGTGTTTAATTTAAATATTTTTTACATCTACTATTCATTTCGATTGAATTACTTTAAAATATTCTTAAAATATATTATACTTATGCAAATGGAGTTTATATGAAAAAAGTTGTAGCACATAAAACATTTGACATTATTCATTATGGTCATTTAAATTATTTAGAAAAAGCAAAATCTTTTGGTGATTATCTAATAGTATTTGTAACAAGCGATAAAGAAAGTATTAAACAAAATAAAACTAATTATTTTAATGAATTTATTCGTCTAAAAATGATTAAATCTTTTAAATGTGTAGATGAAGTTAAATTAAGAGATACTAATTTAATAGATGCTTTAAAAACTATAGATTATGATATTTTTGTAACTACTTATGCTTCTTTTAAAAATAATAAAAGCATAACAAAACCTGTTATAATTTTAGATAGAACCAAAGATATATCAACATCTATAATAAAAGATTATCTAAATAAAAAACAATAATTACATTCTAATCAACCTATATTTTTTATTTTTCTCTTTTTCTCTGTCTTATTAATCCATATCCTAAACTAAAAGTCCCAGATCCGATTAACCATGGAAAACATTGATCAAAACTGCTATTAGAAGTTCCATTTTCCTCCAAGGTCTCATTATACAAAACTTCTTGTCTTTCATAACTAACAGTATCCATCAATAGATCAATGCCTTGTTGAATATCAAAAGTAGAATTATAAGAAGAACTATCTACATCCTGCATAATAATTGACTTAAGTATATTTCCAAACTTTTCTTTAGCATTTGGATCTTCTGTATTTAGATAACTTTGACAAGAAAATGAAAAAATAGGATTAAATTCTAATCTTGTCGGATCAACATAATAATACTGTCCATCAATAGATACCAGTACCCAAGCATGTCCGACACCATTACTTTTTTGAGTACCCATGACAACATATGCTTCAATCCCCCACTTTTGGCATAAAGCAACAAGTAAACTAGCATAATTTTTACATATACCATACGTCGGATAATCACAATCAAGCAAAGAAGACAAAGATTTATTATTATACTTTATCGCTTTTTGATTAATCAGATCATCGACCCCTCCACCTTGATAGTCATCCAAATAAAAACCTACATCTGGATCATAATCAATAAGTTTTATAACAAAATTAAGCAGTTGTCCTAATAACTCTTCTTTACAATCTTTATTAAAATCAATGCTTCCCATACATTCATCTAAAAACTTTGTTATTTTTTCAAATAATTCATAAGAAATATAACGATTATTAAATGATTCATCATAACCTTCCAAAAAAGAGCCAAGTAAAACTCCCATTAATTCTAAGTTATCTCCATACCCATTAGATAAAACAGTAACATTTTTTCCTTGCAAAGGAGTAACATCAAATTTTTCCTCACTTTTCATAACCGCTAAAAAATCGAATGTTAAGTATAATTCTACACCTTCTAAACGAGCTAAAAACGAAACTTCTTCTTTCGTTAAACATTGAGCATTTAAAATAAGTAATTGTTTTAAACTAGTACAAGACGATAAAAAAGACAAATCTTTATTCTCTAACATATCTATATTTAAATAAGCAACTTCTTTTAATGTTTTCTTCGTTAAAAATTCATCCTCTAAATCCTCTTTTTCCTCATATATAGGGGCTTTTTCACTTATATAATCGACAAACATATTATCTTTATAAATTGACTCTCTAACATCTTCACTAACTGCCACCACTTTATATCGTTCGCCAATTGGCAAAGAATTAATAGCTATTTTCCCGCCTATAGAGCAAGCAAGACAAATAGCTCCAAAGTTAACAAATAATTGCCCTTTTTTATTCTTTCCAGACATTTTCTTTTTCATAAATCTCCTTATCTCATTGAAGTAAACTTTCGTACTCTCGCATCTGGACAATCACTATGATTTATTTTCCATTCCATTTGTTCTCTATCAAAATCTACATATTCCTCAGTAATCCCAAAACCGGCATCTTTTTCTGTTAAAACTGCATAATAAGCCTGATTAAGTGGATCATCTAAAAAAGCCATTCCCGCGGCCCTCACAGCCATAAACAGACGATTCTTGTAATATTCCATCACTTTAAAATGCACATGTCCTTGAAAAATAGCATCATAATAATCAACTGTTTTTCCCCCAAAAAGAGGCGATATTATAGCTGATAAATACCCTTTTTTTTCATTATCAGATAAAACATTCAATAAATAATTCATCATTGCTTTTTGCTCATCACTATTCGTATAAAAAAACTGTTGTGCTCCCTGACCATCTTTATAATTTTCATAATAAAATAAAACTCCATTTTCTAGATAATCAAAACGAATATCATTTGCAAAATGGCACAAAGCGATATTTTTTCCACCTAGTGTCAAATCAAGCGAATGAGGCCAATTTTGAATCTCAAGCTTTTGCTCAACACTTATTTGCTTTTCGATCCAAGCCTCAGTAAGTAATCTTTGAAAATTAAAAATATTTTTAAAAGTCGAAATACCAAGAGTCATATAATCCTCAGCATTACCTGCAATACACCTTACATTTCTATCTTTAAGTAAATCTAAAACTGAAGATGAATCAGGCCCAAACCCAATCGCATCTCCCAAGGAATAAATCTCTGTAATCCCATTTCTACGGCAATCATCTAACACTGCTTCCAAAGGTTCTAAAAGTCCGTGAATATCTGCAATTAAAGCGATTTTTCTCAAATTATTCATACCTTTTTATCACTTCCAAAACAGATATTAGTATAACTTCAATTATAAGACCTGTCAATATTTTTACAAATTAAGCAATAAACAGGATAATATCGATTAAAATTGAAATAATACCCACTAAAAACATTTTTTCTTAGAAACTACGACAAAAGGCTGAATTCTATGTTCAACTGGCAAATATCTATCATCAAACCACATAGCAAAAAAAAGCACTGCCGATATATAAACATACCCATCTTTTTTATCATCAGTCTCATCAGTAGGATCAGCTAAAATAATCATATCATGAAATACATCATCACTTCTTTTATCATAGCCAATAATAACTTGATAATGCCCTCCATAAAAAACACTTTCCACCAAAATAGGACAACCATTCTTTAAAGAAGATAAAATAAAATCACGACAAAGAGCATATGAATCAAACACTCGTCCTTCAACACTTTTCATCTGTTCAATACTCGTTTGAACTTCATATCCATTATCTCGAAAAAAATCAACAATATTTTTAATTTTAGTCCCGTTTATTCCATCACATTTAACTAAAGAAACGAGATTACTTTCATCAAAACGAAAATCATCATAATAATTAAGAATCATCAAAACAGCATTAGGGCCACATGCATAAGGAATAACTCCTTGATGAGTCTTAAACTGTGGCAAGATCGTTAACTCTTCATCACTTTCCATATTAAAAAAATCATACACATAAAAATACTTTCTTATACTCAATAGAAAAATACCCCCAACTCTTCAAATAATTATATGTAAAAATTTTTCTATCTTTCTAAATTTCCATGCAACAGTTCGTAATCGTGCAAATTCCACACTTTCTTAGGAACTAGCATTACTTTTAAACTAGCCTTGTTATTTTCTTCATCTACTAAAACATCCAAAACTTTAAACAAACTCGTACTTGTAATTAAAAACTCACATTGTCCACTTGAAACACTGAGATTACTATCTCTTAAATAAACTCCGTCATCACTACTCTCTGGAACTAAGCATTCGATTTCAATATTAGGCATTCCCCAAAGAGGAGGTTTAGCAAAAAAGCTATTATCTCTAAGTAAGCTCGTACTAGTAAAACCAAAATCACACATATATTCATTTTTTAAATAAACCAAATCTTTTAAAGAAGTAATATTATAAGGATAAAAAAATGGCAAAGAAACCCCACGAAAGACTTTAAAACCAACTGGCAAATCACCAGCCTTAGCTAAGGATTGTTCTAATCTTCTTCCTAATTCCTCATACTCTCTTTTTTTATCATCCGTTAATTCTCCATTAATTCTATAATCCCATGCTTCCCTCATAATGGCATTAACAAATCGAAAAGAATTACCAGTATAATCACGAATTACATCCTTTTCTTGATAACTTAACTTTTCTAAAAAATTATCAACAGATTCTCCTAAACAGGCATCTACTTCTTCTTTACTTTTAAATTCATTATATTGATCTTTCAACATCTCTTCGACATATAAATCAACATCATCTTTTTTTACATTTGCAAAAACAGCATCAATAATCCAATTTCGACCCTTATCCATATATTCACCTTACTAAAAGTATACCAAAAGAAAAATAGACATACAAGTCA
>CAMNRN010000055.1 GCA_946553095.1 uncultured Mycoplasmatota bacterium
ATTATATTTAGGAGACAAATTATATTGTTTATTTTCATCAAAAACTTCCAGAGAACTTAAATATGTATTACTACTCTTTTTCTTATGAACGATCAACTGATAAGTTTGTGATGCTGTCTTATCTTTATTCATAACGATAACATTAACAATATTATCTCCACTATTTAAATGTTCATTTCCTGTAATTGTTGCTGTTGATGTTCTCTCAACTGGAATTGCAATAATACTAAGTTGATCAACATTTTCATTAACTTCAACCGTATATTTTGTCGTACTACGGTCAAACACAGGATTTAAATTTCCTTCAGCTACGATTAAATTAGCCAAATCCACATTAATATTTTCTAATTTTACTACATTAATAGTATAAGTACTAACTGAACCATCTGTCGCTGTAGCAAGTAGTTTAACCACATTTACTCCTGTATGCAGCTCATATTCTCCTGTTCCACTGATCGTAGTGGATGGATCAACTGGCACAGCTTCAATAATTGCTTTATCATAAACATGAGTAATAGTTGTAGTATATTCAAACGTAGTTGGCTTAAACTTAGGTGTTAAATCCCAGAATATTCCTGTAGAAACTGTAATATTTTTAATATAACTATTAAACTCTGGATTCTTAATAATATGGACTATATATTCTCTAAAAGATCCATCTGGAGCTACAACTTTAATTGTCGCATCATTACTACCTTCTTGTAAATAATTATATCCATTGACTGTAACAGTTGCATCTTTATCTTCGGCAATTCCTACAATATTTACTTCTTCAACTCCCGTCTCAATATAAATTGTATATTCTTGAATTTTTTTATCAAACACTGGATCTAAAACATAATCATCAATTTTTAAACTTTCAAGATAAGTATTATTTGATTTACATCTTTCCACCGATAAGGTATATGTTCTAGTAAGTTTATTCATTCCATCATAAACTTCTACCAAAACATCGGTCTTTCCAACTTTAAGTTCATAATCTGTAACATATTCTTCGCCAACTTTAAATTTAACAGTTTGTTGATCATTCATAGTAAGTGCCAGAACACTCAAATTAGTATATTCAAAAGGTACTTTAATACTATAATTAATGATATCCGTACTAAATACTGGTGATATCACACACTTATCGAGAGTACAATCTAAATCTTCTAAATTATTTAAATCTAAATCCCTTAAACCTTCATCTTTTAAGATTGATTTATGAATATTCAAAACATAAGTCTCAGTCGTTCCATCCTCAGCCGTAACAATAATCTCATGCCGAACTAAATCATTATCTAATATAACTAAACCATTTCCTTGACTGACAACAGAATCACTCGAATTAGGTGTTGCTAGAACATTTATACTATCAGTATCGACATATTCATACACATCATATTGATAAACATCTTCCTTAAATTCAGGCTCATAATATCCTTTATCAATTTCGATGTTAAATAATGAAGCATCAACTGACAAGTCAGCAACTAGATTCAAAACATATTCAGAATATGCACTATTATCCTCAGCAATAACCTTGATAATATATTTATTTACATCGACCTTACTAACTACAACATTTTCTGTTTTATCAACTATCGCATTAATATCTTGTGGGATAGCTACAACACTATCTTTAGTTAAAACTTCTCCCTTAGGAACTTTCCATGTATATAAAAATGTCATAGGATCAAAAGTCTCTTCTAAGCTTCCGACATTTACCTGTAAGCTATTTAATAAAGTATTATTCCCCTTTTCTCTTTCGACAACAATCGTATAATTTTGTTTTGTAAAACCATCTGGAGCAGTAACTGTAACGACATAGAGTGAATCATTCGAAGTAGCAAGCGTTAAATTACCACTTTTTGTAATCACCGCATTTTTATCTTCGCTTGTTGCTAAAACTTCATCATTTAAAAGAATCAATTTCGAATTAGGAACAGTAATATGATAAGTAAATTGCTCTGGATCAAACACTTCTTTAAATGGATAACCTTGAACACTTAAACTAGATAATCTTGCATTATCACTACGTTCTTTATTAATTGTTATCGTATAAGTTTTTTCACTACCATCCTCAGCTGTAACGACGATTTCTCTCGTACTAATTCCATCTGGAACAACCTGTTTTTCTATTCCCAAAACGGTCGCATAAGCATCTTCTGTAATTGCATCAAAAGATAAAATAGCTGCACTTGAATCTAAATTAAGCGTATAATTACTATCCAAATAATTAAAGCTTGGCTCTAGAGTACCAACACTAGGTATTAAATCAATTAACATATTATTATTGCTTGCTTCTCTATTTACTCTCACAACATAATTTCTAGTTTTACCAGATTCACTTGTCACCACAATATCAATTGTATTAACCCCAGCTTTTAAAGTATGAATCCCAAGACCAGCCACCGTAGCTGTATCACTTGAAGGCAATCCTTCTAAATTAATCGAACTTGTTCCCACTGGCACCGTTATATCATATAGAAAAACTGTCTTATTAAACTCTGGATTTAATTCATAATTAATTGTCCCGACCTTAGCACGCAAACTAGCCAAATAATTATCATCATTTTTATCACGATTAACCCTCACATAATAATTCCTACTTACACCATTTAAAGCCGTAACCGTAATAACAAATTCATTTTCCCCAGTTAAAAGAGCATGTTCACCTAAACCAGTTACAACACTTGATTTATCAACTGGTTCCCCAACTAATTCGATACTTGCAACATCATTAGGAACATCGATTACATATTCGTGAACATCCTTTTTAAAACTAGGTGTTACATCTCCAAAATCAGTATACAAATAATCTAAGAATGTATTAGCAAAAGCTTGTCTTTTAACTTTTAAAGTATATGTTTCTGTATCCACTTTATTACTTGATGTAACCACAATAGTTATGATATTATCACCTACATTAAAAGCCTCATTACCCGTTACAACGAAGGTTGCCTTTTTATCAATCGGAATAATATCTAAATCCAAAACCTCAGTTTCATAATTAACAACTATTGTATAATTATTAATATAAGAATTAAACACGGGATCTATTCGATAATTTTTAGCAATAATATTTTCCAAAAGGGCCGTTTCTGCTTCTTTACGAACAACATGTAAAAGATAATTATTGACATCACCATTTTGAGAAACGACTGCCACAGTAACCGTATTATCACCAATTTTTAAATCATTATCAAAAACATCATAATAAGCATTAAAGTCTTCTAGAATAACCTTTAAATCCAAATGATCTTCTGTATATGGAACTACCACATCATATTCATTTTTCATTTTATCAAAACTTGGCGTCATATCTCCATTTAACACTTCTAACAAAGATATAAAGTTATTATTACTTCCTTCTTTCCAAACAATAATCGTATAAGCTTTGACATCACCAGATTCACTAGTAACCTCGATAATAAACTGATTTTCTCCAACATTCAAAGTCTTAATGCCGTCCCCAGTAACAGTTGCAAGTTCATCTTCAGGCGTTGCTATGATATTTATACTTGAAACATCTCCAGAAACAGTCAAATCATAAAGTGTCGTTGTCTTAGAAAAATTTGGATTAATTTGAAAATCTTCAACTTCTAAACTACTCAAATTATTATTCTTACCCGGCAATTTTTCTACATTGATCACATAATCTTTGGTTGTAATTCCATCCTCAGCAATAACATGAACAATCACTTCATTATCACCAAGAAGTAAGTTATTATTTAAAATTTCATAAGAAGCATTACTATCCATAAGAACAATTCTCGAAAAATCCAAAGAACTATCGGATGTAACTGTCGTATACTGATAAATATCTTTATCAAACAAAGGACTTAATACTACGCCAGTTATTGTCATACTTTGAATACGTGCTTCTGTATTCTTTAATCTATTGACAACGATTTGATAATCACGAACTTTCCCATTCGCATTTTCAACTTCAATTGCCACCAGATTTTTGCCAACCGATAATTTATACTCACCATTTCCAGTTACAAACGCAGTTGGATCCTCTGGTGTTGCTAAAACATTAATACTCGTCACTTCATAAGGAACTTCAACTTCATAATATGTTACCTCTTTATCAAACCTTGGCGTAAGAGTTCCCTTAGAAACCACTAAATTACTCAAGTAACTACTAAGAATTTCTTTGGGTTGTCTCGTTACCATAATAGTATAATCCTTGTAATCTCCCGTTGTTTGTCCTTTTTCACTTGTAACTCGAATTGTAACTTCATTTTCCCCAACATTAAAGTTATTATTTAGTATTTGATATGTTGCTTTATCATCTTCTAATTCAATATGAAAAGTCCCGCTTAAAACTTCATTTGGCACTGTTGCTTCATATATTGTTATATTAGGATCAAATCTTGGAGAAATAATTCCTTCCTCCATCAACAAATATAAAATATTATCATTCGCGGACTGATCTCTAATTATATTTATCTTATACGTCAAAGTACTAATTCCATCTTCTGCCAAAGTTACTATATCAAAATAATTATCTCCGCTATTAAGTTTGACTAATCCATTTCCCGTAACTTTTGTTGAAGCCACTTCTGGAATAGCATTGATTTCAATTTCTTCTACCGTATCTTCCACATTGACTGTATAAGTAAATAAATCTTTACTAAACTCTGGAACCATAATTCCCACAGAAGTAGAAAGACTTTCTAGATAAGCATTATCACTCTTTTTCCTAGTAATAATAATTTGATAGATTCTTGCTTCATTAGCTTCACTTGTCACCGTTAATTCTATTATATTATCTCCAACAGCTAAGCTATATCTTCCTGTTCCATATACTTTAGCTAAATCATCTTCATTAATCGCATCTACATTGACAAACGATACTTCATTATCTACTTCCAAAGTATAGTTAAACACATCTCTATCAAACACAGGCGTCAAGTCAAAAATCGTCTCATTATTACTTACAATTAAATTTTCTAAATAATTATTACTTGATGCTGGACGATTAATTTTAATCGTATAAACCTTAGAACTTCCATCCTCAGCAATCGCCATTACTCTTTTTATATTTTCGCCAACTTTGATCACATTATTATCTAAAAGTTTATAAGTAGTTGTCGCTTCTTCTGGGGTTGCTGTAATTAAAATATTATCTGTCCCTTCCAAAACATCAACTTGATATTCCACTATGTCTTTATCAAAATTTGGATTAAGAGCATAATTCTCATTCTGATCTTGAACAATAATCTCGGTTAAATTAGCATTACTATTTTTATTTCTTGTAATTTCCACAATATAATTTTCAACCGTTCCATCCTCAGCTGTAACTAAAATAGTAAAACTATTCACTCCCGTATTTAAAGTTTTAGAGCCAGTTCCAGCTACTGTCGATGTTGAAGAATCAGCACTTGCATTAATTATAACTTCACTAACTTCATTTGGCACTGTTACTTGATAAGGTCCCATATTAATTTTATTAAACTCCGGCGTTAAATCATAAACTAGGGTTGCATCTTCTACTGTCAAATCGCTCAAGAAAACATTTGAATCTTTTAAGCGATAAACATTTAATATATAATAATGAATTTCCCCGGTTGCTGCTGTTACAATAATATTTATGGTATTCATTCCTGTATCTAATGTACTTGGACCAGACACAACAAATGAAGCATTTTCATCATCCGTTTTTATATACATTTGAACTGTATCCATCAAACTTGCTAAAGCATCATCTTTTAGTTCAGAAGGAAGCTTATGCTTATTTAAATCATCATTTCCATCAACATAAATATATTTTTGATAAGAATTAGCTACTGTTATATAATATTCGGAAACATCTGGATCAAAATTTAAATCAAAGAAAGGATCAAGTAAAACAAAATCAATATCAGTATCCCCTGTCATATCTCTAACAACATAATAAGTATATTTTTTAGTTTCTTTGCCATCTTCACTTTGCACTTCAATAACGATGACATTTTCACCACTTTCTAAAGTTCTCTTACCTTCACCACTTACAGTTTGATAAGGATGCCCCTTTTGAACATCGAAATAAAGTTGTTTAATTTTATAAGGAACAGTTAAGTAATAAGTATTCGTATCAGGATCAAATGATTCAGGTGATAAAGAACAATAATTAGCCCCTATGGTATTTGAAACTGAACACAAACTTGGTACCAAACCACTAACTATAATATCAATTGGATTTGGATCATTACTAGCCGGTCTATAGACATGAATAATATAAGTCTTAACACTTCCAGATTCCGCAGTTACTTTAATTTCAAAGTCGGTATTTCCAGCCGGAACATCAAAAGTTCCCAATCCTTCAATCGTCGCCAAAGAATCTTCTGGTCTTGCTTGAAGTGTAATCGAAGTTTCCAAGACATCAAGTGTCACATTATATTCAGAAACTTCCAAATTATAATCTGGTGTATAATTTTTAGTTGTAGTTTTTAATGTTTGAAAATTAGTTGCTTTTACTATTATATTTGAAAGGAAATTATTTTCACTAGGTGGTTGTAACAGTGTTATTTTAGCATAACCATTACCAGATTTTGCATAATATGAAGTCGGTGTTGATGAATATTTTTTAGTTGATACTGTATAAGTATCCTCATCGCTTGAAAGAGTACAATTATAACAATACATTGACTTAGTAACTTCTTTATAAGAGCGAAGACTTGAACTAGCGATATATCCTGAACCACCAGCTCCTCCGTTAATGTTAGCTCCACTTCCGCCATAAAAACCTGCTCCACCACCAGAACCAGCACCTGAATGATAAGCTGTAGTTGAAGAATTACCACCGATCCCAAATGCTCCACAGTCCTTACCTGTATTATTACATCCAGCACTCGTTTGAGTCCCAGGATAAGCATGTCTACCGGCTAAAGTATGATGGGAACTTAAAGAAGTTGCATCCATTCCTTTAAAACCACCACCGGATCCACCTACTGCATAGTTTGCACTATTAGTATTATGACCACCACCCCCGGCACCAGAAACAATAATTAAATCTTCTTGATGATCATAAAAATCTTTTAACAAACCTGGTGTCTTAGAAATATGTGTAGCACCACCACCACCAGCAGCATTGGAATTTTGATAAGTTTTCGCCGTCCCACCGCCGTTATATCCTCCGCTACAAGTGACATAAGTTCCGCCACAGCCTTTGCCTTTACTACCAACCGTAATATATATAACTTCGCCTCGTCTAAGATAAACAACTCCTGTAGAATAAGCACCAAAACCGCCGGCATAATAACCAGCATCTCCACCTTGTGCTCCCCAAGTCTCTAATTGATAATATCCTGTTGCTGGCGCTTCAAAAGATTGTATATCGCCAGTATAATCGAATTCAAAATTTCTTTCTGTTGTTCCTTCTTCACGATTAACACTTATGGTATATACTTTTTTATTAACTTTCGCCAAAGGATTAGTCACTGTAATTGTGACTGTAGCATTGCTACCAGCTTTGATATAACTAGCCCCTTTTATCGAAACTGTCGCATTTTTATCATAAGGAACAGCATTTATTTTTAATGCCAAAGTATGAGACATGATATCCAAATTATAATTTTCTATCTCTGGATTAAACTCTGGAGTTAATATATAATCTTCAATTTCTAATATTTTTAGCAAAGAAGTACTTTCTTTATGAAAATTAATTGTATATGTCGTAGTTGCTGAACCATCTTCAGATATTACAACAATTTCTTTTTTAGTAGTTCCAAAATCAGTTTGCACAATTCCTGTTCCATACACAGTTTGATTAGTTCTACCATTTATTACACCAAGATCAACTTCTTCTTGAGCTCCAGATAAATTCACATCATAAGAAAGCGTCGTTGGATTAAAATTCCCAATCGATTTTCCATCAATTAAAATATCTTCTAAATAACGATAACTAGATGCTGGTCTTGTAAAATTAATTACGTAAGTTGTAACAAAACCATATTTAGAAGTTACTGTAACAATCTTTCTATCAGTCGGTGTATTAATATCAAAAGTCCCAGTTCCAGCTACAGTAAAAGCATCATCATATCCACTTTTAGCTGTCGCATTAATTGTTACTCTGCTTTGTTCTGAATTCAAAGTAACATTATAAACAAAAGTATTTAAATCAAAACCAGGCACTAACGCTCCCGGAGAAACACTTAAACTTTCCAAAGTAGGATTAAGTAAATTTTCATCTAATACCAATATGGTTTTAGTAACACTTCCAGCTCCACCGCTTCCACTTGTAGTAGCCCGGTCAGTTCTCGTTCCATTAGTTCTTCTTCCAATCCCCCCAGATGCACTAACAGCTCCCGTACCAGTATAACTAGATGAAAATATATTTACTGATCCACCACCAGATGCCCCACCATGAGCAAACGAATAAGCTGAAGCTCCCGGACGAGCGGCCGGAGAAACCCCATTTGCTGTGATAGAACCATTATTATTTAGAATACTAGCATACACGATCAAAAGACCGCCAGTCCCTAGATTTGTTTGTTGCCATCCATAACCTGAAACTATACCAGTATTAATACCAACCCCAGTTTGACATCTATTATCAGAATTGACACCATAACAAGCACCACCTTGAAGGCCGACAGCATTACCAGTTGAAGGCCCCCACGAATGGTTTCCGCCACCACCCCCGGCACCACCAGAATATGACGTTCCTGCACTACCAGCACCACCGATAGTACCACCGCCACTGTATGACGAATAAGAGTTTCCGCCACCGCCACCGCCGCCGGTACCTCTATTTGTTCCAGTTCCACCTACATTACCATTTACACCTCTGTCGCCATTACTAGCAGTTCCTCTAGCTCCACTTGCTCCTACTTTAGGCACATATTCATAAGTCCCATCTGCATTTTGCCACAAATAAACATTTTGACTAGCTGCATTAGAACCTTTTCCTGTCATCGTAATAGAACCATTATTAGTCAAAGTTCCCATTACTAAAACTAGAAAACCTTTTTTTCTAGTTCTAGCAGTTAATGTCACTCCAGCATCTATAGTTAAATTCCCTTTATATTTTACAATACACATTGCATTATCAGCTGTTGCAGAGCATAAAGTTGGACTAGATGAATAAGTAACATCACCTTCATTTACATATAGCTCAATAGCATAAGTTTCATCATTAACTGTTAAAGAATAATTCCCTGTTGTTAAATCATCATTCATCGCCCATTTTAAAATACTAGAATCACTATCAGCTTTAACCGGAAATACAAAAATACAAAAAAGAATTAACATTCCCATTAATCTATAAAATAATAATAAACATTTTTTGTTTAATTCTACTCTCATAAAATCACTACTATTCTATAAGTAGATTATACAATATTATCTCTAGTTTGTCATCATAAATTTTAAAAAAATTGATTTCCAACTCTAATACCTTTTATAGACAAAACCCATATAGTTATGTATAATGATGAAGAAGGATGTGAATTTAAAATGAAAGAAAATTGCCCGAGTTTTACAGTTGATATTACCTCAAACATATAATTCACTTAGATTTTATCT
>CAMNRN010000056.1 GCA_946553095.1 uncultured Mycoplasmatota bacterium
GACTAAATTGTACATATTGTTTGTTTTTCTCAATTTACTTTTGAAATTGAATCAACTAGCATAAAAGCGGAATAGCACTTGCATATATCCGTTTTTTTTGTTATAATATGATTACCTAGAGAATTAGTCTATTGTCTTTATAAAACCGACTAAGGATAAATAAGGGAATCTAATTGAACTGCGGTGTAGAATACTCAACCATTAAGTGAGTGAGGATCCTAAAGTAGTTCATGTGATGCCCACCTCGCGAGAGCGGGTTTTTATCAGGATAGACTTTTCTCTGGGTATTTTTTATGGGTGAAAATATGAACGAAAGAACTATAAGCTTAATAGGCACAGAAAATATCAAAAAAATAGAACAAAAGCATATCTTAATTGTTGGAATCGGTGGAGTAGGAGGAACTGCCCTCGAAGCATTAATAAGAAGTGGTATTAGAAATATTACTATCATAGACAGTGATAATTTTGATGAAAGTAATATAAATAGGCACATTCTCGCCACAACCCTAAACCTTGGCGAAAAGAAGACTAAAATAGCCAAAAAAAGGATGTTAGAAATAAATCCTAATATAAATATTCAAGAATTAGATATCTTTTTAAATAAAGAAAACATGAACAGATTAGAAAAATATGATTATATTATTGATGCATGTGATACTATTACTACCAAAATAGAATTAATCAAATACGCTTTAAAAAACAATCTTAAAATAATCAGTTGCTTAGGAACAGGAAAAAAATTAGATCCAACCAAACTAGAAATAACAACATTAAACAAAACTTACAATGATCCTTTAGCTAAAGTAATGCGTAAACTTCTTAAAGAAGAGAATATAACTCTAAGTATACCAGTTGTATTTTCAAGTGAACAGCCAATTAATAACGATCATAAAGTATCATCTATGATATTTGTTCCATCTACCGCTGGACTATTATTAGCCAATTATGTCATAAAAGATATTATCCAAAATTAAAGAATGGTTTCTAAAAAGTGTCTAAGTTCCGCCTAAGTGGCAAGCATTCAAATCTTGCGGAGATTTATTTGTAAAAGATAAAAGAAATCAAAAAGCAGAAAGACAGATCCTTACAGAATTTCTTAAGATAGAATTACCGTTTGTAATAAGAAGCCAAGTTTCTTTATGGTCTCTACTTTTACAATAAGCAAGATTAAATATATAAGTACTGGATCAATTAAAAATCAGGAAAAAACTCCTGATTTATTCTTTTTCTATTAAAAATTTTGCTAAAATATTCGGGTCTTCTTCATTATAAACAATATCATAAATGACATTTATAAGAGGAATTTCAATGTCTTTATGTTTTAGCATTTTATAAACTGTATTCAATGTTGTATATCCTTCAACCGTATTATTCTTTAAATAATCATTTATCTTATTAATATCTTTTGTACTACCAATAGTATAACCAAAACTAAAATTTCTACTTTTCACACTAGTACAAGTGAGAAGTAAATCGCCAATCCCCGCAAAAGAAAGTATAGTATTAGGATTTCCGCCTAAATAATATATAATATTTTTAATATCATGTAATGATTCATTAATAAGCAAAGCCCCAGTCGAGTCAGTATAACCGAGCCCTTTTAAAATGCCTGATGCTATAGCAATAATATTTTTAACTGCTCCGCAAATTTGAATTCCTGTCATATCTTTTGTTGGTCTAAGTTTCAATCTATCATGACATAAAGCTTTCATAATAATCTTCCGTGTTTTACTAATATGGCAACCAAGAGCTAACCCGACAGGCTCTCCACGGGCCATATCTATTGCAAAAGTAGGACCTGATATAACTGCAATATTAGAAGTATCCAACATTTCATTTACAACATTAGATAATAATTTCTCTGTTGATTCTTCAATTCCTTTTGTCGCAATACAAATAGGTATATCATTATGATAGAAATCCTTCATTTTCTCACATACAATATCGATATATTTGCTAGCCGTAGCCATAATAATCAAATCTGTATCTTCTAGCACATCTTTATAACTTCTCGAAACTCGAATATTAAAAGGAACAGCCACGTCCATAATCGATTTTAAATTCTTACTTTCCTGATATTCCTGATAAATATCTTCATTTTCTGTCCACATCATAACATCATGATTATTCTTAGCTGCACTTAAAGCTAAAGCGAGTCCATAAGCACCCGTTCCAATAACACTTACCTTCATTCACCTTTCATCTCCTTATAAATTCTATTAAGGTTCACTTCTATTTTATTCCTTTTCATTTGATAATATTTCCTATTTTTTAAATTTTGAGGCAAATATTCTTGTTTTACATAATCATTAGGATAATTATGCGGATATAAATAATCTGGACTCGTTGTCTTAATATGATTAGGTACATTTCCAGTAGTTCCTTTATGAATATCATTTATCGCTTCATTAATTGCTAAATAAGTGCTATTACTCTTAGGTGATAAAGCCATTTCGACTACAATATTAGCAAGAGGAATTCTAGCCTCAGGTAAGCCAACTAACTCCGCTGCATGAATCGCAGCCATAAGCCTTGGACCAATTCCTGGATTAGCTAAACCGATATCTTCATAAGCAATTACAGAAAGTCTACGATAAATACTATCTAAATCTCCCGCTTCAAGAAGCCTCGCTAAATAGTGAATAGCAGCATCAGGATCACTTCCTCGAATAGACTTTTGCAAAGCACTCAAAACATCATAATGGCCATCTCCATCTTTATCATGAAAAAAAACTGGTTTTGAATTAATAGATTTCACAACATCCAAAGTGACTTTTTTATCAGTAGTAGAGTAGTAAGCCATTTCCAGCAAATTCAAAGAAGATCGCATATCACCACTAGCTGAAAGAGCAATAAACTCTAATGTTTCTTGATCAATTTCAATATCTTCTAAAAAAGTACAAGCTTTATTAAGACCTTTTTTTATATCTTCTAAAGAAAGTTCATGAAGTTCAAAAATTTGACAACGACTTCTAATCGCCGGATTTATTTTATGATAAGGGTTACTAGTTGTAAGTCCTATTAAAATAATTAAACCATTTTCAATAAAAGGCAACAGAATATCCTGTTTATCTTTATTCATTCGATGAATTTCATCAATAATCAAAACCATTTCGCCATTCATCTTAGCTTCAACTATAGCATTATCAAAATCAGCTTTATTATTAATTGTCGCATTCATAAATTTATATTTTAAATCCAAAGAAGAGACAATAGCATTAGCAATACTAGTTTTCCCAATCCCTGGTTTCCCATAAAAAATCATGGAAAACAATCTCTTATTAGCAATTAGATTAGAAAGAATTTTCCCACTTCCAATCAAATGTTCTTGTCCAATAACATCATCGAGTACACTAGGTCTTATTTTATCTGCAAGTATTTCCATATAAATCACAATCTAATTTTATCAAATAAAAAGAATAAAGTCTATTCCCAGAAGAAATAAAAATATGTTACAATGAAATAGGGATGTTAAAGATGAAAAATATCATGGAAAAAATAAATGATCAAGAAGTCATATTCTATTTAGAATACCTCAAATATGAAAAAAAACTTTCTGAAAATACTATAGATTCATATGGGGAAAATCTTTATATGCTTGAAAAATATTTTAATCCTGAAACATATCATAAAAAAATAATTTCTCTAACTAAGGAAGATATTCGAACCTATCTTTATAGTTTAGAGAAAAATAATAAAACAAAAGCTCATTATTTAACAGTCATTAATAACTTTTTTAAATA
Organism: uncultured Mycoplasmatota bacterium; assembly: GCA_946553095.1. Taxonomy (GTDB): domain Bacteria; phylum Bacillota_I; class Bacilli_A; order RF39; family UBA660; genus Onthocola_B. The sequence goes on from CAMNRN010000056.1 coordinate 3,744, forward strand.
CATGCAACTAATTGAAAAAATAAATATGAATCCTTGTGAAGGAATACGTATGCCTAAATTAGAAAAGACTCTTCCAAAATATTTAACACCAGAAGAAATAAATAAATTATTAGATATTCGTCTTACAAAACCAATTGATTATCGTAATAAAGCAATGCTTGAACTTCTTTACGCCACGGGTACTAGAATATCAGAAATATTATCTTTAGAATTAAATCAAGTTGATTTTGAAGAATGTCTTCTGCGAGTTACAGGAAAAGGCAAGAAAGAACGAATAATCCCAATTGATAATACAGCTTTAGAATATTTAAAACTATACATCTATGAATATCGGCCATACATTCAAAAAAGCACAACAACAAACCATGTATTTTTAAACAGTAAAGGAAACGCCATGTCAAGACAAGGATTCTTCAAAATCTTAAAACAAATATGTGCTAAATCAGGAATAAAAAAAGAAATATCCCCCCATATTTTGAGACATTCCTTTGCCACTCATCTACTAAACAATGGGGCAGACCTCCGAATCATCCAAGAGCTTCTAGGGCATGAAAACTTAAGCACTACAGAGATATACTCTCATGTTTCTAACGAAAAAATAAAAAGTGATTATCAAAATCACCCTCGAGCTACAAAAGAAAAAGGAATAAATTAATCGTTATTCCTTTTAAAATGCAATAATTATTTACTTTCGTTATTGCGAGCTTTGTTATTATTGCGAGAATTAGCTCTATTATTAGCTTGTTGTTTGTTTGAATTTTTAGAGTTATTTCTAGCACTGTTACTATTTCTTGAATTACTATTTCTTAAGTTACTCATAATTTTTCTACCTCCCATTACTATTATGGAAACAAATATATTTTTTAAACATATTTTAGATGGAAATTATTAGAAATTCCTTTGCCAAAAATATCCCAAAATTTTAATCTTTTCATTTTACATTTAAAATAGTATAATTAAGATAAAAGGTGATAGGTGATAATAATGTTTAAAAAAAAGTACATAGAACAACCTCAGTATTATTGGGAAAAATCTTCATACATCATAGCCATAACTGATGATGAAGAAAAAGATTTATTAAAAGAAGCTCTAAACATTCTTCAAAATTCAAAAGAATTTAAGATTATTGAAGATCACATAGATACCATCAAACAAACGATAACAATGAAATTAAAATATCAAAAAGAAGTATATGAAATAGGCTTTTTTGTGGGCAACATAAATGTCCCACCATATTATTTAAATAATATTCCTGTCTCACCTGAAGAAAAAGAAAGAATTCAAAATTCTCATAAAGGTCTAACAATCTTCATGTCTTTTAATAAAGATTTTAAAAAAAGTTTCTTTATAGAACTAAAACTAGCCACATTATTAGTTCCTAACTTAATGGCTATAATTGATGAATCTGCCGAAAGATTATTCCCACGGCAATGGGTTAAAATGACAACAACTTCCAAAGAGCTTCCTAGTGCTAAAGATTTATTTTCTATTCAAGCCATTATTGGCAAAAATAACCAAGTATGGCTTCACACTCACGGTCTTGCTAGATGTGGTTTAACAGAATTAGAAATTCTTGATTCACCTAAAGAAATGAGTCAGCATCACTTCAATATCCTAAATACATATGCCATGTACTTAATTGATAAAAAAGAACCGACTAATGAAAAAGCTTCCTACATTGGACTACTAAGTAATAATCATCCGATAGTGGTGACCTCAGTGCCTTGGACAGAAGCCTTATGTCAATTTAAAAATCTCAAAACAGGTGGAAAACTAGATCGAAAAAATGGTCACAATTCTCGCACTAGCATAATCTTCTTATATAAAAACGAAGAAGATGAACAAAATGATATAGTAAGTAAAGTATCCATTTATGATGATTTATGGATGGACAACCCTTTATTTTTTATTAGCGATGAAGAAACTAAAAGAATGAAAAACGTTGCCATAGAGCGTTTCGATTACGTAAAAAAAGCTTTTAAAAATAAAAATTCTATTCTTTTGAAAATCGGACTACCAATGAAAGAGAAGGGCCAGTTTGAACATATATGGTTTGAAATACTCGAGTTAAAGGATGACAAATTCAAAGCAAGACTCACACAAGAACCATACTATTTCCCAGATATACATGTCGGATATGAAAATTGGTATCAAATAGAAGATATAACAGATTGGATAATATATACTGAAAAATATACTATTACGCCAGACAATGCCTATATTTTAGACCAAGAATGAAAAAACAATTTAACTAAGACATTTCTTATGTCTTTTTTTAATATAATTAATTAAGGTGATTGCATGCTTGGACCAATTTTAGTTTCTTTAATAGCGGGCCTTTCTACAGTTATAGGCAGTTTAGTAATCTTTTTTCAAATCAAAGAAAAGCAATATAATAAGTTTATTACTTTATGTTTATCATTTTCTATGGCTATCATGATGGGTATTAGTATCTTTGACTTAATCCCCGAATCATTTTTTTACTGTATCAATAAATTTGGGATTACAAAATCAATAACCATTTTATTATTTTCATTTTTTGCCAGTTATATAATCATATCTTCACTTAGCAAATTAATGGAAAAAGAAGGAATTAAAGAAGACTTATATAAATTAGGTTTATTGAATATGTTAATATTAATTCTTCATAATCTCCCTGAAGGTATTGCCACATTTCTTTCAAGTTATCAAAATATGTCATTAGGAATAAAATTAGGTTTTGCCATCATGCTTCACAATATACCAGAAGGAATATCAATTGCAGTTCCAATTTATTATGCCACCAAGAATAAGAAAAAAGCCATCAAAGCTACCTTAATATCAGGAATGGCCGAACCACTTGGAGCAATATTAGCCTTTGTTTTTTTAAAAAAGTACATATCTGTAATGATGATTAGTATTACTTTAATAATAGTTGCTGGTTTAATGATTACCTTATCCATCCAAGAATTGCTTCCTAAAGCTCTAACATACAAAGAAAACAAACTACTCTACTTAGGTTTTATCAGTGGAGTAGGGGTAGTACTTTTAAATATTTTGCTATTTTAAACACATATTTTCCTAAATAAGACAATTATTGAACTATTACATAAGACATTAATTACAGCGATTAAAAAATGAGGATAAATATCAATATACATTAAACCAAAGGAATTATTTCAAACTATTTTAAATCCAGATAATTTCCAAATTTAGATTCCATCCATCTTGAAATAAAACTAACAAAGTATGTATGTTCTAATGGGTTTGATAGTGTATTTCGTAGGTATTATAACACAATTACAAAGTATGCTAGCTTCGTTTCCAAAGGTTAGTTTACATAATATATATTTTGATTTACACACACTTGACATAACAGGGTAAAACCTGTTTTTTTATTAAAAAAAGGAAATCGGCTTTGGTACCGATTTCCCCAAGAACGCGAGCTTGTTATACGAGCGTTCCCCTTGATGGACGTAGTCCCTGACCCCCGACCTTTCGTCCGACTGGCTCCATTACCAGGCGGACGTTAGGCGTGGGGGCTATTTTTTTTCTTTTCTTTGATTTAGGTATTTATTAAGTATCCAAACAACTAAGTTATTCAAACTTCTTTGTTCTTCTAAAGCAATCATGTCTAGTTCTTTCTTTAAATCTTCGTCAATTCTTACATAAATTATTTCTTTATTCATATGATATCTCCTTGCTATCAATATGATAGTTTATTTCTTTTAAAAAATATGCTTGCATAGTGCTAGCACTTTTGGTATAATATATGTCAGATAGCAATATGCTATCATTCCAATACAAACAAATAGCCCTTTGTTTGATTGGAGGAGGAGGGCTATAAAATGAATAAAAAAGAATTCGATTTAAAATATCCAAAAGGATGTGCTTACAAAGTAGTTTCTAGAAAAGATAATGAAACTATGGAATTATGGTTTAAATACTTAAAAGAAGCTAAAGAATATTTAAACAGTATTGTAAATGCTGATTTTGTTATTTTAAAAAGATATTGTTAATATGAAAGAATGCGATGACAATTTGTTATTGTTCCTAGATAACCTCAAAATCACACTCTACCAATTTGTTTGGGCTGACAATACCAAAGACTATGAATTTTATAAATGTGACATAACAGAAAGAGTAAATCACATTTTTTCATATAAAAAACAATTATTGAAAAATTATGAAAATTTTAAAAAACATAAGGAGGGCAAAAAAAATGAAAGCGAAAGCGGTAACGATTGCTAGATATGATTTTGTTAATAAAAAAGGTCTTGCAATCAAAACGACTAAGTTAATCGTATCACTTGGAAAATATGGAACATTCATCACTTGTTCTGAACTAGCAAATGAGATTCCACTTTTTGAAGAAATTGATGTTGTTGTTGGGCAAAATCCAAAACTTAACAAAAACGATGGCTTATTTATTCAAGAATTATTGTAATCAATACCGTAAGGTTTTGATATAAAAGGGCTGGAAAGGAGTTGCAACATGACTGAAACTGTTGCGAGTGGCTCAATGAGTGCAGTAATTAGCGCATTAACTACTAGTCTTACGGCAGATAAATTCTTCGGTGTTGTGGCTGATTTAGTGCCATTCATCGTAGTAATCGTTCCTGTAGCATTAGGTACTTATTTCTTACGTAAGTTAGTAAAAGGTGCAGGAAAAGCAAAAGTTCGTTTCTAGTAACGAACTTTTTTTAAAAGGAAGGTGTAAAAAATGTTTGAAATAGCAATACAATTTATGACTCAATTAATAGGTTTAATGCCAGCGATATTCGGGATCTATATCTTATTTGATTTAATTGGAAGTCTATTGTTTGGAAAGTAGGTGTTATATAATGGCAAGAAAAAAATATGTATACAAATTAATTTATAAAAATGGTTATTATAATCTTTATAAGTATGATAAATCAATATTCACGTCAGCCTCTTTTTATTCTGTTTATACTACTTTGAAAAATTTGCAAATTGATTTTTATCAAGTCCGTTTAACCATTCCTAATTTAGGAGTTTTCATAAGAGATTATGCTTCTTTTGATGAAAGTGTGAAAATATGATTTATGTTCCTGATTTAGATTATGCGTGTTATGTAGTGCAATCGGAGGGAGTGATTCGGGCTTATGAACAAGTACCTACGTATAATAGCAATGTTTCTTACCGTGATTACTACATTAGTGGTAATTACATATATCGTGATGGTACACAACAATTCGGTAATTATTCAACTTTGCCAATATGTTTGGATACTTCCAATCTCACTGACTCTGTGTACTATCGTAACGACTTTGATAGCATACTTATAATTTTTTTGATTATGTGTATCTTTTGTTTCTATATTCCTTTAAAAGTTGTTTTAAGGCTATTTAGGAGGTTTTCATGAGAAAGTACTTATATCTTATCCTTTTATCCTTTTTTGTCTTTCTAGGGCCTGTTAAAGCAGTTAGTTCTGCTCCTAATGGTATTCAAACTACAACCAGTACATCATCTTATGAGCCTGGAATAAAAAAACTACCAATTAAGATTTATAATGATACCTATCCTAACTGGGATGTATCTCAATTCTTAGAAATCTATTCCTATGAAGAATA
>CAMNRN010000057.1 GCA_946553095.1 uncultured Mycoplasmatota bacterium
CATTGAAAAAGAGTCATTTCTTATTTTTTGACTCTTTTCCATCTGAACTGTAACAATAAGTTGGTTTATACTTAAGAATTATAAGTCATAATAGTTGACAATAGGATTAATATCTGATAAACTTATATCGATTGGTACTCAGGAAACTTATGAAGCCCTGAGTCAATTTTTATTTTAGGAGGAAATACTATATGAAAGAATATAAAACTAATGAAGAATTAATTGAACATTTAGAAAGTAAAAACGTTATTATTGATAATAAAAATATTGCTTTGAATATCATAGATAATTATTCTTATTATTCTGTTATTAATACCTATAAATATGTATTTCAAAAAAGCAATAATACATATTCTGAAAATGTTCGTTTTAATGAAATATATTCTTTATATAGTTTTGATAAAAATATAAGAACTATCTTTTTGAAGTATGCCTTAGAGTTTGAATTGAAAATAAGAGGTATAATGGGTAATATACTTGCCAAAAATTATGGCCTTGATAATTATCTTAATAAAGAAAGTTTTGATGATTTAGCAAATGCTACTGATATCGATAATATAGTTGATTCAATAAATGCAGAAATTAACAAAAATAAAGGGAAACATCCAGCAATTACGCATTATGATCAAAATTATGGTTTTATACCTCCATTTGTTGCAATTAAAATATTATCTTTTGGTCAAATAAGTAAATGGTATGGATTGTTAAAACAATCCGATAGAAATGAAATAGCAAAAAAGTTTAATATATCTCCAAAATTATTAAAGCAAATTCTAGTTAATATGACACTTGCAAGGAATATTTGTGCACATTCGGATAGACTATTTTCTTTTCATAGTAAATTTTTTATGAGTTTTAAATTAATAGACAGTTCATATAAAGCAAATAATAATTCAACTAATTTATATATGTTGATTAGATGTATGGAAAAGTTTTTAAATAAAGATGATTATGAAGAATTAATTAAGTTAGTTGAAACGGAATTTAATAAATTAAAAGAGTCTATTAAATCGATTGAGGCACAGGTCATTTTAAAAGTCATGGGCTATCCTAATGTATAATTTAGGTAAATAGTACATATAATAATATTGATTGGTATTTAAGAAACTTACGAAGCCTTAAGTCAATTTACCTAATTTCTTTTTTAGAAATTAGGTATTTTTAATTATCATAGTACGGTATAATTAATTTTGATGTATGATAACATCAGTTAAGTTGAGTTTATATATTGCTACCCCGAATTTGATTGTAGTACAAGCGTCTATAAATGCGAACGAAACAAAATAAAAGATGATTATGATTGGTTCTTAATTCGTATAATTATACGCTTTCTGCTGATTTTGATGTCAAAGAGTATGCTAAAAATTAATCTGGTTTTAAATGTTCTAACTCTGCTGAAAAATTGAAATCTATAAAATCAGCTCAGTTGCATAACTAAATTCCAGTTTTTAAAAATTAAGAGTGGAATTTACTTTTGCAATTCAAGAAATTTACTCTTTTTCACCGATAAATGTATACTAGATTGACATTTTCAAAAAAATATAATATATTCATATTACTACTTTAAAAGTGGTGAAAATGTTTTTCGCTTCTGGATGGTGCGAATAATAAGTGATTCCAGGCGACAATGTTTTTCGCTTCCAGGTGGTGCGACTAATAAATGATCCTAGTTGAAAATGTAGAATGACTTCATCATAAGATGGAGTTTTCTTTTGCTTTATGGTATTATATTATTTATGAAGATGATGCACATGGAAATTAAAACAGGCTATTTATATCACATAAAAAATGAATATTTTGATAAAATAATTGAAAAAAATTATAAAGAAAATTTGGATGAGTAGTTTGACATAGATATCATTTTGTGATATGCAAGGAAAAAATGTTAAATCATTTTTGTAAGGGGGCTATTTTAGGATAGAGCACTATTTTTATATAATTAAGAATAAGTTATTTTAATTTATGGAAAATATTTATTCATCCCGAATTGATAGTGACACAAGCGTCTATATTTGACAGCATCGATAATATCTGATATAGTTTATATCGAGTGGTACTCAGGAAACTTTAGAAGCCCTGAGTCATTTTTTATTATAGGGAAAACTATCATGCAAGAATATAAAATATGAATCTAGATGTTTGTGCAGTAATATGTAAGGATTTTAGAAATCACGCTTATTTACATACCTTTATTCAGGATACAATAGATGGCGAATCGTTTGTAATGGATTATCCACATAATTTAGTTCTAAAGAAACAAGATTATTTTCATATTATGGATGTTGAAGTAGTATCCATCATTAAAAATAAAGATTTAGTGGAATATACAGCGAATTTATTAAGGAATCCTGATTTAGGACGTGTAATTCATCAACATGAATTTTTATGTTTTATCAAACAAGTTAATGAAGCAGTTTTAAGATTAGAAAGAGAAAAAAGATTGATTAAAATAAAAATAAAAAAAATCTAGAAGAAAAAGAATTATGTGCTATAATATTTAGGAGGAGGATATATGAAAAAGTTTAAATTTATATTTATTATGTGTATTACTTTATCTCTATCAGTTTGTTTATTAACAGGCTGTACTAATAATAAGGGTGAAGAAGAAAATCAAAATGAAAAACAAGAAGAAAAGCAAGAGGAAAAAACTGTTGCTACAACATTGGGCGAACAATTTGAAAGTGAGATAAAAAATGAAAAGAATATTGAAAAAGTTGCTAAAAAAATAGCTGACAATGAAGTTCTTGAAATAAGTGTTGATGTATCTCAAATTCAAAAAAAAGACTATATAAGTGGTTTTCAAAAAGAGATTAAAGGTTTTAAAAATGCATATGCAATCAGACCGATGATTGGAACTATTCCATTTGTTGCCTACATTTTTGAAGTTGAAAATGCAAATGAGTTTGCTGAAGAATTAAAATCTAATGCCGATTTAAGATGGAACATTTGTACAGAAGCAGATGAAATGAACGCTGTCGTTAGTGGCGACTATGTATTCTTTGTTATGTCACCAAAGAACTTTGAACAAGCAGAATAGTTTTTATGAAAAATAAAAAAAGCTTAATGGTCATCTCGGCCTTGCTTATTTTGATTTATCATTTATGGATTAATATTACCAACTTAAGAGTCGAAAATTACTTAAGACAAATATGTGTTATTGGCGTTGATATATTCTTTTTTATATCCGCATATAGTATTGGAAAAACCCATATAAACTATAAAGATTTTTTAGCAAACCGATTTAAAAAAATATATTTTGAATTTTTAGTATTTTCTACTATAGGAGCAATTTATTTTAAGTGGGGTCTTGAAAAATTTTTGAAAGTAATATTTGGTTTTGACTTAATAAAAAGTGGGGGAGGATCATTTCTCTGGTTTATCCCAGCGATCATGATAGTTTATTTGACTTTGCCACTAATTAAGAAACTGGATATAAAGTTTCCCAAAATAGTACCATTTATACTATTTAGCACATACATATTAGCAGTAATTTTAATAAGTACATTAAGTGATTACAGTGCATTGTTCATTTTAATAAATAGAATCCCGGTGATATTGATGGGATATTACTTTGCTCGATATAATATTTTTGATAAACTAAATAAAAACAAAATAATCTATTGGACATTAGCCATAGTTTGCACTATTGTTGGAATAGTTATTTCGTATCTCATATTTAAAAATCATTTTAAAGTAACCTGGTTTAAAGAAATATTTTATGTTTTGTATATTCCATTAATAATTGGCATTATTCTGATATGTGATAAAATTAATAAAAATAAAATAATTGATTACATAGGATCTATAACTTTAGAGTTATATGGGCTTCAAATGCTTTTTGGTTTTAAAATTGCCAATAATATATTTAGTTATGTTGATAAAAGATTGATAAGTAATATATTAACTATCATAACACTTATTGTGATGGCAATAGTATTCAAATATTTTATTAACATAAAAGAAAAAATATTTAAAAAAAATTAAAATGTTGAAAAATTCTATCGTAAGATAGAGTTTTTTGTTACAGTCAAGCCTAAAACTCTAGGAATGTTTCCTGTCAAAAAAGCAAACACTATTATATAATTTAAAAAAAGGAGAGATTATATATGAATCAAGAAAAAATTGGCAAGTTTATTGCAATGTGTCGTAAAGAGAAAAATTTAACTCAAAAAGACTTTGGGATTTTATTAGGCGTAACAGAAAAAGCAATTAGTAATTGGGAAAACGGTCGTAACATGCCAGATTTATCATTGTTTAAACCTATATGTGACACGTTAAATATTACGGTTAATGAATTACTTAGTGGTGAAAAAATAACTCGTGAAGAAACATCTTGGCGATATGAAGAAAATATTGTTAACACCCTTAATTACTCAAATCAGAAATTAAATAAATACAATATCATTATTTCTTTAGTTATCATTATTTTCGGTCTATTCATTTTATTAACGGCTATCATGATTTTTCCTAGTGAATCTAGCTGGGGATCCATTTATTCTTTAGTTGGGTCGGCTATTGCTGTTTTAGGAATTTCCAGGTTTCTTAAAAAAATGTTATGGTATATACGTTTGCTAATTCAAGTGATTATTTTTTCGGGCATTATATTAATATTAGTTTTGGCAGATTTTCTTAATGTTAAGTTACATCATGAAGCACCCATGTTTCGAATTAAGACAGTTACAACAGGCGATGTGATTTATTATGACGCTTTATTTTATGATGTCTACCGTTGTTACTTTGATGAAGAAAACGAAATTTGGAACATAACTAAAAATAGCACTCCCACAGTTATTGAATTAATAGATTATTGCCAATAAATAGACAGTCACAAAAATATTACAAAAGATTATAAGACAAATAAAAAGTCTTATTTTTTTATTTTTTTTAAAAATAAAAAAGGAAATAAAGAAAAAAGACGGTATATAAAGAGTGAAGGGAGGAAAAATAATTGAAAATTTCAAATGAAGAAGAAGCTGTAGTCTCAATATATTTATATCGTGAGTTTAGAATGAAATTCTTAGAAAAATGTTTTGAATTATATTTTGCTACTAAAGAAAAATATCCCTACAATACTATTATTCGAAAGAATTTTGTTTTACATTCTAAGATCCCTATTGGTTTAGACTTAGAAAATCGGTTTTTCTTTGCAAATATGAAGACAAGAGAAACGTTAATTGACGATTGCTTCGAATTTATTCGTATTGATTTAGCTCGTAATCACCCCAAGCAAAATGAGTTTACTTCTTTTTTAATATTTATCGAAGAAATGTGTAAAGATGAAAAAAATGAGAGATATGATGATAATATTTTGTTATTAAAAGCGTTACAGAAATTTAAAAAAAAGCAAAAAAATAAAAACAAAGGAGGAAAATAAATGAAAGAATTTTTTTGGAAAAATAAATGGAGCATTTTATGTTGTGGAGTTTTCTTACTATTAGCAATATCGGGTATTACTTTTGGGATTTTTATGTATGTAAAACAACCTGCTGAAAAAGAAAAAACTCAGGCATCAATTGCCTTTGATAACGTAGAAGAAGAGATTATAGAAGAAGAATACCTTTTCGTAGACGTCAAAGGAGCAGTTAAGAAACCCGGAGTATATCAAATAAAAAATGGTGGCAGAATTAACGATGCCATCAAACAAGCCGGAGGATTTAAAAGTACTGCATATACAAACAACATAAATTTAAGTCGTAGTTTGACTAATGAGATGGTTATATATATCTATACTAAAAGTGAATATAATAAAAAAATTACTCCTGTAAAAAATGAAAAAATCATTGATGAGAAAAAGTATCAAGATTGTGAAAGTAGTACATATGAAATCGATAATTGTCTATCAAATAATCAAAGTGTAATTCTTCCTAGTGATAAAGATACTAATTTTACAACTCCATCAACTTCACCTACAGATACTACTGAAAAAAAGTTGGTCAATATCAACACTGCTAGTATCGATGAACTTATGACCATATCTGGGATAGGTGAACAAAAAGCTAAGGCCATCATTTCTTATCGTGAAGAAAAATCACAATTTGCAAAAATTGAAGATATTCAAAATGTAAGTGGAATAGGGTCATCCATTTATGAAAAAATTAAAGCTTTTATTACAGTATAACAAACTATTTATAATCTTATTTATATTTCTATGTGGCTATGAACTATACTTTACGCGCATTAAAACCTATTCATCTAAGTATAGCCAAAATGACACTTTAGTTATAGGAAAAATCATTTCCTATAGCATTAACGGTGATACATTAAAAATGAATATAGCTGCTAAAGAGATGATTAAAACTTCTTATTATATAAAAAGCTTAGAAGAAAAAGAATTTTTATTAGAAAACATCAACATCGGAGATCAAGTAACCCTTGAGGGAGTGATGAAACCAGTTTATCATAATACAATCCCTAATACTTTTGATTATCAAGCATATCTATATAACAAAAAAATATACCATCAATTTCTAGCTTCCCAGGTAGAAATAACTAAACATAGTAAAAATATTTTTTACAATATAAAAAATACTTTGATCAAAAAAATATATCAGCGAGAAGATAATGAATATTTACTTTTATTTTTATTAGGTGACAAAGCTTTAGTGGATAATACAGAATATACTGGCTTTCAGATAAATGGAACTGCTCACTTATTAGCTATATCAGGGATGCACATTGGCATTTTACTTAAAGGCTTAGAACTAATTTTAAAAAAACTAAAGCCAAATAAAAAAAGCATTATAATATCCCTATGTTTATTTTTCTTCGCTTTCTTAACAGGATTTAGTGCATCAGTGAGTAGAGTAATTTGTTTTTATATTTTATCTACTCTTAATAAAATAAAAGATTTAAACTATTCCAATTTACAGATTTTATTCTTCACTGTTTTTGTTTTATGTCTAATAAGTCCTTTTATTATTTTTGACTATGGATTTTTATATTCAGTTATTATTACTGCTGGCATTATATACTATAGTAATAAAATCAAAGGAAATTTCTTCATATGTTTATTAAAGGTTAGTTGGATAAGTTTTCTATTTAGTCTTCCGCTTACAAGTAATATAAATTATGAAATTAATATAATAAGTGTATTATCCAATCTGATCTTTGTTCCCCTTGTAACTTATTTGGTTTATCCACTGGCTCTAATTACATTTGTTATAAAAAACCCCCTGTGGAAAGTTATCATTCAGTTTTTTGTCTTTTTAAACAATATATTTACAAAATTAAGCATTATGATAACGATTCCTAAAATGAGTCTGATTTTAATTTTGTTATACTATTTATTTTTAATATTATATAAAAATAACAAAAAATTTTTCATTGTTTTATTAGTAATACTAACTATAAATAAATTATATTATAAATTAGATAATCATTATTATGTTTATTTTTTAGATGTAGGTCAAGGTGATTCAACAATTTTCATAAGTCCTCATCAAAAAGAAGTAATCATGGTTGACACTGGAGGTAAAACTGAGTACAAAAAAGATGCGTGGGCAAAATCCAATAAAACATATAAGATTTCTGATACAACAATTCAATTTTTAAAAAGTATTGGTATTAACACAATCGATTATTTAATATTAAGTCATGGAGACGAAGACCATGCGAAAGAAGCGCCTAATATCATAAAAAAATTAAAAGTAAAAAATGTTGTTTTAAACGAGGGCAATTACAATGCCGTAGAAGAAAAAATCATCAATACAGGTGTAAATATTTCCCCAAATATCTATTTAAAAGATTTTCAAGTATTATCGTTAAAACACAAGCTATATGATAATGAAAACGATAATAGTATTATCAATTATATTACATTTAATAATTTTTCCTTTCTTCTATTAGGAGATGCTTCTAAAAAAGTTGAAGAAGAAGTACTAAGCAAATATAATTTTGAATTTCAATTTTTAAAAATAGGTCATCATGGATCTAAGACTAGTACAAGTTCTACGCTTTTGCAAAAAGACTTTTTATTAGCTTTCATCATGAGTGGTAGAAACAATCGGTTTAATCATCCTTCCAAAGAAACAATCGATGCGCTAGAAAAACACAATAAAAAATATTACAACACTCAGGAAAGAGGGACAATTGAATTAAAATTCTCTAACAATACATATAACATATTTTTCTATGAACCATAAAATATAGTATCATTATATAATGTTGATATAGATAAGAGAAGCCCTAAAGCTTCTTCTTTTTTATATAGCTTTTGTCAAATTTTGTATAAAAAGTTTCGTCTCAGTGAAAACTAACAGTGGTTAATTGACTATCTTCCACATAACCAGTATAATGAAGAAAAGATAGACACCATATGTTGTATTACATATAGTTTAGAAAGTAGGTTAAGTATATGAAGTATTCAAAAAAGAAAAATATATTATTAGGACTAACAATTGTCTTTTTGATTGTCATTGTCTTTGGTGCTGCTTATGCTTACTTTCAAGTACAAACAGGGCTTGGGCAAAACGCTAATATCAATGTTCAAGCTGAAACGAGTGACTCTCTTATGTTTGAAGTAGGTAGTGATATTTCGGTTGAAGTGGGCCAACATAACTTCGCCGAAGGTATGGATAATCAGTCAGGTAGTACTTACGCTAGAGCCATTTTAAAATCAACGACAGATACACCTTATACCTATAATGTTTATCTAGATATGAAGAAGAATGGTTTTAATTATACAACCGAGGATAATAAACCAGAAATAATGTTAAAAATAACCGATCCAAATGGCAATGAAGTAACAAGTGGAATAGAAGGAGTAACCTATACAAGTGTGGTAGATGGACTTGGAAATACCATAAATGGTTTTGATTTAACACCCCTTAATTCTAGTAATGTTTTAAAAATAGCAACAAATTATGAAATAAAAACAA
>CAMNRN010000058.1 GCA_946553095.1 uncultured Mycoplasmatota bacterium
CTAGGTTTGCTCAATTTTGCTGCAAAACTAAAGATATAGACAACTGTCAATTAACAAGTGCTTATTTTTACAAATATGCAACTTTTTAGACAACATTCTGACAAGAAAAAAGTTAATCATATGTGACTAACTTTCGTTATTATAAAGACTTTTATAAATTGAGTTTTTGGCAAGTAATTCCTCGTGAGTTCCACTGGCGGCGATACGACCTTTGTCAACAATGTGAATGACATCAGCATCTATGATAGTTGACAAGCGATGAGCGACGATGATGATAGTATGGTCTTTTACTAAGTTATCCATCGCTTTTTTTATTTTGCCTTGTGATTCATTATCTAAGGCACTTGTAGCTTCATCAAAAAGAAGAATTTTACTATTTTTAAGCAAAGCTCGAGCTATAGCTATTCTTTGTTTTTGACCACCAGATAAGTTAACTCCACCTTCACCAATAATAGTGTTATATTTTTCTGGTAGTGACATAACATAATCGTCAATTTCAGCCGTCTTACAGGCTTCTCTAATTTGATTAATATCTAAGTTTTTATTTAAAACGGTGAAATTTTCAAAAATAGTTTTGTTAAATAAGAAAGGATCTTGTCTAATGATTGCGATATTTTGTCTAAAAGAATCTTCGGTGAAATCTTTTATAGGAATTCCATCTATTGTTATTTCTCCTTCATTTGGTTCAAAATATCTCAATAAGAGATTGAAAATGGATGTTTTTCCTTGCCCGGATTTTCCTACGATAGCTATTTTTTGATGGCTAGGAAGCGATAAATATAATTTTTTGAAGATTGGTTTTTCTTCGTTAGAATACTGGAATGTAACGTCTTTAAAAGCAATATTTCCTATTATATCAGTTTTGTTTAAAGTACCAAAAAATTCGTCTTGATATAACTTATTATTTAGGATTTCATCAAGTCTTTCAATAGCTACTTTCATTTTTTGATAGCTTGTGGAAAGATTGGTTATTTCATCCACGGTTCGCATAAAACGATAGATATAATAGGTCATGGCCATAAAGAAAGAAAAACTAGATTTATCAAAATAAATTAAGACTATACAAGTAATAAAAACTGATACTTCTAATACGGTATTAATAGAATAAACTAAGGCATAATATGTTCTTTCATTTTGCATTTGATCTTTGCTTTTCGCATAAATTTCATGAATGATTGACTTGACACTTTTGTTCATGCTTTTTCTAATGCCTAATGCTTTTATTTCTCTAATTCCGCGAATATTTTCATTAACAGTTGCCACAGCTTTATCTTTTTCTTTGGTAATAGATTTTTGATTTTCTTTTATCTTAGGAAGGTATTTTTTAGAAAATAAGTAAAAAAGAAAGATATAAATTAGAATTTCGAAAGTCACAATTAAAGAGTTAAAACAGATGTAGATTAATACAACCAAAGCTGTCCAAAGTGCCACGATAGTTCTTAGCAAAGATTTGAAAGTTTCAGTGATTGTTTGAGAATCATTTGTAATTCGGTTGATTAGTTCTCCACTGGATTTTTCTTCAAAAGCTCGAGCTGGCAGGACACCGACCTTGGTATAGACTTCAAAACCTATTTTTTCCATCATGTTGATAGATATTTGTTCAATATAAATTCTTCCTAAACGATCAAAAATCATGTTATCTAGGATACCTAAGACAAAGTATATAATCAAAACTATACTTGAATCCATAAATAAGCCCAAGGATGCTTTATCGATTGCTAAGCCCATTAAATAACCATAAACAATGCCGGCTAGTGAACTGATGAAAATAAGAATAAATGCTTTTATAAATAATTTCTTCTCAGTTTTAAAATATTTTTTAAAAAAATTAATAATCTCTTTGATTTTCATTTTATCACCCTATTCTATTTCTTTTTTTAGCTCATATAAATAATTTAATGCTTCGATTGGAGTCATATTTAAAGGATCTATTTTACTTATTTTATCCTTTAATATATTTTCTTTTGGGGTTTCTTCTACAAATGCCATAGATAATTGAATTTGAGAATCATTAGTTGTCTTTTTGTTTTTTTCATAATCATTTAAGATATTTGTTGCCCTTTCGAGTAATTTATCAGGCATTTTAGCTAGTTTGGCGACATGAATACCATAACTTTTATCAGCAGGTCCATTTTTTACTTTGTGGAGGAACGTTAGTGTATCATTGTTTTCAATAGCGCTTACATGGACATTTTTAATATTGCGATATTTTTTTTCTAATTTAGTAAGTTCGTGATAGTGAGTTGAGAATAAAGTCGTCGCATGAATATTCTCACTTATATATTCGAGGATTGCTTGGGCTAGACTCATACCATCATAAGTAGCTGTTCCTCGGCCTAATTCATCGAATAGAATCAAACTTTTTTCAGTAGCTCCAAGAATCGCATTTTGAGCTTCTTTCATTTCAACCATGAATGTCGATTCGCCACTTACTAAGTCATCACTTGCTCCTATTCTTGTAAATATTTTGTCAAAAATGGATAATTCAGCACTTTCAGCAGGGACAAAAGATCCTATTTGAGCCATGATAATGATGATAGCTAATTGGCGCATATATGTCGATTTTCCACTCATGTTCGGGCCGGTTATTAATAAAGTGTTTGTTTCTTTTTCTAGAATACAGTCGTTTGGAACATACTCACTTTTGCTTACAATTTCAACTACAGGATGACGGCCTTTTTTAATATTAACGACACCATTTTCATTTAGTGTAGGACGAACTAGATTGTATTCTTCACTACATATCGCAAGCGAGGTTAAAGCATCAATTTCACTAAGTGCTGTAGCAGTCTTTTTAAAATCTATTACTTCATCTTTTAAAATGTTTTTGATTTCACAGAATAAATTGTATTCTAATTCAACTATTTTTTCTTCAGCATTTAAAATTAGCGATTCTTTTTCTTTTAAATCTGGTGATATATATCTTTCGCAGTTGGTTAAAGTTTGCTTTCTGTACCATCCATACTCTTCTTTAATTAAATCTTTACTTCCATTGGGAACTTCGATAAAATAACCAAAAACTTTATTGAAACCAACTTTTAAATTTTTAATACCCGTTCTTTCTTTAATCTCGTTTTCAAATTTTGCAACAAAATCTTTGCCGCCACTGCGGATTTCTTTTAATTCATCTAACTCAGTATTGTACCCTTTTTTAATTAATCCACCTTCTTTGAGGCTAATCGGAGGGTTCTCGTCAATTGATTTTTCTAATAGTTCATAAACTTCAAAATGCGTGTTAATTTCATAAGAAAAATCTAATTTTTTAATGATATCTTTAATGCTAGGTAGAACTTTTAAACTTCTTTTTAATTGAAGTAAATCACGAGCATTTAAAGAACCATTTACAATTTTTCCAGCTAAACGTTCAATGTCATAGACTTCATATAGAGCGTTGCGTAATTCGTCTTTTAAAATAAATTCATTGTTTAGTTTTTCAATTTTGTCATAGCGTTCTTCTATTTTTTTTCGGTCTTTTAAAGGATTTAAAAGCCAATTTTTTAAGTTTCTACTTCCCATGGCAGTTTTACACTTGTCTAATAACCAAACAAGCGAATATGTTCTTTCTTTTAGTCTTAATGTTTCAACTAACTCTAAATTACGTATTGTGTGAATGTTCATTTCTAAATAGTTATCTTTCTCGATTCTTTCCACATGATCGATAAAACTCAAGTCTTTTAATTGCCGATTGTCAAGATAATAAAAAAGGTGCATTATGCCTTTTTTGGCCCGGATATCAGGAACTGTATCATATATTTCGGTATATTTATTTTCGAGTAGTTTACTAGATAAAGTTATTTCAATATTATAAGTATTTTTTAGTAAATCAATTAATTTGGTATTTAAATTATCCATTAAAACTACTTCTTTTATTTTATAATTTAATATTTCATTAATAAGTTTTTCTGAATCGTTAGGTATCATTAAACTAGCTAGATAACCTGTTGATATATCCATGATTGATAAAATTATAGTATCATCAAAAAAAAGAATACCAGCGATGTATGATGAATCATGCTCATTTAATAAATCATTATCTGTAATGGTTCCTTTGCTAAAGACATCTACAACTCCTCTTTTTACCATTCCTGTAGTATTTTTAGAATCTTCTAATTGCTCACAAATTGCAACGCGATAGCCTTTGTTTACTAATTTTTCAATATAACTTTTAACAGTATGATGGGGAACTCCACACATGGGAACTCGTTCTTCTAAACCAGCCACACGACCAGTTAAGGTTAATTCTAATTCTCTCGAGGCTGTTAGCCCGTCTTCAAAAAATAGTTCATAAAAGTCTCCTAAACGATAAAAGAGTAATTCATCTTGATAATTATCTTTAATTTCCATATATTGTTGCATCATAGGACTTAATTTATTTCTGTCTACTTCACTTCTCTTCAAATTACTCATTCCTCTTTCTTTACTTGTTTATTATATCATAGCTTTTTAATTTTTAAAACGAAGTTTAGAAGCCATAGTAAGTTTTTAGAATTTCAAGATTTTGACCTTTTAGGGCAATCATTTCATCTAAACTGACAAAGGCGTATTCGTCTTTTAATTCATCCATCGCTTTTAGCGCTCCATCAATACTGTAGGTATAAATGTCATGAAGAAGAATAATTGCTCCATCATGAGCATTTTTGATAATATGCTCGGCAATTTTATCAGCATTTTTTTTCTTCCAGTCTTCGGTATCAATGTTCCATAAAATGGTGTTCATGCCACTTTTGCCTTTTACTTCATTATTTAAGTTGCCATAAGGGGGCCTTAGAAAACGAGGCTTTGTTCCAGTTATTTCTTCAATTACCTCATTGGTATTTTCGATTTCATCTAACTGAATTTCGGGGGTCTCTTTATACAAATTTAAATGATTATACGTATGATTGCCAATTGTATTACCCATTTGATATGCTCGCAAAAGATTGCTTTTAAATGTTTCTGCCCTGCTTCCTAAGACAAAAAATGTTACACGAGCATTATACTTATCTAAATTGTCTAAAAGTTTGGTAGTTGTTCTTCCTGATGGTCCATCATCAAATGTAAAGGCTAGTAGTTTTTTGCCAGCAAACTGATTTAAATCTCTTTTTTCAGGAAGATCTGCAAATACTATCTCTTCTTCTTTTAATTCTAAGAAATCTTTTTTGATGATGCTTTCTAATTCTGTATTAGGAATATTTATTGTTATTATCTCATCACTTGATAGCGAAAAAGTAAGGCTGAGATAATCTTTTTTAAATTCGAAAATTTTATAATCGCTTATTTTATCAGTCGTGACATTAATTTGATCCTCATCGAATGATTGGTTAGTGTCTTTAAAATATTTGAAAAAATTTCTTCTAACAATCTGTTTAAAGATGTTAAAAGTATCAGACTCTAAAAAGTAAGCAAAATCAATTTCATCAAATGATTTCTCATCATAGCAAATAACAAAATCATCGCGTATATAATAATTTTTTTCAAGATGCTTATAAGTTGTTATATGAATACACTCAATATTCTTAATTTTTGTTTTTTTATAATTAGCTTTAAATTCATAAAAGCCTGCCGATTTGTTTTGCTCAACTTGAGATAAAAATTCTTTTTCTTGTTTGGTTATATAATCTCTGATTTTTCGATTAATTTTTTTATCAGCGATGACGGGATAATCTACTTTTAAAGAATAGAAAGGTGTCTCTACTATTTTGTTTATTTCTTCAATATGTGCAAATTCATTGTGCCATTTTAATATTAGAGTTGATATAGCGATGATCAATGTAGAGATTAATAAATAAATAATTTTACGCAATTTTTTCTTTCTCACGCCAAACCTCTTTCTAAAAGAAAAAGCTATAAACTTTTTAAATATTCTATAGCTTCATCAAATGTTTCAACACTTTTTATTTCTAATTTTAAGTTATGCTCTTTTTTTACTTCAATAGCTTCGTCATAATTTTCTTTTGGACACAGGAAGATATCAGCATGATTTTTCTCTGCACCTAAAAGTTTGTATTTGACACCATCTATTTCTCCGACTAACCCATCGCTACTAATCGTTCCAGTTCCAACAATTGTCTTTCCTTTTGTAATGTCATTTTCTGTTAATTTATTATATATGGCAAGGGCAAGCATTAATCCTCCACTGGAGCCTGATTCTTTATTTTTGGTTTTAACTTCTATTTGAGGTTTGGTAGTATATTCATATGTATTTAAGAAAACTACTCCAACTTTTAAACCATCTTCTGTGTTATAAATCGTCGAGGTTGTATTAATTATTTTCCCATTTCGGTCGACTTCTATTTCTACTTTATCTCCAGCTTTTTTGCTGTTTACAATCTCTTTTAATTCTTCTACTGTTCGAACTTTTTTTCCTTCTATACTTAATACTTTATCGTAAATTAAAAGGTCTGTCTCGGCTTCTTTAGCAATATAAACAATATTGTGAACTTCTTCTTTTATATCTATTTCTTTGCCCGCTTTTTTATAGGCTATTAAAGTCGCATTATCGATGGATGATGCCATATATAGTTTTTCTAATTCTAATAGTTCGTCAACACTTTGATCTTCACTAGTTATATCACTTGATTTTTTTATATCCCAATCTTTTTTTAAATAAGAAAATAAAAGAAATGGGATTTTTCCACGCATTACAGAAACATAACTCATATTTAAAGTTCCTCTTGCGTCATATTCATCTTCTATTTCAATTCGATCATTAAGCTCAACGATTCCACCTGGAACATATATGACATAAGGCAGTTCTACTGTAAATAAACAAAAAATAACGATTAGAGAAATTAAAAATTTGTAATTATTTACAATATATTCTTTTATTTTTTCATAAACTTTATTGAACATAATTTATACACCCTATTTAATTATAACAAAAAAGGATAAACTTATGAAAAAAAATTTTTTATATTTGACATTACTTGCATTTATATTGCTAATATTTAAGAATTATAATGTAGTATTAGATTCAACGATTAAGGCAGTTGATATATGGCTTTATAAAGTATTTCCCTATTTATTTATTATGATTATTATTAATGATCTTTTAATCCAAACTAATTTTGCAAAAATTTTTCCTAAGACTAGTTATTATGTTTTTATAATGTCTTTGTTAAGTGGAACGCCAACTAGCGCTTATATCGTTAAAAGCCTTTATCAAGATGGGAAAATAACTAAAGAGTATGCTAATAATGCTTTGCTTTTTACTTATTTTTGTAATCCTCTTTTTCTTTATACTATTTTAAAATTTATTTTTAAAAATTCTTTTATTCCTATAAAACTAATGATTATTCACTACTTAAGTAATATTATTATTTATTTATTTTTAGCTAAGAAGGAATCTTGTCAATCTAAAACTATTCAGACTTTTGGTCGGCTTAATCTATCAAACTCAATTAGCAAAAGTATAACGACTGTAAGTATGGTTCTAGGTGCTATTACTTTTTATATGGTTTTAAGTGATATTTTGTTAAGTTCTTGCAAATTTTCCAGTAATTTCGGCGTGTTTTTTAAGGGATTTTTGGAAGTTACACAGGGACTTAATGGTTTAGAGACGTTATCTTTTAGTTCAAAAATAAAAGAAATAATAGCACTTGGCTTTATTTCTTTTGGTGGGCTTTCAATACATACCCAGATTAAATGTATTTTAGAAGAAACGGATATCAATTACAAGTACTTTTTGATTGGCCGTATTTGGCAAGTTGTGATTTCACTGTTTCTTCTAATTCTTTTAGGGATTATAAACGCATGGTTTTGATGTGCATCATTAACTTATGAACTTGTTTTAATCTTTCTTTCTTATCATGGTCCATTTCCACAAAATTTAAGTGAAGCTGATAACCACTGTCAAGACTAAATAATAGTTCAACAAGATTTGGTTTGAAATTAATTGCGGATGTCGAAATGGAAGAATATGGAATAACATGAATTTTTTTATAATACATTCCTAAGCTATCACGATCGAATAATAACATTTTTTTGTCAGTAAATACGACAAAGTCTTTTGAATTCATATAAGCAAGAGCAAATTTTTCTCCTAGTTCTATGTATTCTTTAGCATATTCTGGTAGCTCTTTTTCGTCGATGATTTCTCTTTTAAAGTTAAAGTATTTCGTTAATTCTTTGAATTTCATATATGCCATATTTTATCACCTCGATTTATTGTCTTTTTGCTTTTAAATTATTAATAATGTTTGCTTTAATTGTATTTGCTAGCTTGATTTCAAAATTAATTTCTTTGGATTCATTACCAGCTTGATCGACAGCTATTATTTGATATTTTCCTTCTTCACTTAGGGTAAGTGTATGACTCTTGTGTCTTGTTTTTTCAACTGGAATTGTAACTAAGTC
Organism: uncultured Mycoplasmatota bacterium; assembly: GCA_946553095.1. Lineage (GTDB taxonomy): Bacteria > Bacillota_I > Bacilli_A > RF39 > UBA660 > Onthocola_B. The sequence continues at coordinate 8,335 of CAMNRN010000058.1, forward strand.
TTCATAACTGCCATCATCATAAATTCTTCTTATACTTTTTAAATCATTGGAATCGGTTGCAGTTAAAGTAACGCTTTGATAAATTCCTCCAGTAACAATATCTGATATTTTGTTGTTAAAGGTTCCTTTTCCACTGATTTTAGGAATGATTGTGTCATGATACATTTTGTATTCTTTTATGCTACCATCTTTATAATGAACTGTGAAAAGTAATGTCGTATTTCCATTGTCAATGTGAGTTTCATTGGTAGTAATTAAATGTTCTTCCCCTTCTGATTTATTGTAAATGTACATGTGGGAATAATTTGGATCAGTGATGATGATATCATTTTTTCTAAATGACCCATTTTCAACAAAGATAAATCCTGTATTTGGTTGTTCTTCTTCAAGAGCATCTTCTTTTTCTTTTAAGATTTTATCTAGTTCTTCTAATCTTTCTTGTAAAGTCGTTTTCTCAGCACTGTCTTTTAAGTTGCTAACAAGTTCT
>CAMNRN010000059.1 GCA_946553095.1 uncultured Mycoplasmatota bacterium
TTACTTCATTTCCATTTGGATCGGTTATTTTTAACATTATTTCTGGTTTATTATCTATAGTTGTATAATTAAAACCATTCTTCTTCATATCGATGTAAACGTTGTAAGTATAAGGTGTATCTGTTGTAGATTTTAAAATGGCTCTGGCATAAGTGCTACCTGACTGATTATCCATACCTTCCGCGAAGTTATGTTGACCTACTTCAACTGAAATATCACTACCTACTTCAAACATAAGTGAGTCAACTGCACCTGCCTCGACATTGATATTAGCATTTTGTCCAAGACCTGTTTGTACTTGAAAGTAAGCATAAGCAGCCCCGAAGACAATGACAATTAAAAAGACAATTGTTAGTCCTAGTAATATATTTTTCTTTTTTTCATTCTCCATATACTTAACCTACTTTTTAAACTATATGTAATGTGACATATGATGTCTATCTTTTCTTCATTATACAGGTTATGTAGAAGATAGTCAATTAAACATTATTAGTTTTCTCCTAACCGAAACTTTTTATACAATTAATTGACAAAAAGAATAATAAAAAAAGAAATGAATTATTTATTCACTTCTTTAAAAAATATCACTAACTAGCTTTATTAATTGTTCTTGCTTCTCTTGCACTTATGATAACTTTTTCTCCATTAATAGTTTTCTTTTGTAAATTAGGTTTTTGCTTTCTTTTTGTTGCATTCAAAGCATGTGACCTTCTGTTTCCTGTTAAAGGTTTTTTAGTAGTTACTTTAGTAGCCATAAATCTACCTCCTCTTTCTCACTTTTAAAGTTTATCAAAAACCAGCATATTTGTCAAATAATTACTCGCCTTTTTCTTTTAATTTATTCACTTGTTTTTCAAAATCATCACTATTACAAACAAATGAACCCGAAACTACTCCATCAGCATCTTTCACAAACGAAATAGTTTCATCCGTAATGCCACCATCCACAAAAATTTCAAAAATATAATTTTTACTTTCACTACGTAACAATTGATAATTAACTAAAGATTCTCTCAAAAAATGTTGACCCCCTTTTCCTGGAGTTACACTCATCACCAAAACAGCATCTACAAGTGGAAAATAATCTTTAAAATCACGGCAATTCTCATTTGGATTGATAACAATACCTACTTTACGATTAAATTTTCGAATTAAATTGATAAAAGCCAAACCATCACCAGTAGTACTAGGATGAAAATAAATTATATGCAAATTAAGTTTGAAAAGAACTTCCAAATAACTTTCTGGTTCTTCTGTCATTAAATGCACATCTAAAGGATGATCAATATCTTTAAAAATCTTGAGTAAATCTTTTTTTTCAAAATTCTTAGTAGGAACAAATTTCCCATCCATCAAATCAACATGAATATAATCGACATTTTCACATTTGTCAATTTTCTTTAATGTTGTCTGTAAATCAAACTTACTATTTATATAACTTACTGTTACTTTCATATACCTCTCCTAAAAAGCGCAAATAATTTTCATATCGCGTTCTTTTTATATCACCCTTGTTGACCCCCTGGATAACTTTACACCCCTTTTCCTTTTGATGTGTACAATCACTAAATTCACATTGATACTTTCCAAATTCCTTAAAAGAACTCTTTAGATCATCTACTGTAATTCCCTTAAAATCTAAAGCTGAGAAACCTGGTGTATCGACCATATAAAATGAGCCAATTTGATAAAGTTCAACATGTCTTGTTGTATGAACTCCTCTATTTAGTGCTTCACTAATCGGTTTAGTCTCCAGATTAAGTGAAGGATCAAGTTGATTTAACAAAGTAGACTTACCTGCACCAGTTTGACCAGTAATAACTACGACTTTATTTTTTAAAATCCGCTTTATCCTTCCTTTATTTTTATTCACAACAACTTTTATCCCAATCGATTCATAATACTTTTTTAACAACTTAATCTCTTTTATTTCCTTCTTTTCAAGCAAATCAAGCTTACTAAAACAAATCACAGGTTCAATTTTTTGCATAATAACTATACTAATTAATTTATCAAGTAAAGTCAAGGATAAATCTGGTTTTTTAACACTTGTTACAATCAGAGCCATATCAACATTACTGACAACTGGTCTATTCAAATAATTTCTTCTCGGTTTTATTTCTTCAATAGTTTTATCTAAGACATCTATTACTACTTCATCCCCAACAACTGGACTTACTTTATCTTTCCTAAACTTTCCCCTTGGAATACAATCAAATCTCTTCCCATCTATATCAACCGTATAACAATTACTAATATTTTTAACAACTCTACCTATTTTTTTCATATTATTCTAAATTACTTCCATCATCTGGATTAACATTTTCATCATTGTCATTATTTGGTGCTTTTGCCACTTTAACAATCAATCTTGCCCCACTTATAACAGGATCTCCTGGTTTACGACTTTGTTCAAAGACACTTCCTTCTGGATAATCTTCTGTTTCCACTTCTTGTACTCTTAAAATAAGCCCCATTTCCTCAGCATAAGCTTCGACATCTTCCCGTGTATAAGCCTCTTCTAAAAAGTTTGGATATTTTGTATCTAACTCTGGTATATATAAATAAATATAATCTCCCGCAGATAATTTTTCTCCAGGTTTTACTGATTGATGAATAATCAAATTTTCCTTATAAAGATCTGAATCTTCTTGCTCAATTTTCTCAGGTTCACATACAGCATAAAGTCCTAGAGTATCTAATTTAGACTTAATTTCAATACAATTTTTATTTGTATAATCTTCAATTGTAATTTTAGTATCTCCCACTGAAACATAAAGTTTTACTTCAAAGCCTTCTTTTCTTCTACTTCCCGCAGCTGGACTAGTTTTAGTAACTCTTCCCTCTTCCACTGAATCGCTAGGTTCTTCAATTTGTTCATCAGATACTGCAAATCCAGCATCTTGTAAAGTCTTAATTGCTGAGGTTACACTCATCCCCGTCACATCTGGTATTTCATCTTGCTTATTCTTTGTAATATAAGGAATTAAAACAAAGATTGTTGTAATTATTACCACTAAACTAACAAATATACTACCTAGTACAATTAATATTTTATTTTGACTTCCTAAATCATTTTTTGTAATTTTCTTTGCTATAACCTCTTCACCATCTTTCTTATTCTTTTCTTTATCCGCTACTTTAACAGCTTTCAAAATTTTCGTATCATCATAATCATTCTCAGGATATTTAAAAGATATTTTAAGCTCATTAGCTCTTGATTCATCTAAACAAGTTTTCAAATCTTCATTCATTTCTCGTGCATCAGCATATCGATTCTTAGGATTCTTCGCTGTAGCTCTTAAAATAATATTTTCCACACTCTGAGGCAAATCTGGAAGTTCATCTCGAATCGAAGGAATTGGCTCTTTCAAATGTTTCAACGCAATTTCAACAGCATTATCTCCTCTAAAAGGCAGTTTTCCAGTCAATAATTCATACATTAAAATTCCGATCGAATAAATATCACTTTGTAAAGTAGCCCCTTTTCCACTAGCTTGTTCAGGCGGAAGATAATGAACACTTCCCATAACAGAATTTGTTTGGGTAAGTTGTGTCGCATTCATAGCTACAGCAATCCCAAAGTCTGTAATTTTAATAAGCCCATTTTCTAGTATGAGTATATTTTGAGGTTTTATGTCTCTATGAATAATATAAGAATCATGAGCAACAGAAAGTCCATTCGTTATTTGCAAAACAATATCGATAACCTCAGCTGTTGTCAGTTTATTTCGCTTCTTGATTAAACTCTTTAAATGTTTGCCTTCAACATACTCCATAACGATATAATATTCCCCATTATCTTCACCTACATCATAAACTTCCACAATATTAGGATTAGATAAACTACTAGCAGATAAGGCTTCTCTTTGAAATCTTCTTACAAACTTTTCATCATTAGCTAAATCGCCACGTAAAACTTTAACCGCTACATTTCGATCCAAAATAGTATCATATGCCAAATAAACATTAGCCATTCCACCTTCACCAATCGACTTTATAATTTGATAACGATCGCTAATTTTCTGTCCCTTCATTATCACGCTATATCACCACTTTCTCTAATTAAATAAGCTATAGATACGTTGTCAGCTCCCCCTCTAGCATTACATTTTTTAATTAACTTTATTACTTTTTCTTCAACCCCTAATTCTTCATCTAATAATACTTTTTCTATTTGTTCATCACTTAACATTGACGTCAATCCATCACTACACAAAATAACCTCAGTACTATCATTATCGACATCAAATATATCAACTTCTGCTTTCTCTGCTGCCCCCAAAGCTTTCATAAGGACATTTTTCTTTGGATGAATCTTCGCTTGTTCCTCAGTTAAATTCCCCGCATCAACTAACAGATTCACTAATGTATGTGGTTTAGTAACTCTATGTAATCGCTTATTTTTAATGACATATCCTATGGAATCACCAATATTTCCAAAAATTAAAAAACCTTTGGTAATAATCGCAGCAACAAGCGTTGTTCCCAAGCCTTTCGAATTATCATTTTTTTCCCCATACTCTAATATTTCTTGATTTATTTCATTAACATTATCATTTAACCAATTCACAGCATCAAGTTTTGTTCCTACTGAAGCACTATCGGTAAACCTTTTTCCCAAATGAGTAACTGCAATTGATGAGGCCACTTCTCCTTTTCGATGCCCTCCCATTCCATCAGCTACAACCATTAAATATTCTCCATTAACGTTTTTTAAAATCGTCACACTATCTTCATTATGTTCTCTTACTCTTCCCGTATCAGTTAAATAAAAAGATTTCACTTACAATCACTCTCGCTTCTTAACTGGCCACAAGCAGCTTTAATATTACCACCAAATTCTCTTCGAACCGTAACGTTAATACCTTCTTCTTTCAAAATAGTATAAAATTTATCTATTTTACTTTTACTGCTTTTACTATATTCTATGTGACTAGTCTCATTATAAGGAATTAAATTAACATAGACGTTCATTCCTCTTAATAACTTGGCTAAATTATGAGCATCATTTTCCCCATCATTCACCATATTAAGCATAACATACTCTATAGTAACTCGTCTATTAGTTTTCACTATATATTCTCTTAAAGTATCCATCAAGACGTCTAAACTATACACTTTATTGACAGGCATTATTTTATTTCGTACATAATCTGTTGCACCATGAAGAGAAATAGCCAAATTAACTTGCCAATCAAGCTCGCTAAATTCTTTTATTTTAGGCACAAGCCCACATGTCGAAACCGTTATATGTCTAGCCCCAATCGCCAGCCCCTTTGGATCATTAATGATTTCAATAAAACGCATAATATTATCATAATTATCAAAAGGCTCACCGATTCCCATAATAACTACACTACGAATTCTCTTCTTAACATATTCTTCTATCAGTATTATTTGTAAAACAATTTCATAAGCCTCTAAATCACGTATTTTTTTAAGTCTTCCACTTTCGCAAAACTTACATCCCATATTACAACCGACTTGACTAGAAACACACACTGATAAGCCATAGTCATGTTCCATCAACACCGCCTCAATCTTTTCTCCATCAATCAGTGTAAATAAAAACTTTTTAACATCCTTTCCTTCTAATACTTTTGTAATTTTAATAAATGTCGTATCAAAATCTTTCAAGAGTTTTTCAAGTGACTCTTTTTTAATATTTGTAAATCCCTTAATATCATAAACTTTCTTTAAATAAAGCCATTCAAAAACTTGTTGAGCCTTAAACTTCTTTTCTCCCAACTCCAAAAAATAATCTTCCAACATTCCTCTTGTATAACCAAATATATTTTTCATATCATCTATTATAGCACAATTAAAAAGAAAGTAGTAACTTTCCCATTTATTTTTCTAATCCTTCTATCATTCCCACACTTTTAAAATATAAATCATATCCTATATTATCTTTTAAAACATATATTCTTTCTATATTTTTTAAATCAGTATATACAACAACTTCCCCGTCTTCCAAGTCATAAATAATTTTTCTATCCCCTTCACTTTTCTCGATATGATATTCTTCTTCCTCTAATGATTTAAAAAATGTTTCTAAAAAAACCACATCCAAAAACGACTCTAAATACAAATCATAAATAATAAACGTTTCATCCCATATCTTCTTTAGCCATTTCCCATCTGAAATTACATATTTATAAATCTCATCCTTAGTTTCTCTTATTCCTTGAACTAAAATTCCATCACTTTTTCCATAAAAACGATATTCATTTTCATCATCGCCAATTTTATAAAAAAACTCAAAATTTTCCTTCAACAATTCCTTTACCATCTCTGGATACGAAACAAATTCATAAACTTTCTCATTTTCAGTTTCTTTATTTCCAATATTGATTTCTTTTTTAGGCATAAAAGAAACCATAATGAGTACAAGTAAAAAGAATAACAACCACATTCCCAATTTTATAAGAGCCTTCCCTCTTGTCGTTTTCCAAAAATTTTCTTCTTTCATCCTATTCTTTTTCCTATCAAATCATCTCTTGAATTACCATTCAAATAACTTTGGATATCCATTGCTTTTTTCCCAAAAGGTTTAATCACATCCAAATAAATCGTCCCATCAGCAACATCAATCCCCATTTTTTTATTACTTGCTTCTCGAATCCCTCCTGGACAAACATTAACATTTTTTTCAAAATGTGCCTCGAGCACTTTAATTTCTTCATCATCTAAAATCATATTAGCTAAAGGCCAAGGATTTAATGCTCTAATTTGATTTAACAAACACTCTCCATTTTGATTAAAATCAAGTCGTTCATCACTTCGTTTTATCATTGGAGCATAACTAGCTTCTTCATCATTTTGTTTTATTCTCACAACTTCACCAGAAAAGATTAACTCCCAATTTTCTTCTACCAACAAAGCTCCGAGCTTACTTAACTTATCATGCAAACTTCCTACATTATCACTTTTTAAAATCTGGCAACTTTTTTTAGCAATCATATCTCCTGTATCCATTGCCGCATCCATATACATAAGTGTAATTCCAGTTTCATCATCACCGTTTAGTAAAGCCCATTGAATTGGTGCTGCCCCTCGATATTTAGGAAGCAATGACGCATGCACATTAATAGCACCATACTTTGGCACATCTAAAAGTTCAGGAGGAAGAATTTGACCATAAGCACAAGTAACAATCAAATCTGGCTTTAACTCTTCAATCTTTTGATAATCTTCACGAATCTTAGTAGGTTGAAAAACTTCAATATTATGTTCTTCTGCCAATTCTTTAACCGGACTTTTAGTAATTACCTTTTTCCTGCCCACTTCTTTATCTGGCTGTGTAACAACCAAGACAACCTCACCGAGATTAATTAGTCTTTCCAAAACTGGAACCGCAAAATCCGGAGTCCCCATAAAAACAACTTTTTTATCCTTCATATTAACACCTTCACATCATAAAAAGTATATCATCCATCAAGACCCCAGTCAAACAAAAAAAGACTTAAAATAAGCCTATTTTAACCGATATGGATTCTCTTTACTTCCGGATCCACTTACAAGTTCTACGCTTGGTGCTAAATTAAATACAGGGCGCACCCCACCGAGGTTGACATTATCATGCACGAGGTGGTAATGCACGAACCCACTCCTGCTCATATAGAACACATAATGCACATTAACCGTATCCGGCGATATTGCCCATTCATAATGTCCCATATGAATCCAGTTTTCATTCGCGGCTGATCTATAATCTTTTGTTACATCACTGTTCCATCCTGGTTTTGTCCAGTGGGTTGGTAATGCACCATAATAGTAATCACTTACATACATTAGTCCTACTTTTGCTTCGTATGTTTTATCTATTTTGTTTACTCCCACTTCATAATCGTATGCTGTCTTGGCATTTGACAACCTTCCATTAGAATCACTCATTCCTCCTACATTCCATGTTGTTGTTGCTATTTTCTCTGTCCATGTACTTCCTAGATTATTTAAGTACGTACTATTTAAATGAATTGTATTCAATCTGCTTTCATTCCAGTTTGCTTTTGAACTAGTTCCATTTGCATTATTCCAATAATATCTACTAATTTTACTTAAACTTCCTTTGTAATTTGTATATGGATCTATCTCCTGATAATAATCTCCATCTGTTCCGAGTTGTTCTTTCGTCGCATAATCATATTTGATTAGTTTTACTTGATTATCGAATACGCCAATTATCCTATATAAGTTATCATTTGGGCAGCTTTCTGCATCTGTTCCAAAACATACAAAGTTATTTACTGTATCATGAGCTCCTGCAAATCTGTATGAATTATCTCCTGCTCCATTTTCTAATGAAGTATCATGTAAATACAAACCGTTTGATCCTTGCGTTGTATATAAGTTCTTTATATAATCAGCAAAATTGCCTAAACTAGGCAC
>CAMNRN010000060.1 GCA_946553095.1 uncultured Mycoplasmatota bacterium
AAACTTTGGTGAAGGAGCAGGTAATGTAAGTGATACCACAACAGCCAAGGCAACACTGGTAGCTAATAATAAAACAAATGCTGCAAGCTATAATTATTATTTGTATTTACTTGTTGGGAAAAATGAGTTTGTATATACAACAGAAGAAAGAACGCCAGAAGTGCTTTTGCAAATAACTAAACCAGATGGAACAGTACTTACAAGTCTAGAAGGATTAAATTATGTAACAGTAGGTGATACATCTGGGTTTGATATAACAACTAAAAAAGGTTTAGTAACAATAGCAGATAGCAAACTAATTGAAGTTTTGGAAAGTAATACAGAACATAAAACAGAAGAAGAATGGCAAGTAGGAATAGTGTTTGTGAATCTAGATAGTAATCAACAAGAGAATACAGGAAAACAATTTAGTGCCCAATTAAAGATTCAACAAGAAGAATTAATATATAATATAGGTACGGTATGTAAAGGTCAAAATATGGCACAGTGTATTAAAGAAAATTATGAATTAGATAGTTCAATTTATTATCACAACGAAACACTAGCCAATGGAGCAGGAGATAACTCATACAGATATGCAGGAGCTCATAATACAGTAAATAATTTCTTATGCTTTGGAACAGATGAAGCGACATGTTCAAATGATGACTTATACCGAATAATCGGCGTATTTGATGATAAAGTCAAATTAATCAAATACGATTATGCTACGAAAGAGCAACTAGGAACAGCTGGGGATTACAGTCAAGAATCAACTCCAAGTCCAACATATTACAAAGGGAGTCAAAGTCAGATAAGTGGATATCATTGGAATAATGTAAATGGAGGTAATTCAAAAAATAACTGGAATGAAAGTAGACTAAATACAATTCATTTAAATAGTACATACTTAAATAATCTGGGAGCAACATGGACAGAAAAAATAGCAACAACAACATGGAATGTGGGGGGGATGAGTTCAGCAAATGGAAGAACTTTAGGTGCGAAGACAGCATATGATTATGAAGTGGGAGTAAATAAGATAAATAAAACATATGAAGCAAAGATAGGACTAATGTATGTAAGTGACTACTACTATAGTGCCTTACCAACTCATTGGATGAAACCTGGAGGGGATAAGAATAATGATGCAACAAAAGATTATAGATCAGCAGTAAATGATAATTGGATGTATATGGGACACTGGGAATGGACAATATCGCTGTCTACGGACAATTCGAACGCTGCGTTCTTTGTGCACTCGAGCGGATACGTGAACTACAACCTCGTGTATTACTACAGTTATGCGGTGCGCCCTGTATTTAATTTAGTACCCAGTGTAGAATTAACAAGTGGATCAGGAACGAAGAGTGACCCATATCGTATTTTATAACTATTTTAAAAGGATAAATTTAGTAAAAGAATAGTAAATTTATCCTTTTTTTGATATAATTCTAATGTAGATGGGAAGTGTTTACATGGATAAATTTATACCAGACATATATCAAAAAAGTATATATACAATCAATTATCAAAAACTAAAAAAAATAGGTATAAAATGTTTATTATTTGATTTAGATAATACTTTAGTATCTTATAAGATGACGGAACCAGATCATAAAGTAAAAGAGCTTTTTGCCATGCTTCAAGCGGACTTTAAAGTAATCATTATTTCTAATAGTAATAAGAATAGATTGCGACCATTTAAGGAAAAATTAAATGTTGATGTCGCTTTCAGTAGTAAAAAGCCATTAAAAAGAAAATACAAAAAAATTATAGAGTTATATGATTTTAATGTTAATGAAGTCGCTTGTATTGGAGATCAATTGATCACTGATATTTTTGGTGCTAATCGCATGGGCTTTACAAGCATCCTAATAAATCGGATTTCTACATCAGAACCACCATGGACAAGATTTAATCGTTTTTGGGAGTCTTTTATTTTAAAGTCTTTAAAAAAGAAAAGTATTCTCATCACGGGGGAATATTATGACTAGAAAATGCCTTGGCTGTGGAATAGTCTTACAAAAAGATGATCCACTTAAAATTGGTTACACCCCTAAAATAGAGAATGATTATTGCATGCGCTGTTTTAAAATCATTCATTATAACAAAAAAATAGAAGTAACGCTTCCCAAAAGCAACAAAGAAATTTTAAACAAAATAAATGAATATAATTACTTTGTTTTATTTTTGTGTGATTTTTTAAATATATATGAAAAAGTAATAAATACATATAAAAAGATTACAGCTCCTAAAATTTTAGTTATTACTAAAAGTGACCTTATTCCTAAAAATATCATTAAAGAAAAGTTAATAAATAATATCAAAAAAATATATTCTATAGATGAAGATGTGATACTTAGCAGTACTAACAACAAAGAAGAACTTAGCAAAATAGCTAACAAGATAAAAACTAAAAAGAACATTCTTTTAGCGGGCTACACCAATGCTGGTAAGAGCAGTCTTTTAATGAAACTCACAGGTGAGGTCATCACCATTAGTAAAAAGAGTAATACGACATTAGACTTCTTTGCCAAAAAATATGCTGATGTTAAAGTTATAGATTCTCCTGGTTTTGTTCCAGAAAATTTCCTTGATGATTATCTTCCTGATAAAAGGATCAATCCCAGAACTTACCAATTAGAAGAAAAATACTACTTAGAATTTTTAGGTTTTGAATTTTCTTTTTCATTAGACAACTACATAACAATTTATATGAGTAACACAATTTCCATTGAAAAAAGAAGAAAAAAAGATAATACATACAGAGAAATAAGTATCCCTGCTAATTGTGATATTATAATTAAGGGTGTTGGATTTATAAATAGTAAAATTGCTTGTGAGTTAAAAACGAACATCGATGAAAATTTAATCGAAATAAGAGGATCGCTTGTAGGAGGTACAAAAAATGAGTAAAATCAAAGTTATGGATGAACTTTTAGCCAATAAAATCGCGGCAGGAGAAGTAGTAGAAAAGTGTGCTTCTGTAGTGAAAGAACTTGTCGAAAATTCAATTGATGCTAAGTCGACAACGATTAAAGTCGAGCTTATTGACGGTGGGCTTACCCAAATTAGCATTATAGATAATGGTATTGGCATGGATAAACAGGATGCCATTTTAGCTTTCCAGAGACATGCGACAAGCAAAATATATAAAGATGATGATTTATTTTTTATAGAAACGCTCGGCTTTCGTGGTGAAGCTTTAGCCAGTATCGCCAGTGTATCTGAGGTTATCATGGAAACTTGTATGAACGATATAGGAACCAGAGTTCATTTAAAAGGTGGCGAAAAAGTTGACATATCATCATCAAGTGCGAGAATAGGAACATCAATTACAATTTCCAATTTATTCTATAATACTCCAGCTCGATTAAAGTATTTAAAAAGCGAAACATCAGAATTAAATAATTGTATATCATACATTGAAAAATTAGCATTATCTCGACCAGACATAGCTTTTGTTTTGTCAAACAATGGGCGTGTTATTATAAAAACGAGTGGTAGTAACAACCTTTTAAAAACGATTCATGAAATATATGGATTAAATGTTTCTAGTAATATGTTAGAAATAAAAGCTACAAGTGATGATTTTTTGATAAATGGATATATATCTAAACCTAGTGTTTTACGTAAAAACAGAAATCATTTTATTACATTAGTAAATCATCGTGTCATTAGAAATAATGAAATCAATAGGGCTATAAACGATGCTTATAATACATATAAACACGAGGGATTTTATCCAGTGATAGTAATAAACATTGAAACTGATCCGACTTTAGTTGATGTTAATATTCATCCCACCAAACAAGATATCAAGATGAGTAAACTAGAAGATTTAACCGAACTACTTTATCAGACAATTAAAAAAGTTCTATATGAAAATCTCTTAGTTCCCAGTGCTATCTATGAAGAAGATAATCCTGATGATACTCCATTTATTGATGAAAGAGAGTTTTTTAATCCTAGCAATGCCGTAGCTAAACCCCAACCTGAAGAGGAATTTAAGGAAGTTACAATCACCCAAACAGCATTTGATTTTTCTAGTCAAGCAGATGACATTCCGGTCATTAAAAACGAAGAATTTAAGGGACTTAAACTTTATCCAGTTGCTCAAGTTCATGGAACATACATCATTGCTGAAAATGAAGATGGGATGTTTATTCTAGACCAACATGCAGCTCACGAACGAGTAAATTATGAAATGATTACCAAAAGATTCAAAGAAGAGATTCCCCAAATAACGGACCTTTTAGTTCCTGTAAGTATAGAATTATCCAAAAGTGATTTTAATTCTTTCTGGGAAAATAAAAAAGTCATGGAAGACCTTGGCTTTACAATTGAAGAGTTCGGGATAAATACAATTATTGTCAAAGCTCATCCGACCTGGCTCAAAAAAGGTTTTGAAGAAGAAAGTATTCGAACCATTATTGATATCATGATTGAAAATGCTAGAAGTTTCAGCAAAGAAAAATTCTTAGATAGCATGGCCAAAATGGTCAGTTGTAAGATGAGTGTTAAAGCCAATGAAAGATTATCGCTATCACAAATGGAACACTTACTAGAAGATCTCGTAAAATGTGATAATCCATATAATTGTTGTCACGGCCGACCATCGATTGTAAAATATACCAATTATGAATTAGAGAAAATGTTTAAAAGAGTAATAAATTAAAAATTTTACAGTAAAAGCGATTAAAATGTTATAAAAAAATACTCTTTTATTGTATAATTAAATGTAGGTGATTATATTGAAAATAATAGTTTCTGCTGGAGGGACAGGTGGACACATATATCCAGCTTTAGCCATAATAAAAAAAATTCAAGAAAAAGAACCAAATAGTGAAGTTATATATATTGGAACGCATAATAGAATGGAAAAAGATATCGTTCCAAAATTAGGAATCAAGTATGAAGAATTAGAAATATATGGAATGAGCAAAACCAAAATGCTTCGCAACTTTAAAAACATATTTTTAATCAAAAAAGCGAATCAAAAATGCAGTGAAATCATGAAAGAATTTAAACCAGATATTGTAATAGGTGTAGGTGGATATGTGACATATCCCGTGATAAAAATGGCCAAAAAACTAGGAATTCCCACGTTTATACATGAACAGAATTCCATTCCTGGCAAATCTAATATATGGTTAAGTAAAATTGTTGATTTGATCGGCATATCTTTTAGAAATTCTAAAGAACATTTCATAAATGCCAAAAAAATTATTTACACAGGAAACCCTTGTGGTGATAATGCCTTATCCATTCCCAAACAAAACAAAGAACAATTAGGTTTCAAAAAAGATAAACGTTTAATAATTATTGTCGCAGGATCATTAGGTAGTTCTACCTTAAATGAAAAATTTAAATCATTTTTAAAAGTTGTTAGTGATGAAGACTATCAAGTCCTATATATAACTGGTAAAAGTTATTATGATTCTTTTGTAGAAAATGAAACTTTCCCAAACAATGTTAAAGTTATTCCTTTCTTAGATAATTTAGCTGGTCTTATGAAAGATGCTGATTTAATTATTTCACGAGCTGGAGCATCGACAATCAGTGAAATTCTAGCATTAAAAATTCCTAGTATTTTAATACCGAGTCCATATGTAGCTAATAATCATCAGTACTATAACGCCCTTGATTTAAAGAACATGGAAGTATCAGAGTTAATTGAAGAAAAAAAATTAAGTGTCGAAGTTTTGCAAATAGCGATTAATGAAATCATGAATAATAAAGAAAAATATCAAAGAATAAAGAGTAATCTTGAAAAAGTTTCAGTCAAAGCCTCATCTGAAATAATCTATGAAGAATTAAGGAAGTTAATCAAATGAACGAATACGCTCAAGTTTTAGAAAATATTGATCTAAAAAATAAGAATACCTATCATATAGGCGGAAAAGCTAAGTATTATCTTACTCCCTATAAAGATAAAATAATCCCTTTATTAACTCTTTTAGAAAAAGAAAACATTCCTTGGTACATTTTAGGCAAGGGTTCAAATGTTATTTTGCCTGATTGCGATTTTGATGGAGCAATTCTTTCTCTTGATAATTACCAAAGTATATATATCCAAGATGATCTATGTTATGTTGAGGCTGGATGTTCTTTAAATAGTTTAGTAACAAAAACATTAGATGCTGGATATATTAATCTATATTTTTTAAAAAATATTCCTGGTACTTTAGGTGCAGCCATCCAAGGAAATGTTGGTTCTGATAACCATGAAATATTTGAATATGTCAAAAATGTTACTATTATTGACGAAAATAAACAAATAAAAACTCTTACTAGAGCAGATATAGTAGCTTCTTATCGTTTTACTGAATTTAAACAAAGAAAAATAATAATTCTAAAAGCTTGCTTAGAATTAAAACTAGGTGATGTTTTAGAAGCCAAAAAGAAAATAATTAGTAATTTAGACCGTCGTCGCAAAACTCAACCTTTAGATACTAGAAATGCTGGTTCAGTATTTGCTAATCCTCCAACCGATAGTGCTGGCCGATTAATCGAAGAAGCTGGTTTAAAAGGAAGAAAAGAGGGTGGGGCAGAAATAAGTACTAAACACGCGAATTTTATCATCAACAAAGAAAATGCAACTTCAAAGGATATTAAAAAATTAATTTCAATTATAAAAAAGGAAATAAAAGAAAAATATGATATTACATTAGAATTAGAACAAGTAATAGTAGATTGGTGAATAAATGGCAAAGAAAGTAAAGAAAAAACTTAATATAAAAGCTTTATTTGTAATACTATTAACTCTTTATTTAATAGGGATGTTAGTGTATTACGTCTTTACTATGCCTATAAAAAGTATAATCATCAATGGTACTAATTATTTAACTGACGAAGAGATAATTTCTGCCGCGGAAATTGCCAATTCACCATCATTATTTAGAACTAGAACTAGCTCTTTGAAAAGAAAAATATCATCTTTAGAGTTAGTCGCAAGCGTTTCGATCAAAAAACAATTAAATGGAAATCTTATAATAGATATCGAAGAAGAAAAAGTATTGTTTAAAAATATGTTAAACAATAAATATGTTTTATCAAATAAGAAAGAAGTTCTTCTAGATAATAATATCATCGGTATTCCTTTTCTAACCAATTACACTCCCACTGAAATATATGAAGAATTAAATGCTAAAATGAGTTTAATAAATAGTGATATAATATCTTTGATAAGTGAAATATCCTATAGTCCTGATATTAAAAATAATGTTACGATTGATGAATATCGTTTTATTCTTAAAATGAATGATGGTAATACAGTTTACATTAATATTGCTAATTTTGACAAATTAAAAGAATACAAAAGACTTTATTCCACAATCGAAGAAGAAAAAGGTATTTTTTACTTAGATGGAAATCGTAAAACCGTATTATTTAGCACATATGAAAATGAATATAATAAAAATAATAGTGAAACGGAGAGTGAAGAAAGTGAATAATCATCTTAAATTATTAGAACTTGTTAAAACTTTAGAAAAGAGACCTAAACTTCTTTTGCATAGTTGCTGTGGTCCTTGTTCATCAACATGCCTAGAGTTTTTAAATCAATATTTTGATGTCACTGTCTTATATTACAATCCGAATATTGAACCCTTAGAAGAATATTTGAAGCGAAAAAAAGAACAAATTAGATTTATAACAGAATATGATTCAATAAATGAAATTAAGTTTTTAGACTGTGATTATGAAAATGAAATATTTCGTTCTCGTGTTAAAGGTTTAGAAAAAGAAAAAGAAGGGGGAGCTCGTTGCCCAGTTTGTTTTCACTTGCGTTTGGAATATACAGCAGATAAAGCCCAAAAATTAAACTTTGATTATTTTGGCACGACTCTTACTGTCAGTCCTCATAAAAATAGTAATACAATTAATAAAATTGGTGCTGTACTTGAGAAAGAATATGGTATAAAATATTTATATAGTGATTTTAAGAAGAAAGACGGTTATAAAAGAAGTATTGAATTGAGTAAAGAATACAATCTATATCGTCAAGATTACTGTGGATGTAGTTTTGGGAGGGAGAACTAATGCACAATTTAGTCAAAAATATCAGCTTTATTATTTGGTATGAAATACCA
>CAMNRN010000061.1 GCA_946553095.1 uncultured Mycoplasmatota bacterium
TACTTATAAAATTCATATTACCAATCTTTACGTGAATTTAGTTTTTAATTCAACGTATTTTTGGTTATTAAATTTTCTCTAACTCTATGGATTAGTAAGTTCTTTTGCAACCGCAACAACAAAGCGATTTAAAAGAAACTCAACTGAGCTGACTCTGGCATATCTTTAAAAATACCGAGTTCCCTTAAATTATCCACTGTTGTTTTATTAACCTTTCCACGATTAGCAAAATCTTCAATACAATAAAAAGGTTTTATCTCTCTTTCCTCAATAATTTTATTAGCAACGTTTTCTCCTAGTCCATCAACGGCCATGAAAGGCAAATACAAGCATTTATTATCTTCATCGATATAAAATGTTTTCGCCAAAGATTTCTCGATATCAATATTTTTAAAAGTAAACCCTCGTGCCAACATTTCTAATGCAACAGCAAGCGTATCTGCAACAGCACTTTCTTTAGGCGTTGCCCCGAATCCTTTTTCTTTTATTTCAATAAGTCTTCTTTTAATTCCATCATAACCTCCGAGCATAGCTTTAACATCAAAATCACTTCTTCTGATACTAAAAAATGCCGAATAATAGTAAAGAGGATAATAAACTTTAAACCATGCAACCCGATAAGCCATCATGACATAAGCACAAGCATGCGCCTTAGGAAACATATATTCAATTTTTCGACAACACTCAATAAACCACTCTGGAACATCATATGTTCTCATCGATTCTGCCATTTCAAGCCACTTATCAGGTTCTTTTTTAGCCTTACCTTTTCGCACAAACTCACTTATTTTAAAAGCCGCAGAATCTTCCATTCCATAATTGATAAGACTAACCATAATATCATCTCGACAACCGACAACTTCATTAAAACTAGCCACATTATCGACAATTAAATCTCGCACATTTCCTTGCCAAACGTTAGTTCCATGTGATAAACCAGCAATTTTAACCAAATCGGCAAAATGCGTCGGTTTAATTTCCAAAAGCATGTTAATCGCAAAATTAGTACCAAATTCGGGAATTCCAAGTGTCCCTGTTTTACACAAAATATCTTCTTCTTTTACCCCCAAAGCTGTAGGTGAAGTAAAAAGACTAATAACATTTTTATCATCAAACGGAATATCGATTACATTAACTTTCGTCGTATCCCCCAAATATCTTAGCATTGTCGGATCATCGTGACCTAGTATATCTAGTTTTAAAACATTATCGTGAATCGCATGGAAGTCAAAATGAGTTGTATACCACGAACTATCTGGTTCATCAGCTGGATATTGATATGGCGTAAAGTCGAATACATCCATATACTGAGGAATAACAATAATCCCTCCAGGATGCTGACCTGTTGTTCGCTTAACCCCAGTACATCCCATCGCAATTCTTTCAATTTCCACATTATTTAAGATTATATTTTTATCTTCGCAATACCCTCTAACATAACCAAAAGCTGTTTTCTCTGCCACCGTTGAAATAGTCCCGGCGCGATAAGCATGATCTTCACCAAACAAGACTTTAACATGATTATGGGCATCAGCTTGATTATCTCCTGAGAAATTAAGGTCTATGTCGGGAACTTTCTCCGCTTTAAAGCCCAAGAATGTAGCAAAAGGCATATCCTGACCTTCCTTTCGCATATTACTTCCACACTCACAAACTTTATCAGGCATATCATAACCACTCGCATAAGTATTAGCTAAAGCTTCATTATTTTCATCAACAAAAACACTTCTTTTACACTTAGGACATAAATAATGTGCTGGCAAACCATTAACTTCCGTAATTCCCATCATCGTCGCAACCAAACTTGAACCGACTGAGCCTCGAGATCCCACAAAGTAACCATCAGCATTACTTTTCTTAACAAGTTTTTCAGCAATCAAATAGATGACATCGAAACCTCCCCCAATAATCCCACTTAGCTCTCTTTCTAATCTTTCTTCTATATTACTAGGTAGTTCTTCCCCATACATTTCATGAGCTTTTTTATAAACCATTTCTTTAGTAATCTCTGCTGAATTTTCTAAAACTGGAGTATAAAGTTTATCATGAATAATTTGTAAATGTTCACATAAATCAGCTACTTTATTCGGATTAGTAATAACTACTTCTTCTCTTAAATCTTGATCTAAAAATGAAAATTGTTCTAACATTTCTTCTGTTGTCAAAAAATACATATTCGGCATTTCTATATCACTACGGTTCAAAGGATGCAATCTTCCATTAGTTTTTTGATGAACGATTACTTTTCGATACAACAAATCATCTGGTCGCAAATTATGCACATCACTTGTTGCACAAACTAATTTTCCAGCTTGTTTTCCCAAACGAATTAAACGACTCAAATAATTATTATAATCGATCACTGTGTGAAAAATCTTATCTGCACCAATTAAATGTGATGCACAAACAGCAGGTTGAACCTCGATATAATCATAAAAACTCATCATATCTAATAGTTCTTCATCGTTTAATTTAAGTCCTTTTTCAAACACTTCTCCATTAATACAACCACTACCAATTAACAATCCTTCTTTTAAATCAATTAAATCATTTCGAGGAATCTTAGGCTCTTTAAAACGATACAAATATTTGGTATTAGCCAAACTAATTATTTTAAATAGATTTTTAAGCCCTATTTTATCTTTTGCCAAAAGCGACAAATGAAAAGGTCTTGCAAATTTAATCGTATTTTCCTTATCAGCAATATTTTCTAAATCAATCGTCGTTTTAATATTCTCTCTTTTCAATTCATAAAGCATCTTATAAAAACATTTAGCAGTTCCTTCACTATCATAATCTGCCCTATGGTGTTTATCTTCGTCCCAATCCACTTCCAAATTTTTAACCAAAGTTGAAAGTTTATGATTTCGCCATTCGGGATGAATATTTCTAGCCATTCCCATTGTATCTATAACCGTATTAGAAAATTCTTGCAAATTATATTTTTTAACCGCCGCTGTTATAAAAGCAATATCAAAGGCCGCATTATGAGCAACAAGTGGTAAATCTTTTATAAATTCCAAAAAACGTCTAGTTACATTTTCTTCACTATCTTTTCCCTCGAGCATCTGATCCGTAATCAAAGTTAAATCCGTAATCACTTTGGGAAGAGGTTTATCACAAGCGATAAGTTCATCAAATCGTTCGATAACTTCATTATTTTTTACTTTTACAGCCCCAATTTCAATCATCTGATCAGTTCCATAATTAAATCCAGTAGTTTCTGTATCAAACACAACATATTCTTGATCAAATAAATTATATTCTTTATTTTTAAAGACGATATTAGATTCGACATCAATCACATTTACTTCTGCTCCATACAAAGCTTTAAATTTATCTTTATCGTCTTCTATTCCTTTATTAAGTCCTCCCACAGTATTATAAATATCTGGATAAGCCTGTAGACAATTATGATCAGTAACAGCAACGGCTTTATGCCCTAACTTATGAGCGAATTTAACTAAATCCTTTGGACTTACAACCGCATCCATCATACTCATCATAGTATGAGCATGTAATTCAACCCGTTTAACTTCACACTCATCTTTAACCACTTCATCTTTCGAAGGAATTTCTTCAATACTTCTAGCATTAAAGACCATACATTTCAAATAAGAATCAAGCTCAGCATGCCCCCAAACCCGATACCAATTACCAACTTTTAACCTTTTACTAATTTGTGCATATTCTTCTTCTTGAAAGCGTACAATTTTTAGCAAATAACTATCAGTCTTATCACTAACCTTTAAACTAATAATAAAAATAGGTCCCTTTTTTCCTTGTCTTTCCGTCACTTCTTTTTGAAAAATATACACTTCAATAATAAGATTTTTCGTCTCTCCCAAAATATTATTTAATTTTGTAACATCCCCATCTCTATGACTCCCAAAGATAACTGGACTTTCTTTTGTTTTTTCAATACTAACTGTATTTTTATCATGTAATATCTCTTCTTTAATTTGTTCTTTAACATCGGAATTAATTTCTGCTAAAACTCTAAATTCTCCTAGTCCATATTCTTTTAATGCTTGAACAATCCCTCCAGCTTCTTTCAAAATATCATCTTGTTCAAACTCACTTAATACTTTAAAATAAATCGTCCCATCGACAAGCTCAATATTACTATCCTTCAAACTAATTAAAGATGGTCTTTTTACGATAACATCATCTAACAAATAATAAATATAAGCAATAATATCATCTTCAAATATTTCATCATAAACCATATGAACGTGACACTTCTTTTCGCCATTAATCCCATTCTTAGCACATAAAAACAAACGATTTACTTCCACTACATCGATTACATAAGGTGAATGTAAATACACTTCAAAACTATCTAAATTTCTATTTAAAACAACTTTAGTAACAGAAGAAAGAGTAAATTCCTCACTACTAAAACCGATACTATTAAAAAATCTTTTTAATTCATCATTCATTCTTAATCCTCCATTTTTTCAATTGTTTTAACAATCATTCCAATTTTTTCAAACCTCTTTGTCACTTCTCCTGTCAATCTCACTAAATCTCCCACTTTATACTTTTTAAAATCATCATAAACATTAGGAAAGACTGTAAAGTCTCCAATTCCTGTTTCATCAGAACCTGAAAAGAAAGCCATATCTTCTCTCTTTTTAGTTTTAATCATCCGAATACTTTCCAGCACGACAACCATTACCACTTTTTTAAACAAAAATTTATTCATGAAAGCCATTTTCAAAACCATTTCTTTACTATATTTACTAGCTGGATGATTCGTAACATAAAAACCATAACTTTCTAATTCTTTCTTTCTTAAAAAATCTTCATCATACTCCCGACTTACAGAAACGGTAGGTCTTAATAATAAATCTTCGCTATCCCCTACCAAAGAGGCATAATTTAACAAGCTTTCCATATTCATTACCATCGTTTGATGATTAAATGAAAAACAATCAAGCGCTCCAGCATGAATAAGCAAAGAAGCTAATTCTAAAGTCATAAAATCCTTCGTTTTTATCACAAAATCAAATATATCTTGATATCCTTTATCTCGCTTCATCCAAATTTTTAAAGCCACATCTTTACTCAAATTTCTAATATTATAAAGTGGCATTGTCAAACAATTATCTTTAAAATCATAATGCCAATTATCACTATTAACACTAGCTTTCTTTAACAAAATTCCTTTTTGTTTCAAATAACTCAAATAATAATCATTCTTAAGTGAATTTCCATTTAATAATTCAATCACAAAG
Source organism: uncultured Mycoplasmatota bacterium (assembly GCA_946553095.1). Lineage (GTDB taxonomy): Bacteria > Bacillota_I > Bacilli_A > RF39 > UBA660 > Onthocola_B. Next base: position 5,241 of record CAMNRN010000061.1, read on the forward strand.
TAAAGAGGATAATAAACCTTCAAATAAGCCATTTGATAAGCAATAAGGGCATATGCCACTGAATGAGATTTATTAAAACCATAGCTAGCAAACTCCGCAATTTGTTGATAAATCTCTTCGCCTATTTCTTTTTCATAACCATTATTTACTACTCTACATAGAAAATCATCTCTTGTTCTTAATATATCATCTTTCTTTTTCTTCGAAATAGCTCTTCTTATAACATCAGCTTCGCCATAAGAATAACTAGCAAATTTCACCAAAATAGCGATAATTTGCTCTTGATATAACATAATTCCATAAGTTTCTTCTAAAATAGGTTTCAAATCTTCATGTAAATAACTAACATTTGTTTCTTTATTTTTCCTTTTAATAAAATCTGGCACATGTTCTTTAGGTCCTGGTCGACCGAGTGCTACCGCGGCCACTAAATCGTTAAAACATGAAGGCTTTAATTTCATAACAAGGCTTTGCATAGCTGAGGTTTCTAACTGAAAAATACCTTCTGTTTTGCCACTTTGTAAAAGCGTATAAACCCTTTGATCTTCTAAATTAATATTTTTTAAGACATTGCCATTTATTCTTCTTAAAATATTATCAATTATTGTCAAATTTTTTAATCCTAAAAAATCCATCTTTAAAAGTCCCAAATCTTCCAAATACTCCATTGGAAAACCCGTTAACACCACTTCATTATTGATACAAATCGGTATAACATCATCTAATGAAACACTAGAAATAACTACCCCCGCAGCATGAGTCGAAATATTTTTCTTTATTTTCTCAAGCTTCATAGCAACCTTATAAACTTTCTCTAACTCTTTATAATGATTTAAAAAAATTTCTACCGTTTTATTTCTCAAATTACTTTTTAAATCTAAATTTCCATCTATTTCCTTCACAAACTTATCAATCAAATTAGCATCAACATATAAGATTTTTCCTACTTCCCTCAGAACTAACTTACTTTTTAAAGTATTAAAAGTAATTCCTAAAGCTACTTTGTTTTTCCCATATTTATTTCGCACATAATCGATAACTTCATCTCTTTTACTCGCATCAAAGTCGATATCAATATCAGGCATTGTCACCCGCTGAGGATTCAAAAATCTTTCAAATAACAATCCATATTGCAAAGGATCTATTTCTGTAATACCAAGAGCATAACTAACTAAACTGCCCGCAGCTGAACCTCTTCCAGGCCCCACCAAAATCCCATTTTTCTTTGCAAAAAACACATAATCATATACGATTAAAAAATAATCTACAAACCCAAGCTTATTAATAACATCTAATTCATATTCCAATCTATCTAGATATGTTTTAGGAACTTTATTTTTAAGTCTTTTTTCTAACCCCTTATGAGCCAGTGTATTTAAAAAATCTAACGAATTGACATTTTCACTATACTTAGGAATATACCTCATATCAACCGGAAAATGAAAATCAAAAAGATCGACAAACTTTTGAATACTTTCATACTCTACCAAAGAACTACTAACATAATAATTATAAGTATAATCTTTTTTTGGTTCCTTGCGCAATTTATCTAAATATTCTAAATATTGAATATCTAAAGCCTCGAGTGCCCTCAGATCATTGACAAATAAAACATGACGACTAATATCCATAGCCTTCTTTTTCTCTTCACTAGTTTTATACCCCACATAAACATCATTAAAAAACAATAATTTCTCATATAAAGAAATACTTTCATAAGGAATAATAATCGCAACATTCTCCTTATACAACTCTAAGTCTTGACGTATTATATCTTTCGTCTGCATAATAGTATGAATCTTAAGTAAATTTTGATAACCAGCATAATTAATCGCATAAAGATAAACACTTTGTTCTTCTATTAAAACAGATAACCCAATAATTGGTTTAATATTATTACTTGTACACTTCAAATAAAATTCTCTTGCCCCATATAAATTATCATCACATATTGCACAAGCTCCAATATTATTTTTTAATAAAAAATCAATTAAACTATCTATCCTAATAAGACTCTTTAATATTGAATAATCTGTTGTAACTTTAAGTGGTGCATACATACTTACTACCTCTAATACAATTATAACATATGGTGATATTTTTGAAAGAAAAAATTAGAAAAATCTTATTTCATTTATTTTGGTTATTCTTAATCGGTGGCATTTTTGGATACGTTCTTGAAACTTTTTGGCATTTTTACAAATACCACGAATGGATTAACAAGCAAGGTCTTTGGTATGGTCCTATCAAACCGATCTATGGATTCGGGCTTATCATCATCACCCTTTTTCTTTCTAAACAAAGATATAAGACTAGTTTAAAAATTTTTCTAATAGGAATAATAATTGGTTCTATTTATGAATATTTCACTTCTTGTTTTCAAGAATATGCTTTTAACACCGAAACGTGGTCATACTTAAATATGAACTACAACATTCATGGACGCATCTATCTCCCTTATTGTTTCGCCTGGGGACTAATCACCTTGATATGGATAAAATTTCTTCTTCCCTTTTATTTAAAATTCTATAAACACATGGCTCAACACAAACGTTTCAAATTAACATACATCTTTATCATTTTATTACTATACAATATTACTTTAACTGCTTTCATAACCAAACGCTTTGCCAATCGAACAAACCACATCCTTCCCCAAACCAAACTCGATATCTATCTCGATCATAAATACCCCGATGAATTAGTTAAACAAAAATTCCCCAAATTAAATGTATTAAAAAAATAGATTGCATCTATTTTCAGACTGTTGACAAATAGGTTAAATAAAACTTATTTGTCTTTTAATTTG
>CAMNRN010000062.1 GCA_946553095.1 uncultured Mycoplasmatota bacterium
GCCGTATACGGACAATACGAACAATGCGTTCAATGTGAATACGAATGGGTACGTGTACAACAACCGCGTGTATTACGTCAACCATGCGGTGCGCCCGACCTTTAATCTTGCTTCAAACGTAGAACTAGCAAGTGGATCTGGAAGTATGACAGATCCATATCGGATAAACTGATTGACTGACAGTTTTTGAAAAACACGGTGAAACCTAGAAAAAAACAGTGTGAAAATTCGCCCTTACTTGGATATTTTTCTCTCTTTTTTTACATTTTTTGTGTCAAATATTGATTTGTTTGTAAATTATTCTTGTAAAGTCAAAATATTTAAAAGTTAATAACATGTCAAAATGAGTGTGATAATTCACACTTGTTTTAAATTTTAGAAAATAAGGTAGTTAGACGTCGTAAAGAATAAATCTTATGGGTATCATGATGTATGTTAAAGAATTTAGGGCAGATTTAAACAAAGTAAGTCCAATGTTAAATAAAGACATAATTCTAACTTTTCCTTTTTCTTTATAATTCTTGTGAGTTTGAATATTAATATTTTTATAACATCTAGTATTTTTAGAGTATTCAGTACCTAAGATGGTAAGATAAAGAGTAGAAATACAGACAAAAGTATACATAGAAGTGAAGTATTTTTCTTTGGCATTACAAACTGATTCTATGTGAAAACCATTAGATTTTTGATTTTTGAAAAGAGACTCAATCCCACCAAAGCAATTACTATAATTTTTAATAGCATGTTCTATGTCACCATTTGTAACAATAAGCCATGGATCATCAGTGTCTAAATATTTGCTATGAACGATATTAATGATGTATTTTTCATCAAAAAGTTCAATATCTTTATAGACAGTTGCTTTATATTTCTTTGCATAGGAATCTAAGGTTTTCCAAATTTTATGACCTTCTTTTTTGTTGTGAATAAGAATTTTAATAGTCTTTTTAAGCGAAAACAATAAAGGTATGCCTTGTTCATAGAAAACATTAAAACAGTGAAATTGTCATGAGAAAACATATGGTCGATAATAACATGAATTTTTTGGGGTTTGGCTTGATAGTTATTAATAACAAATTTGATGATGTGCTCCCAAAGGATATAAGGTTCAAAGTACTTGTTGTTAAAAAGGCGATGAATTCTTCTAATTTTGGAATCCCTTTGTGTGAAAAAAACTGAATCTTTGTAGTGATTAGCAATATCACTAGCAACAAAAGATTCAGCATTAATCATACTAAAAATAACAGAAGGAATAATTTTAACTTGAGTTTTTCTAATGTTAGGCATACAATTTAATAAGAAATTTTTAAAACTTCTTGTAAAATCATCTTGAGTATTATATACTTTATTCATAAAACGACCTCGCTTGTTTGTTCTAGTAAATAAATAATAACAAAAAAGGGTTGTTTTATCAATTGTAAGAGCAAATAGATATAACTTGTATGTTATATCTATTTTTTTTGATTTGAGAAACTGTCCGTAGGTAAGCAGAATAAAATAGGCTTATTTATAGAGCTTTTTTTAATTGATAAAAAGCTGAAGAAACTACAAAAATAATATTGATAATCTCAGAAATAACAAGACCATAAAGACCGATATGACAAAGAGAGAAAACTGCTAAAGTAACAAGTTTCACTACAACACCCCACAAAGAGATTTTCATTGACACTTTAGCAAGTCCTAGAGCTTGCAAACTAGAAGCCAAAACACCTTCTAAATAAAACAACACGAAAAAAGGTGCTAATATTTTAATATAATCGCTTCCATGTGTAGTATTATAAAGCATAAATAACAGATGATCTCTGAAAATAAAAATCACTGTTGAAAAAAAGAATCCTATTACAAAGGCAAAAAACAATCCTTGTTTAATTCTTTTAATAACTAAAGATTTATTGCCTCTAGAGCTACATTTACTAATTTCTGGAAGTAAAGCCGTTGAAATTGCTGCGACAAAAAAACTAGGCATAGTAAGAAGAGATAAACTGTATGCATTGTAAGCGCCATACTCACTTAGAATAAATGAATTAGAATATCCTGAAATTAAAAGTAATTGAGTAATAATAATTGGTTCAAAAAAATAGCCAATATTTCCTACAATTCTTCCCGATACAGTAGGAATAGAAATATCTAAAATATCTTTAGTAATTGCTTTAGAAGGTAAAATATTATAATTTTTAAAATGAATCTTCTTAGGAAGAAAGAAAAAGAAAACAATGATACTACTTATTTCTGATACAATTGTAAGTAAAATAAATCCGATAAGGGCGAGCATCACACTTTTTTTCATCAAAATAGGTAAAACCACCACAATGATTATCAAACGAATAATTTGTTCAATAACATTACTCGTGGCATGAGGGACTAGATTTTGTTTTCCCGAAAAGTATCCTTTTAATACACTAGAGATAGAAACAAAAGGAAGCGTTAAAGCCATAGCTCTTAAAATAGGAGCAACCTGAGCTTCTTTCAAAAGATTAATAGCGATATAATCAGCAGCCAAAAAAGTAAGCAAAATTAAGAAAAAATTAATTACTAGAATTATTAACGTTGCTGAGGTTAAAATCCTTATTGCTCGGCCCTTAGCCTCGGCAACTAATTTAGAAATAGAAATAGGAATAGCTAAAGTAGCAATTGTCAAAAGTAGGGAATAAGTAGGCATTGCAATCGAATACAAACTAATTCCATAAGGACCAATAATCCGTGTATAAACAATGCGTATTATAAAACCGATAATTTTAGTAAAAAAACCACTTATAATCAAAATAAAAGTTGATTCAATAAAAACATTTCTTTTTTTTCTCATGCTTCCCCCTCGAAAAAAAAATCAATTCGTTATATAATAAATATATGTTGAATAAATTTTTTAAGTCAATTAGAAAGAGAGTACACACATGAAAGAGACGATAACATACAAAGATTTAGAGTTAAAACTAGCATTAAGGGAAAATATTGAAGAGATAAAAAAGGCCTACTTGTATGCCGAAAAAGAACATGAAGGGCAAAAAAGATTAACGGGTGATGATTTAATTACTCATATTTTAGAAGTTACAAATATATTGCTCGATTTAAATGTGGATGATCCAACGATTATTGCCGCTTTATTACACGAAACGATTAATCACGGCACTACAACTTACGAAAAATTAAAAGAGAATTTTGGTGAAGAAGTTGCTAAAATTGTCCAATCAGTATCGAAGATCAATAAGCTAGAACTAACAAAAGATAATGAAACAGATGCCATATACCTTCGTAAGATTTTAGTTGGTTTAGCCGAGGATGTTCGTGTATTATTTATCAAACTAGCAGATCGACTTCATAACATGCGAACTAATTGGGCCATAAAGCCAGAGAATCAAAAGAAAAAAGCTGAAGAGACATTAAAAGTACTAGTACCAATTGCCCACCGACTAGGGATTAACTCTATAAAAAGTGAACTTGAAAATTTATCACTTTACTATTTAAAACCTGATGTCTTTAACGATATTTCTGAGAAACTAAACAACACTGTCGACGATTTAAGTGGTTATTTAGAAGAAATGAAGGAAAGTCTTATCGAAATTTTATCACTTGCTGGAATCAAATTTACGATAAAAGGAAGAGTTAAGAGTGTTTATAGCATTTATAACAAATTAAATAATGGCAAAAAATGGGATAATATATATGATATTTTAGCTTTACGAGTTTTTGTGGATACAATAAGTGATTGTTATGCTGCAATCGGTCTTATTCATTCTAAATTTCGTCCAATGCCTAAGCGTTTTAAAGATTATATTGCTAGTCCCAAAGAAAATATGTATCAATCTCTTCACACAACCGTATTTGGTCCTGGAAAAAAGGTTTATGAAATCCAAGTACGTACTTATGAAATGGATGAAATTGCCGAAAAAGGAATTGCCAGCCATTGGTCATACAAAGAAAAAGGCGCCAAAAAAGCTCAAGAATCTATGGAACAAAAACTTGAAATGTTTCGTAATGTCATTGAAACTAATGCTGAAGATAGTGAGTTAGAAACCGCCGCAGAAAACGACTTTTTAGCTGACTTAATATATGTTTATACCCCTAAAGGTGATGTTGTAGAGCTTCCCATTGGTTCGACTCCGATTGATTTTGCCTACCGAATTCACTCTCACGTTGGAGATACAACCGTTGGTGCAATAGTAAATGACAGTATAGTACCACTTAATTATGAACTGCAAAACGACGATATTGTTAGTATCAAAACCAGCAATACATCTACACCAAATAAAGATTGGTTAAATATTGTTAAAACAACTCAGGCAAAAAATAAAATCAAAGCATACTTTAGCAAACAAACCAAAGAAGAGTATACAGTTAAAGGAAAAGAAATAATTGAACAAGAATTACGTAAACGAAAGCTTTCTTTTAACGAAGTTTTATCTAATAAAAACATCGAAAAAATTCTAAGCGAATTAAAACTTGAGAATTTAGAAGAGCTTTACCTTGCTGTTGGTTCCCTTCGTTACACCGCTGGTTATATAATTAATCTAACAAAAGAAAGTTCAGACGAAGCAAGCGATGTATTATTAAAAAAAATGACACCAACCCCAGAAATAAATCATCAAAAAGATATTTTAGTAAATGGAACTGATGATATATTAGTATCAATAGCAAAATGTTGTAAGCCTATCAAAGGCGACGAAATTCTAGGTTTCATCACTAAAGGCCAAGGAATTTCCATTCACAAAAAAGATTGCCCAAATATCCAAGATAAAAATGAACGAACCATTGAAGTAACTTGGAATAATGACACAACTAATTATTATTTTACAACCATTTATATCGAAACATCTAACACCAACAACCAAATGGCCGAGATAATTACAGAAATAGGTAAAAAAGATATTCAAGTAAAATCTTGTAACATCATTGAAAAAAATGATCGATATACCTATGAAATAAATATTCGTGTAAAAGACAAAGAAGAATTAAATATGATATGTAATGTCTTAGAGCGAATGAAAAACACCACAGAAGTAACTACATATTTGAAAGGTTAAAACGATGAAAGTAGTAATCCAAAGAGCTTTAGAAAGTTCTGTTGAAGTTAATCATAAAACCGTAGGCAAGATTCCCTTTGGTTTAGTAATTCTCGTAGGATTTACCGAAAATGATATCGAGCAAGATATTTTATATATCGTAAAAAAGGTTATAAATCTTCGCATATTTCCAGACGAACTAAATATCATGAACAAGTCCATTTTAGACGTAAAGGGAAGTATCTTATCAATAAGTCAATTCACTTTATTTGCAGATACTAAAAAAGGAAACAGGCCATCTTATATCAAGGCCCTAAACGGCAACTTAGCCAAAACATTATATGATACATTTAATGCTGAATTAAAAAAATATGTTTCAGTCGAAACCGGAATCTTTGGCGCTGATATGCAGGTCAATATAAAAAACGATGGGCCAATAACAATCATAATTGATAGTAAAAATAAATAAAAGAAGTAGGGATGTAAATGACTAATGTAAATACTATAAATTTAGTAAAAGATTTTCAATATTTATTAAATTCTGATAAATATATAACGTACAAAGACTATACAAGATTTTTAGAAAAATATCAAAATTTAATCAAAGAAGATTTAACAGAAGATGGATTAGAGATTCTTAATAATGGTTATGAGAAAATAAACGTTCACAACGAATTATATATTAAGACTAAATTAGAAGAAGAAAAGGAATATTTTGACAATATGTTTAAGGATATTGATAATAGCATTATTCTTGATGAAGAACAAAGAAAAGCCATATTAAATGAAGAAGAATATTCTCTTATTATCGCTGGTGCTGGAGCTGGGAAAACAACAACAATGGCTGCCAAAGTCAAATACTTAATTGAAAAAAAGCACATACCACCTTCCAAAATTGCCGTAATTTCTTACACAAACAAAGCAACAAATGAGTTGGAAGATCGAATCAAATATGAATTTCATTTACCAGTAGACATCATGACTTTTCATTCATTAGGAATAAAAATGATTCGTAAACTTTTTGACAAGCCCCTCATTCCTTTGTCAGAAAGGGAACAAAAAGAAATAATTGGTCGGTTTGTTGAAGAAGTATTGTTTAATGATAAAGAACTGTTATCTGACTACATAAAAACATTTAATAAATATGATTGTGCCAATTCTAAAATGTTTTCCAAAGGTTTTGTTGATAATTATTCTAAATTTTCTACCTTTAAAGAATACTTTTTAGATTATAAAAAAAGAAAACAAGAACAGAACAAAAATAATCTTCAAAACATTATTGAATACCGAACCGAAAGCTATTTAAAAAGCTCTTCTCCAAGAACCCTTAAAGACGAAGTTGTCCGCTCTAAGGCTGAGGCAGAGATAGCTAACTTTCTTTTTGTTCATGGAATTGATTATAAATATGAAGAACCTTATCCAGAAAAGGTTGATGAAGAAAAAAGTTATTTACCTGATTTTACAATTGAAGTTAATGGCATACCATTATATATCGAATACTTTGGGCTATCAAGCTATTATGTAAACGGAACAATTAGTCGTAAAGAACAAGAAAAATATAACGATATTAGAAATAAAAAAAGAGCATTTCATAAAATCAAAAATAATAATTACATTGAACTAGATTATAAAAAAGAGCAATTAGGAATACAGATAGATTTCCTACAAGATTTAAAAGAACAATTGGAACTTCACCATGTAGAGTTAAAAAAACTTTCTAACGAAGAAATCTACGATCAAATACTAAATAATAATACTCATGCGGAATTTTTCCATTTCATCGACTTTATCATAAATATAATAAATGATTTAAAAAGTAACATTCATCGAGATGATGCTAAAAAAATAATCGCCAATTATATTGATAACAGCGATGAATTGTTACAAAAAGAAATGATCCATGAAGCCAATCTATTTAGTAAAATATTTCGGTATTATGAGCGGAATGTTATTCCTAAAAATAGAATTGATTTTTCGGATATGATATATTATGCGAATAAGTACATGCAAAGTATTCCTGAAAAAGAAAATATTTTAGATTATGATTATCTAATTGTTGATGAATATCAAGACATATCTATAGATCGTTATAAATTTGCGCGCAATATATCCAATTTAAGCAACGCCAAAGTAACTTCAGTTGGAGATGATTGGCAAACAATCTTTTCCTTTGCCGGATCTAGAATAGATTTATTTTTGAAGTATAGTGCCTTATTTCCAGGAGCCAAACAATTATTTATCAATAGTACTTATCGAAGCAGTCAACAATTAATAAACAGAGCAGGAAACTTTATAATGAAAAATCCTTTGCAGATAAAAAAGAGTTTAATATCTCCTAAGAAAAGAGAGAATCCTTTAAAATTCTGCGTCTATGATTCTAATCAATTTCAGGTAGTCAGAGCAATTATCAAAAAAATATATTTAAACAACCCCAAAGATCATATACTAATAATATCTCGCAAAAATAAACACATAGCTAGTTTATTGCAAACAGAATATTTTGAAGAAGGTGTTGGTACAAGAATAATTTCCAAAGATTATCCAGATGCAATTATTGATGCTATGTCCATCCATAGTTCCAAAGGATTGGGTGCTGACCAAGTTATTCTCTTAAATGTAACAAGTGCCGATTTTCCTTGCCCAGATAAAGAAACAATTTGGCTAAGCAGTATTTTCAAACCACGCGGGTTTAAAGAAAATTTTCCTTATGCTGAAGACAGAAGAATATTTTATGTTGCTCTAACTAGAACAAAAAATGATATCTATTTATTAGTGCCTAAAAATAAAGAAGATAGATCTATATTTATCGATGAATTAATATGATTTATTAAAAATTTTTTCTAGTTTTGTCGGGGATTTGTCGGATATCAAGACAAGTCTTTTTTTATGTGTATAATAGGTAGCTAGTT
>CAMNRN010000063.1 GCA_946553095.1 uncultured Mycoplasmatota bacterium
GGACTTGAACCCCCACGGATTAATCCACTAGATCCTAAGTCTAGCGCGTCTGCCAGTTCCGCCATACCTGCAAAAAATGGTGGACCTCGAAGGACTCGAACCTTCGACCGCCCGGTTATGAGCCGGATGCTCTAACCAACTGAGCTAGAGGTCCATGACATATTAATATTAACATAAAGCTTAGATAGTTTCAAGAAAAAGTGAAAAAAAAGCAAAAATCTTCTATCATTAAAGAAGTTAGATGTCAAAATATTGTCAAAAGGATAGACATAATAGAAAAAGTTGGATATAATTTAGAAAATAGGGAGTGAAAAAAATGGAAATATTAAATGAAAAACATATTGATTTAACTGGCAAAGTAGATGCTTTCTTTAGGTGGTATTATGATACAAAGTATGCATATAGTACAATCGAAGTATATGAAAGAGAGATAGAATGCTTGAGCATATTTGTTGAGTCGTTTGCTGAATGGTTTGAAAAAACGATAGAAGAAACTGATGAAAAAGAAAAAGTTATCGAATTATTTGCAGAATACGTCGCAAATTTGGATTCTAAAGCTAAACATTTTGTAACGCCACCAAATAATCTAACTGGTGGAGAGTACGAAAAAGAAGAAAATCTATATATAGAGCTATTAAACGCCGTAATGTATCGCGTAATTGAAAGGGGAGGAGCTAAAAATGGTCCTAGACGAGGATTAGCCTTCGCTCAAAATTTTTCTTTAGATGCGAAAATACCTATGATGTATGCTCCAGATAGAGATAATACTGATTTACTATCTATGTATAATAGCTATCAAAAATTAAATAGTGATGAGGATTTTACTTGCTACATAAACTATTTTCAAACGGACTATAAAGAAGAGTGTAGAGAAGTTCCATTTTCACAAGTTAGTGAAATTGTAAACTCTATAGACGTCATCACTGCCGAAAGTGAAGATGAAAGAATATTTCTTATTAGAGAAGGCATTGCTGAGTTAGAAAAGCAAACAACGAGAAAATAATCGGTTTCACGAAAATAACACATATTTTTCTTAAAAAGAACAAAGTTATCAGTTAAACTATAAACAGGTAGAAGAAGGATTGGCATATTTGATATCATTAACTCTTTTACAAACCTTTCTATAAAATTATAGACTTATAGTTCCTACAAATTAAAGTTTTCTTTTTAAAAAATAAAATATGCCATGTATTTTTTGAATATCTTAAACCTCTTTTGCCGCATTAAGTAGAATATTTATTCTACTTTTTTCTATGTCTACAAATATAATTTGATGCACATTAAAAGACAAAGTATTGCAGGATATTCTTTTATTTGATAAAATAAACTTGTAACCAAAAAAGTTACATAGGTGATTTTATGGAAAATAAAACAAGCATATTCAATGTGCAAGAATTAAGACAAGAATTAATTTTAATGACGATAAATGAAGTAGTTGAAGCGCTAGAATACCGAGGCTATAATGCAACGAGTCAGCTTGTAGGATACTTAACAACAGGAGATGAAAAATATATTACAACATATAATAATTCTCGAAAAAAATTATGTAAATTTGATAGAACCGAAGTTATGATGGCTTTTATCAACTCTTATTTAGGACGTTGAAATGCGTTATTTAGGATTAGATCTTGGAACCACTTCCTTAGGATTAGCTATCACCGACAAAACCAACACTTTGGCGACCCCGCTTAAAGTTTTGAAATTTCCTAAAGAAGAATATGCTAGTGTTTTAGATGAGCTTGCAGAGATAATAAATCATTATAATATAACAGATATAGTTCTAGGATTACCCAAAAATATGGATAACTCTCTTGGTTTTGCTGCCCAAAGGAGTTTAGATTTTGGAAAAATGTTAGAAAAGTATCATAAAAATATTCACTATTATGATGAAAGACTTTCAACCGTAGAAGCGATGAACATTCTAAAAACAACTGGCAACAAAAATATTAAACAAAAAAAAGTGATTGATGCCGTATCGGCTAGCATCATTTTAGAAAGCTATATGAAGGGGCAAAAAAATGAAAAATAAACTTATTATAGATAAAGATGATAAGACAGAAGAATATAATATTCTTTTTAAAGTTGAAACAGACAATAAAGGTAAGAATTATATTGTCTACACTAAGGGTGAAAAAAACCAAGACGGTGAAGTAATTGCTTATGCAGCTAATTATGAATTTTTTGATGGTAAACAAAAATTATCTCCCATAGAAGATGATTACACATTAGAATTTTTAGATAGTGTATTAATTCAGGTTCAAAATAAGATGAACAAAGAAGTGAGTGAATAAAATGAAGAAGATTTTAATTATAATAATCATAATTATCTTACTTAGTAGTCTAGGTGCAATCATCTGGTATAACATCAACTTAAGTAGCGTCAGTAAAGAAAGTGATGCTGTAACATTTGTTATCAAGGCTAAGACTGGAAAAAAACAAATAATTAGTAATTTAAAAACAGCCAATCTTATAAAGAATGAACTAGCGACGACCATTTATTTAAAACTACATGGGGATATGAAAATCGAAGCTGGTACATATAATCTTGATCGCAACATGAATGTAAAAGAATTATTTAGCAAGATTGCAGAAGGGGCTAAAGCTGACAATACGATCAGAATAACATTCAAAGAAGGTATGCGCTTACCTCAGTTTGTCAAGCAAATCGCCGACACATTTAATAAAAATTATGATGATTTAATAAAAGAGATTAACAGCAAGGAATTTTTAACACCATTAATAGAAGAATATTCCTTTTTAGAAAATGATATTCTTGATGACAAAATCTATTACAAATTAGAAGGATATTTATATCCTAATACATATGACTTTTATAAAGATTCTAACTTGACTCAAATTGTTAAGAAAATGCTTAACGAAACAAATAAACAACTAGATCCCTATAAAATTGCTATGAGCGAAAGTAAATACACAATTCATGAAATTTTAACAATGGCATCTATTATTGAAAAAGAAGCAACATCATCAAGTGATAGAGAAATGGTAAGTCAAGTTATTTATAAAAGATTAAAAACAGGAATGAGTCTCGGCATGGATGTAACAGCCTACTATGGTGCCAAGCTAGACTTAACAGAAAATATAAGTCCTTACTTACAAGATGATAATCCGTACAATACTCGCCGAACTGGATTTTTGGGTCTTCCTATTGGACCAATTTGTAATCCATCAATCAGCAGTATAAAAGCGGCATTAAATCCTAGTGATACCGACTATACATATTTTGTCGCGGATATAGCAACTAAAAAAGTTTATTTTGCTAAAGATGCTAAAGAATTCGCTGTTTTAAAGGAAAAATACATGAAATAGGTGATTTTATGAAAGAAAATATTTTAGAGATGGAACGATATGCTAACGAGTTTAACGTTCCCATAATTGAAAAAGAATCTATCGCATTTATAATGCGTTTTATCAAAACAACAAAAGTTAAAAATGTTTTAGAAATAGGTAGTGCCATTGGTTACTCAGCGATTCTCATGGCATCTAGTAGTCCTGATGTCACAGTAACAACGATTGAAAGAGACGAAACCAGATATATGGAATGTTTAAAAAATGTCAAAAAATGTGGCTTAGAGAAGAAAATAAATGTCGTTTATCAAGATGCTTTAGAATTAAATCTCAGTGAAGATTTGCGATATGACTTAATTTTTATTGATGCTGCCAAAGGTCAATATATAAAATTCTTTGAAAAATATAAACACTACCTAAACCCTCATGGAGTTATCATTACAGATAATATCAATTTTCATGGATATGTGGGTGAATCAAGTAAAATTGACAGCAAAAATTTAAAAAGTTTGGTAGAAAAAATAGAAAGTTATATTGACTTTCTAAAAGAAAACAAAGAATTTGAAACAAAATTTTATGACAAAGGAGACGGATTATCCGTTAGTGTAGCAAAAGAATGAGAAAATTAGTAACCATCACAACAAAAAGTATTAAAGAAAAATTAAGAGGTATAGAAAATATTTCTTTCTTATATCCACTTAAATCTTTTTGTGTGGGTTATACTAATTATTATGATGTAGAAGATATAGATGACTATGTCTTAGTAAATAGGCTTTTAGAAGAAGATGAATTAGAACAACTTTCTTTAATCTTAAAAAAAGCTAATATAAAAGGTATAGTATTTGATGATTTAGGTATAATAGAAAGAACAAAAGATTTAAATATCAAGCGCATTTTATTATTAGATCATTTAGCAACAAATTCAGAATCGATCAATTATTACCTAGATTATGTTGATAGCGTTGTTGTCTCAAGTGATTTAGAAAAACAGGAAATAGAAGAAATCTTAAAAAAATCTAAAAAAGACTTAGTTGTAAATGTTTTCGGCCGAAAGAAATTAATGTATTCTAGAAGACTTCTTTTAACTAACTATGCGAAATATCATAAATTAGATATTAAAAAACATATCGATGCTCAAGTACCTAATAAAGAGTTTTTTATTAAAGAAGATGAAAAAGGAACTTGCTTTTTTGCTAAAGATTATTATAATGCCTTAGAACTTTTAAACCTTTCAAATGTTTTATATTTTTGGTATGACTTAGATGGCATAGAAGAAAAAGAAGCGTTAAATATTATATTAAAAAATGAAATTAATGTGGCAAATGATAGTCTTTTTTTACACGATAATATGATCTTTAAGTTAAAGGAGTTAAAGGAGGATAAAAATGACTGAATTACTTGCTCCTGCTGGAGATTTTGAAAGACTAAGATTTGCTTGTTTATATGGAGCTGATGCCATTTATTTTGGTGGTCAAAACTTTAGTTTGCGAGCAAATGCCAAAAATTTTAACTTAGAAGAAATAAAAGAAGCGACCAAATACGCTCATAGACTTAATAAAAAAGTATATATCACGGTAAATATTGTATTTCATGAAAGTGATTTCTCAGGCTTAAATGAATATTTAAAATATTTAAATGATATAAAAGTTGATGGTATCATAGCTAGTGACATAGCAGTTATTAAAAGAATAAAAGCCTTAGGCTTAACTGTTCCCATTTGCTTATCTACTCAAGCTAGTACTTTAAATAAATCGGCAATAAAGTTTTGGCAAAATCTTGGTGTGACAAGAGTAGTCTTAGCCCGAGAAGCATCAAGGGATACGGTTTCTTTAATAAAAAAGGAAACGGATATAGAAGTAGAGACTTTTATTCATGGTGCCATGTGTACCTCTTTTTCAGGTAAATGTGTTTTATCTAATTATACGACCAAAAGAGATTCCAATCGTGGTGGTTGTGCTCAAATATGCCGTTGGAATTTTGCTGTGGAAAACAAACCGGATTTAACCATCACACCCAAGGATTTAAATATGGTCGAGTTTATTGAAGATCAAATAAAAATAGGTGTTGATTCATTTAAAATTGAAGGAAGAATGCGTTCTATATATTATGTAGCAACTGTAATTTTAGCATATCGGCGACTTATTGATAAAATAAAAGATAACACTTTAAAAGAAGGTGAAAAAGAGTATTATTTAAATGTCTTAAATCGTTGTGCAAACCGAGAATCAGTGCCTCAGTTTTACAATCATTTGCCTGGTGTTAATGAACAATATTACAGTGGGCGTGAAGAGCTTTCCAACCAAGATTTTCTAGGACTTGTAATAGACTATGATGATAAAAATAAAATTGC
Organism: uncultured Mycoplasmatota bacterium; assembly: GCA_946553095.1. Classification (GTDB taxonomy): domain Bacteria; phylum Bacillota_I; class Bacilli_A; order RF39; family UBA660; genus Onthocola_B. The sequence continues at coordinate 5,657 of CAMNRN010000063.1, forward strand.
AACGATTGAACAACGAAATTATTTTGCAATCGGTGATGAAGTTCAATTTTTTGCTCCGGATATAGAAACCTTTAATTTTAAAATTAATAAAATATATAATGAGGCTTTCGAAGAGATAGATGTAGCTAGACATCCGCGTATGATCGTCAAATTAGAGGTTCCTATACCCCTTAGTAAAGATAGCTTCATGCGATTAAAAACGTTTGACAAAAAAGACTTTTTATAGTAAAATGTTTCAAGTCGTTTTAATTAACGAATTTTATTTACTTTATTTAATAAAATGAAAGAGTATTAAAAAAGGAGAAAAAATTAAACATGAAAAAAGATAATAAATTTATTATGACTGCTGAAGGATTTATGCAAGCAGAAGAAGAATTAAATGATTTAAAGACAGTGAAAAGACCTGCTGTTATAAAAGCTTTAAAAGAAGCTCGGGCATTAGGAGATTTATCTGAAAATGCTGACTATGATGCTGCTCGGAATGAACAAGCGCAAATTGAAGCTAAAATAAGTGAATTAGAATTTAAATTAGAACATGCACAAATTATAGATAATAGCAATAAAACAGAAGTAAATCTTGGAACTACTGTGACAATTAGTTATGATGATGGTGAAGAAGAAATCTACAAGATTGTTGGGTCAATGGAAGCAGATCCATTTGATAATAAAATTTCTAATGAATCACCTCTTGGAATTGCTCTATTAAATCACAAGACTGGTGATACTGTGGCAGTTGAAAGCCCTAATGGTGGCTATAATATTAAAATTGTTAAAATTGCTTAAAATAAATAAAAGAAAAGAAATAGCAAGGACTATTTCTTTTTTAAAAAGAAGGTGGCTATATGTTTGTTGATAATTTAACTTTAAAATTAATTGCTGGCTCTGGTGGCGATGGTTGTACATCTTTTAGACGGGAAAAATGCATTCCGATGGGAGGTCCTGATGGAGGAAATGGCGGCGCAGGTGCTAGTATCATCTTCCGGGTTGATAAAAATTTAAAAACTTTAGTGGACTTAAGTTATAAAAAAGTCATTAAAGCCGAAAAAGGTGAAAATGGAAAAGGTAGTAATAAATATGGCAAAAACGCATTAGATATAATAATTTTAGTTCCTGAAGGAACAACGATTTATGATGAAGAAACATCTTTAGTGATTGCCGATTTAATAAAAGATGGAGAAGAGGTAGTTGTTGCTAAAGGTGGAAGAGGTGGAAAAGGAAACAAATCTTTTGCTACTCATGATAATCCTGCTCCAAAATTAAGTGAAAAAGGCGAACCTGGGGAAGAAAAAATTGTTCGTCTAGAACTTAAAGTTTTAGCTGATGTCGGTTTAATTGGCATGCCAAGTGTTGGAAAAAGTTCACTTTTAGCAGCCATAAGTTCTTCTAAACCTAAGATCGCTGCTTATCACTTTACAACACTTTCTCCGAATCTAGGTGTTGTAAAATTATTTAATAATGAACGTTTCGTCATGGCTGATTTGCCTGGTTTAATTGAAGGTGCCAGTGCTGGAGCTGGTTTAGGGGAAAAGTTTTTGCAACATGCGATGCGCACTAAAATTCTTGCACATGTAATTGACATGGGGGCACTTGAAGGTCGTAGTCCTATAAAAGATTACGAAATCATTCGAAAAGAAATAGATAGCTATAGTTCCATTTTAAAAACTAAACAAGAAGTAATTGTTGCTAATAAAATGGATTTAGAAAAGTCGGAAGAAAATCTAAAAGAATTTCAAAAAAAATATCCTGATAAAAAAATCTATCCGATTAGCACATATACTTCCCTAGGTATAGATACTTTAATTAAAGATTTAGCAAGCATTATAAAAGATATTCCTGATGTAAATCTTTATGAAGAAAGCGACTATAAAGTTTATAAATTTACGGATAAAGAAAAATTTACTGTCAAAAAAGAAGGCAATGTTTGGGTAGTTCGTGGAGAAGAAATTGAAAAGCTTCTTAAAATGACTCGTTTTGAAGAAAGAGAATCTGTCGAAAGATTTTCTCGTAAGTTCAAAGGCATGGGGATTGAAGAAGAACTAGAACGCCTTGGGGCAAAATCTGGTGATGATGTCGTAATTTTAGATTATATGTTCACTTTCAAAGCTTAAAACATCTCCGATTCTAATTACTTCACTAGTGTTATTAGGAATTTCTAAGACACTAGTTTTATTTATATCTTCTAAAACACGAAAAGTTCTTCCTGGTGGCATACTTTGATATTTATACATCACACATCCTCGGTTATCC
>CAMNRN010000064.1 GCA_946553095.1 uncultured Mycoplasmatota bacterium
ACATATTTGACAAAAAGTCAGTCTTTGCCGAATTGGCTTTCTCAGCCTGATCTTTCGCAATATTTAATTGTTCGATCATTTTGATATCTGGATTTTCTATCGTAAAATACATAATAAAGGTAATTAATACAAGTGCAGGGTTCACTAACAAAATACTTGGAAAAATCATTTGTAGGGATACAACTACAAAGAAAATCATAACCAAAAGCGGTAAAGGCCAATATTTTTTATTCTTTAAATTTTTAATATTTTTTATTAGAAGAAAAAATATTGACACAATACATATCCCACAGCAAAAATAAATAAGTTTTACCCCAGCTCCACTGGGTAACAAAAGTCCATTAACATTTGTTATATCAATCGGTAGCACACTAGCTATTACAGTAAAAATCAATAACACCAATATCAAATTACGAATAATTTTATTAATTTCATTAGCGCTTTTTTTACTGCTAACAATTATAAAATATAAAACGAAAATAAATAGCCATAACAAAAAAAATTCAAACAAAAGTTTTATAGCCACTAAATATATATAAGAATTCTCACCAGCTCCCATTTTAACAATAATATAATTGATAATTTCAACTACTGTACTACATAAAGACGCAATAATTAATAACGAATAAACTTTATTTTCTAAATAATTCACTCTTTTTTTTGAAAAATAAACTATAATCAATAAAATGATAAAAACAAGCCCAAAAATAGTTATATTAATGTTATTCATGTATACCGCCTCTATTTTTTTAGTATAACATAATCAAAAAAAATTAACAATAAAATATGTTAATTTCTAGTACGACTTAACGGGCTATTTTTAGTAATTATTTCTCCATTAACTTCAAAGTCAGATCCAAAAATATCTTCACCTTCTAAGCTTTTCCAATCACATTTCTTACTAGCTTCACTATAAGGTAATGATTTTCTAATAATATAAAATTTTGGCCAATAGTTTAAATTTAAACTACTTGTTAACATCTCTTTTATTTCATTAATAACCACTTCTTTTAAAGGAGCATCAGGTGTTAAAACGATATGCAAAACTGGCACTTCTCGTTCGTTAGAATCATCTAACTTAACCGCACAACATTTATCAACAAACGGATGTGTGCTTGCAATATCTTCAATATCACTTAGCCAAACTTTCCCTCCATTTCGGGTAATCATACGCTTAGCCCTACCTTTATGAAAAACATGTCCTTCATTATCCATAAGACCAAAATCATCAGTATGAAGCCAAATTTTTCCATCACTATGTTTTAGCAGAACATAATTTGTCGCATCAAGATCATTTAAATAGCCTTCCATAAGAGTCGGTCCCGTAATACAAAGTTCACCAACTTCACCATACGGAAGTTCGACATCAGTACGATAATCAAAAACTCCAACAGATAAATCAATCAAAGGAATTCCAACACTCCCAAATTTATATGCTATTTTTTTTGAATAAGTTGAAGCCGCCGTTCCTTCACTCATTCCCCAACCTTGTTGAACCATTCCATATTTTTCGTTCCAAGCCTGTTCTTCTTCTTCAAATAACTTATCTCCACCAGATATAGCTTGTTCAATAAAAGATGGGTCATCTAAAACGTCTGCTTTACGAGTATTTTCTAAAAGAATTGGTCCTGCCATAAAAATATTTGGTCGATATTTTTTTAATAAATATGGATAGGTTTCAGGAGTAAAATTAGAAACAATATTCACATGAACGCCCAAACATATATTACCGTGCATAGCATTAAAATAATAAGCAATAGCAGGAGGCAAAATACTCATAGAAGTTTTCCCATGTTCAAAACCTAATTCACTATAACGAAATTCATGTGCCATAACATTTAAATTTTGATTTGTTAGCAAAACTCCTTTTGGTTTTCCAGTTGTTCCTCCTGTATAAACCACAACAGAAACATCATCAAAATGTCCTGGGTCATCAACATAACTATTAGGAGCTTTTTCTTTAACAAATTTAGATAATTTAGTAAAACGAGAATCACTTAAAATAGATTTCATACTATATTGCATATCACGAAGTTTTATTAATTCTTCTTTAACTGTTTGAGCTAAAGCCTCAACATCCGCTCCTTGTTTTTCTAATAAAGATTTTTTAACTTGATGAGCTGTAATTATTTCATCATAAACCATCCTTGCTTTCAAACCAAAAGGAAGACTTTCTGTAAGACTACAAGTTATAACCTGCAAATCAGAATCTTTATCCAAAGAAACTAAAACATTTTCTAAAATAAACGGAACTTCTGAAACAATTAAATAACTAGAATGCACTTTTTCAGTCATCAGTTTTATTCTTTCTGAACTTTCATCAAACTTAATCATATTGGAAATAACCCCCATTTTACTTAGAGCTAACCACATGAAATAAGCTTCAGGAGTATTCAACATGACAAATGAAACACAATCACCACGTTTTAAACCTTTAGCCTTAAAAACGCATATATATTTTTCAACTTCCCTTATAATGTCGCTTCTTTTATAATCTCTTCCATAATAGCTTAAAAGAACAGCCTCAGGAAATTTTTTAGTAGAAAATAAAAAATAATCATAAGCATTATATTTTTCTACATCAAGATTCATATACTCTTCTTTGTAGAACTTTAACCACGACTTATCTAAAGAAGCATACCCAAGTTGAGGTCCATATAAAGTTCCGTCAGCTATTTTTTTTAAATAAATATCTCTTTCAATCTCTTCTACTCTATTTAATCTTGCTAATTCATTCTTATATTCATTTAACAATTCTTTTTTCATTCATTCTCTCTCCTTCATCCTTCCTAAATATACCTTAATTTTTACAATAAGACAAGTAAATCTAGATTTTTATGTATCAAATATGTTACACTATCTTCAGGTGATTTAGATGGACTATGACAAAAACTACATTGAGTGTTCCTACACAGCTAGTGAACTTAATGAAATATTTATTAAAGAATTTATTCAATTTCGCAAAGAAAACAACCTTACACAAGATTTATTTTCAAAATATTCAGGCGTTTCTAGAACTAAGATTGCTAGGATAGAAACTGGAATATCTTCGCCTAGTATAATAAGTCTTTTAAAAATACTCGGCCCAATTGGTTACACAATAAAAATCGAAAAAGTAAAAAACAAATAAAAAATATAGTAATTCTATCGTTTGCTATATTCTTTTATTTTACTTCTCGCTCTAGTAGTAACCGCGGCTTTAAGCCATTCTTCATTTGGTCCACTGGATAACTCATCAACTACCACACGAACTCGATCTTTATTTTGCAAAACTGTTTCCACCGGCACATATACACCATTAACATAAGCTCCTACCATCCTATTACCAATATCGGAATGAACTTTATAAGCAAAGTCAATGACAGTTGCTCCCTTAGGAAGCTCGATTATCTCACCTGCCATCGTATATACATAAACCATACTTGCTAATAATTCTGATCGCACTTGTTTTACAAATTCCTGATTATCTTTAAACATTTCATCAATTTCCACTAAAGAATCAAAAAATTGATATTTATTTTTCAAATCATTTTGCATAACATCTCTCGCATCATTACCTTTAGAACTCCAATAAACAGGCAAACCAAATGAAGCAACTTGATCCATCATAAAAGTTCGAAGTTGAATCTGCACCAACTTATTCTGAGGCCCAAACACCGTCGTATGTAAACCTTGATACATATTTGTCTTAGGACAACATATATAATCTTTAAAATCTTCATTAATTGGATGATACGCCTGATGAACAAGACCTAGGGAGTAATAACAATTACTAACTTCTTGAAGACAAATCTTCAACGCTAATAAATCATGAATATCACTAATTTTATAACCTTCTTTTATTCTTTTATATATACCATATACATTTTTAGTTCTCAATTTAATATCAAAAGGAAGATTATTATCATGTAGCATTCTGCTTAGCACAAAAAGCATTTCTTCTAAAGCTCCACCACTTGCGCTTTCTACCCTTCTTTTTTGTTCTGCGATTCGATTAAAAAGAGTCGGATTCAAATATTGCAAAGACAAATCTTCTAGTTCACTTTTAATTCTATAAGCTCCTAAATAATATGCTAAAGGAACAAATATATCCAGTGTTTCTAAAGCATTTTCTTTTTGTTTGGCAGGCTTTTTAAATTGTAAAGTTCGCATGTTATGAAGTCGATCTGCTAATTTTATGATAATAATTCTGACATCTTCTGTAATACCCGTTATAATTTTTCTTGTATTAGCATAATTTTGATCTTCTTTTGAAGAAAAATTTAATTTTGAAATCTTTGTTACCCCATCAACTAACTTAGCTACATCTTGATTAAACTCTCTAACTATATCTTCTTTTGTATAATCGGTATCCTCTAAAGTATCATGCAATAACCCTGCACAAATCGTATCACAATCAGCATTCATTTCTGCCAAAATATAAGAAACACACAAAGGGTGCACAATATATTTATCTCCACTTTGCCGAAATTGCCCAGCATGAAGCATATCTGCCGTTTGATAAGCCTTGGCAATCAACAATCGATCAGCAGCATCATAATCCTTTACTTTGTCCATTAAATCAAAAATTGTTATTCCTTCCATAAAAATCCCTCCTAACAAAAAAAGACAGCATCATCCTCACACTATCTTTCTAATCCAATTTAAACTTTGAAAATTCATAAAAACCACTCTTTTCAAATAAATTTAAATTAATATTATCACAATATTTTAAAAAGTCAACATTAATTATCTTCCAAAACGGCTTTTATTCTCCTAACTCCTGCTGATGATGCCTCTTCTTTCTTTATTTTAAATACTCCTAATTCCCCAGTATTTTCCACATGAGGTCCACCACACAATTCTAAAGAGACATCGCCAATTGCATAAACAGTCACTAAATCTGGATACTTTTCTAAGAACATGCATTCTGCTCCACTTTTAATAGCATCACTTTTAGCCATCTCTTCTACAGTAACTGGAAGATTTTCTTTAATCCACCCATTCACAATTTCTTCTACTCTTAATTTTTCTTCTTCACTCAATTTATGATCACAACTAAAATCAAAACGCATTCTCTCACTCGTAATATTACTTCCCTTTTGATGAACATCACTTCCCACAACAATCTTAAGCGCTGCATTGAGTAAATGAGTCGCTGTATGGTACTTAATTTCCATAACCCCATCTCCAGCCAGACCACCTTTAAATTTTCCTGCACTAGCCGTTCTCGACAACTCTTGATGTTCTTTAAACTTTTTATTAAATCCCTCTATATCAACTTTTAGTCCCTTTTCAGAAGCTAACTCTAAAGTTAATTCAATAGGAAATCCATAAGTATCATACAAATGAAAAGCAGTAAACCCATCAATATTTTCTTTCAACTTAACTACTTTTTCAAATTCTTTCAATCCTTTTTCCAGCGTTCTATTAAACTTTATTTTTTCATTCTTTAAAACTTCTAACACCACACTTTTATTATCAATCAATTCTTGATAATAACCTTGATACTTCTTCAATATTAAACTAGCTATTTGTTCTTCCCAATTACTATTAATATCAATATTAAGATTCTTAGCATGTCTAATTGCTCTTCTAATAAGCCTTCTTAAAATATAACCTTGATCAGTATTACTAGGCTTAATTCCAGACATATCAGCACTAATAAAAACCGCGGTTCTAATATGATCGGCAATAATACGCATACTTTTTTCATTACCTTCATAAGAAAGTCCTGTAATATTTTCGATTAACTCTATAACATCCTTCCAAACACTAGATTTATAATTATCACATACACCCTCTAAAATTGCTGTTGTTCGCTCAAATCCCATACCTGTATCCACATTTTTCTTTGGAAGTTCACTAACATTGCCATCTTTATCTTTATAATATTGCATAAAAACATTATTCCAAATTTCTACCCAGCGCTCATCATTTGGATCAAATTTATCTGGCACTTCTTCATCACTTCGAAAATAAAATATCTCTGTATCAGGTCCACAAGGTCCTGTCTCTCCAACAATCCAAAAATTATCTTCCACGGTCTTCACAATTCTTTTTTCATCTATTCCTAACGAAATCCATTTATCATAGCTTTCTTGATCAAAAGGAATTAAATCACTTCCTGCATAAACCGTTACCGCAAGCTTACTAATCGGAATATTAAGCACTTCGGTTAAGAACTCAAAGCTCCACTTAATACTTTCATCTTTAAAATAATCTCCCAAACTCCAATTTCCTAACATCTCAAAAAAAGTATGATGTGTTGTATCGCCAATTTCATCTAAATCATTAGTTCTCAAACACTTCTGATAATCAACTAATCTCGTCCCATAAGGATGAACTTGTCCCATTAAATAAGGAATCAAAGGTTGCATCCCCGCGGTGTTAAATAAAGCTGACGGGTCATTCTCTGGCACAATTGGAGCACTAGGAATTTGCTTATGCCCATGACCGACAAAAAAATCGATATATAAATCTTTTAAATTTTTTTCCATTTTACTTAATCCCTTCTAAAAAATTAAATACTTTCGTCTTTAATTCATCTAATGAATCATTTGCAATCGTATAATCAAAATCATCATAATCTTCTAAAGCAATCTCTGTAATATGAGTTTGCTCTTCAATACTTAACTTACTAGGAGCAAATTGATTAACGACATAAATACTATAAACATTATCATAGTTTTCTTTTAACCTGTCAATTTCCTCAGGCATCCTCGCATCTTCAATAATGACATTAGAAACATCTCCCAGTTCATAAACATTAACATCCTCTATCATTCTTCTTGTAAAATAATTACGATCATAATTCCTTATTTTTGACCCAAAATTTTGCAAGAACTTTCGAGGTTTTGTTCCATTTTGTCCATCCCAATCAGTCATTTCCATTGCAAAGCTTTTAAGATATTTACTATATCCTGTAATAACACTATTTTCCATCTTATAGATATAATATTCTTTTATAAACTTCGCTACTTCCCCTTTTCCACTTCCTGCTTTACCTGCAATTACAAATATTCTCATAAACCCTTTCCTTTCCAAAAAACAAAAAAGAATGCCACCCAAGGAGTCAAAACTGACGGTACCATCCTTTTATTTCACTTATTTTTTTAACGACCATAAGCCGATTAATCTCCAAAAGCAGCAATCATATCATCTTTATTATCCTTATCCCACCAACTAAGAACTCTCTTAAAACAAAACAATACAACATCTTTTATCAACGATTACTCAATTAATATATCACAAATTCCTCATCTTGCCAATCATTTTTTTATTCTGTATGGGTCACTCTTCGTTCCAGATCCACCTGCTAGTTCTACTCTTGAAGCAAGATTAAAGGACGGGCGCACCGCATTGTAGCTATACACGTAGTTATCGTTCGCGCTCCCATTCGTATTCACACGGAACGCACTGTACGTATGGTCCGTATACGGCGATATTGTCCATTCATAATGTCCCATATACATCCAATTATCATTCACGGCTGTTCTATAATCTCTTGTTTC
>CAMNRN010000065.1 GCA_946553095.1 uncultured Mycoplasmatota bacterium
TCTGATCTAGAGTATCTTTGCATGTCAGATCTGTTCCCATCAATTGAATGTCATGATCGACTGTTTTGACAAAACAGCAGATATAGCCAAAATTAGACTCTCCTGCTATTTTTTATAGATCTGTCTGTATCTGCAGGATTATAGCTTTCCCATTGTGTATTTCCTGAAACGCTCCAGCTTCCTCTAAATGAATTGTTCGTTGATAAATCGAGTCAAACAGATACAGTTCTTTGAAATCTTTAGCTATTCAGAGATAACAATAACCACTATATATCAGGATAGAATTTTCATTATGCATCAGAATCGTAATCAGATATATCATTTTCAGTTTTGCAGCTACTATTTCAAATAGGCTTTTAGCAAGATCTATGTATGTTTCTTTTTTTTAATGGTCAAAGAGTTTATTAATGAATTTAGATGGCTTTCCTAAAATGTAAAATCTCTACAAAATCTGAGAACGAGCTCCTTTTCAGCTTAACAAGGAAGGACCTCAGAACCAAATATAAGAAACAAGATGGTTAGAATGGATGGATAATTCTCAAGATTGTCGGAATAGAGAATAAAGTATTTCTAAGCATCAACGAAAATATAAGAATCTACTTTCTGAATTCACTAGCCCGATAGTTCTGTAAACGCGAGCCAGATTAGAGTCGTAGTAAAAAATATTATTAAAAAACTGATTGACTTAAGATTTCTAAAGCATTAAACAACCCTCTAGTTTTACCATGGCAACAGATCAAGGTGAAATATACATATAATTTACTAAACAAAAGTAAGATTCCAGAAAATATGTTTATAAATCTAGACTACTTGTTTTGTTTTTCGTAAACAAACACTTTTTTTGAGGCTTCAAAACTTTATGTGGGTAACGAATCCTTAACTGTCAATGAACTAGCTTTTTAAATGGATCACTCAGTTATCCATTTTTCTTTATTCAAAGAAGTTGGCTAGGTCTCACATCGGGAGCCGAGATGGCAAAAGCTGAACGAACCTCTAGACTGGAGGATGGGCAATTGCGGCGTAGCCGTTTATTTACCCTTTACCAGACTCCGGGATAGAGGTAAGGTAAGCTGCCATTTCGGTGACGATGTGAGACCATCACTCACAGAGGGCTGTTGTTGCTTGGACCGGGTTTCCAAAGGGACTGGTCCCTTTGGCGGGGGTGTGGGGGCAGAGCACTGCATTCTTTCAGCCAGCCTATTATCCAATCCATTGCCCTAATTTAAATGTCGTATCATACCTTCTCAACATCTAATAAGGTCTTATTTCCTTCACCAGGGATGAACATCCCAGCAAGATTAAGCTTTTCAAATTCTCTATGTTTCTAAAGCCATAAGCCTTTCGGATCATGAGCTTAATCTTGTTATTCATAGATTCAATTCTGGCATTCGAAATTTTAAGTTCTACCGACTTGATAATCCCATTCAAATTTCGCTTGATCTTATCACCAATCTTCTTCATTTCTGGAATTCGACATCTTGCCGCAAACGAGATCCAGCCTTTTAGATGAGTCTCTACAGAGCCAACATTTTCATGGAAAACCTTTCTCAGAGCTTCTTTCATTTGCCATGCCTTGAATAGTTTAGGGTATCCCTCTCTGATCGAATCCAATTTTGCTTTCTGAGCTACTGATAAATTCTCTGGATTCTTTCCAACAGCGTATTTTGCTCCTTTGATTTCAGGCGCTTTTTTCTCATAGGTATCGCCCTTTTTAGGTCTTCCACGCCCTTCTTTCTTATGTTTTTGATCTTCTTTATGCGCTTCTCTCCAAATACTCTTGCGGATTTCGTCTGTGGCCTCAATTACCCATTGCATAACATGAAATGGATCAACACATCGTTGTGCATTAGGGAAGTATTTTTCCATACAATTTTTAATCCACCGAGCTCCATCACAGGTGACTACTTTGATGTTTCTTCGCTGCTCTTCTGTCAGGCCTTCACAAAATTGACTCAGCACTTTAATACCAGTTCTTTCTTTAACCCAGACCACCTGATTCTTCTTGTGATCAGTGACTAAAGTAACGTATTTATGTCCGTTTTTATAACTTGTCTCATCAATTCCAATCTCTGTGAGATCCTCATATCTGACTGTGGGGTCTGGTTCGAGAACACAATGAACTCTGTCCAGAATCGCTCCTACGGTTTCCCATGAAATGCGATACGTTTCAGCCACTGCACTCTTGTTTAGTTAAAGGGCAGCATGAGCAACTTCCGCCTCAAAAGTTTTTGTAAAACGAGATTTATGTTCTGCCCACGGAACTCTCTGAGTGATGACTCCATGTTCTGGACATTCAATTCGATTAGAAGATGAAATGAAAAGAACTTTGTATCCATTCAGATCTGGTGCTCTCCAAGATCTTTCTTTAGCCTTCGAGTCATATCCTGAACACTTTTTACCGCAGATTGGGCATCTTTTCTGCTCAGTTTTATAGGGTTTAAGGTAGAGTTTTATGGTCTGTTTTTCATCATCACCGACTCTGTTGGTGATGATAGCTGCTTTAATATGGTGTGAAAATTTGATATATTCTTTATCGGTCATATGTTCTCCTGTTGTTTTCGAAGTCAAAAGGTTAACATATGGCCTTTTTATATGTAAAGACCTTTTATATAAAGTAGATTTATTTCATACAGGGAGTGGATTTACCCACACAAACCGTCGAAGAGCCTATTTTCTTCGAATTAATGACTTATTGCAATCTAAATGATAGCATTTTTTATCTGTCTACGATTGGTTAGCGATTTATAAATAACTTACGAAACGAAATTTTCGCCACCGTATATAGCAGTAAACTATATTTTAACATCTCATTAGGAGATAATATAAAATCATAATATCTATCTGCAATTGCAGCTGAAATTGAACAATATAGAAGAATTCCCGTGATTACCAATATACATAATTTACTTGAACTATTTTTAAATTTCTGGTTTCGCAAATAGTTTAATAACAGTCCACCAATTAATCCAAGGAAAAATCTAGTAATTAATACTCCAACGAAGCCAAAATCAAGATATGGATATAATAAAGAAGTATAAATATTACTCGATCCATTAGCGTATACAAAAAAGGGTAAATGCCTAAATGATGGAACAGGAATGTTGAGTCCAAATATATTATTCATAAACGAGTGTAAGCTTTGGAGGGTATAATAACCAAACGTTAACACTTGGCCGTCTATACCATATAGATTTTTCCCTATCATCGAATTTAATCCATATTCAGAAGCACCAATATAGCTAACGATTTCTTTTGTCAGAACTGTATTTGTATTTCGAAATATATATGAATAAGAGAAAAAAATAATTCCAAAAATAAATAAATATTTTATAAGTTTTTCTGCAATTATTTGATTTGTTTTTGTAGAACGTTTTATGTTATTAACATAACCCCAAGCATAAAACATAATGGCAATACTGCCATATTTTATAAACTCGGCTCGCCCAGTGAATGTTAACACTATCATTAGATAACCAACCACCGGCATAAAAACCCATTGTTTATTTTTTCTCTTCAAAATTATGTTTTGCAAACCGATATACAAATACAAATACGAAATTAATTCAACAATTATTGTAGCCAGATATATTCCCGTCATGAATATTCCTCTATCTGAATATTGACCGAGAGCATACGGCAATCTTATAGCATTTAATACATTAAACAAATTAATATTCACACCAAGTTCATTAGCAAACTTGATTAAATCGATGTACCTTATGACAAATATTACGATTTCTAATATAAATATAATTATTGTTGCTGTTTTTTTTGGCGTACATAAAGTTTTATTTATATGATTGGCATATGAGCGCTTTATTAATCCGATTTTAGTTCCAATTCTCTCCCCTATCATCATTGCAATCAGGGAGCAAAATATCATGGACGATGTATAAAAGGATAAATCAGAACCAACTTCCCTATAAAATACAAAATAAGTTAAAGATGAAAATAAAAACGAAAGGATCGAAAACAATGACAATGATAAAATTGAGTTTCTATTTAACGTGAAATTTATCATTGCTAACAGAAACAAAAAACCGACGAGAGCAATTAACATTCATCCAAGTCCTCACTCACTAGATAATTTAAATAACTAGTCCATCTTTCAATTATTATATCTACAGCTAAATCTTGTCTAATCTTAATAGAGTTATTTGCTAATTTGCTTTGTAAATTAGTATCCGATAATATCGTTTTCATAGAGTTAGCTAAAGATTCAATATTATTAATCGGCACTAATAGTCCATTAATTTCATTCTTTATTAAAGCACGCGAACCGCCACATGGACAATCAGTTGATATAGTTGGAATACCCATAGCCATTGATTCAATTAACGCATTACTCATTCCTTCATAATTTGAAGAGAGAACGAAAAGAGAAGCACCATTAATTTTAGCAGGAATATTCAACTCAAACCCCGGAAGAAAAACCACATTTTGTAATTCTAATTTTTGAATTAATTTCTCTAGCGATTTTCTCAATGGTCCCTCACCATAGATAATTAATTTATAATCTGGAAATTCAGGTTGAATTTTCTTAAATGCATAAATTAACATTTCTTGATTCTTTTGAGAATGAAGTCTTCCAACACTAACTATTTCTTTTCGTCGATCATTTATTTGTGGTTCTGGTAGTAATGATGAATCTAGTGGGTTTTCAATTATAATCCCAAAATTTCCCTTGCTTTTATTATAAAAGTCCATTGCGTCCTTGGTTTGAAATACAGCTCCATCAAATTTTTTGAATAAATATTGATAAATAAACTTTACATATCTTTTACCTGAAAAAACTTTCGGATCATTGCGTTCAGAAATGATTTTTTTTGCATTTGGAGCACCAAGAAAAATTGAAGGAAATATTTTGGCAATCATAGGTGCAAACATAATGACTATTAAATCTGGGTTAATCTCCTTCAACTTATGATAAATCGAAACATTAGTTGTATTATCGTAAACTATAATTTTATCGGAGATTAAGTAATCATTCGTTGTTCGCGAAGAGGTCATAAATAAATAAACATCATTTTTTTTAGAAAGAGAATTCACTAAGTAAGATGTTACTCTTTCAGCACCCCCTCCGTTCAATGATGGTATAAAAACCGAAACCTTCATTTTTATTGAGCCTCCTGCCGATATATTGAACATAAAACATCAATGGCCTGTTCTATGGAATATCCTCTTTTATAGAATGAATCTAAGACATCATACTCATAATCATGTTTTAACATTTTTTGAACCTCCATTGCCCATTGTGAAGGTGAACAATTAAGGGATTTGGTTTTAACAACCGGTGTCAATATAACATCAGGATTAATAACATCGGACATTAATACCTTAAGCTGTGCCGCTTGGGCTTCTAATACAACCAGCGGAACTCCTTCATATTTTGAAGGAAATACAAGCAAATCTGCTGTTTTAAGTATATTAGGTATATCATTACGTTCTCCCAAAAAGAAAACTCTTGAAGAGAATTCACATTCTTTACTAGCTTCAAATATAGCTTCTTTAAGTTCTCCATCTCCAACAAATAACAAAATAGAGTTTGGATTATTTTTGTAAAATTCCCCAAATACCTTTAATACAAAGTCTTGATTTTTAACAGGTAAAAATCTTCCAACATGCAAAATTATTGTTGTTTTTTGATCAATATTAAAAGGATCAAGATCAATTGGCTCAGCATCTACATATTTTTTTATATCAATACCATTATTAACGACTGTAAAAGTTCTTTTCCCAAATCCAAATTGGCCACTTTGTTTGGAGCAGGCTATTCTACTCGTTACTAATCCAGAAAAACATAAACTATTTACTTTATGTATTATTCCGCTAAGAAAGTTATTGGCTTTTGTACTATGTATATGAAAGATTCTAGTATTAATTCTCAACTTTTTCGCGAGTAATAATGGGATAACATAAAACATTGTATTTCCATGAATATGAATAACATCATAATTATTTCTTTTTAAGAATTGATAAGTTTCTACAACATTTCTGATCATATGCCTTGGAAACGAACTAACTTGTTCTAATTGTCCCCCTAAACTTTTTATCTCCGATTCATAGAAACGATTATTAGAACGAATCAAGAAGTCGAAAGAGAACTCTTCTCTATTTATAGTTCGAAACCAATTCATTATGTCAGCTTCGGCTCCGCCTGTTCCCATACCATTAATAATATGTAAAATTTTGATTTTTTTTTTCATTTAATCTTTTCCCTTAATAAATATATCTGCTTCATTTCTTTTTCAACGTTATTAATTGAATAGTTATGAATTAATTTTCTATTTTTATTTCCAATATTTATTCTTAAATCTTTGTCAATCAGCTTTATTAAGCATTTCACATATCCATTTATATCAGAAGGTTCTACTAGAAACGGGCTATTTTTTAATAGATCAACATTTCCTCTTATTTTAGATGCAATTACAGGCAGTCCCATAGCCATCGCCTCCATCAATGCTACAGGAAGTCCTTCTTGTAAACTTGGAAAAACAAAAATATCAGCTTTTGATAATATATCGAAGACATCATCTCTATATCCAAGAAATTTCACCTTATCATTAACGTTAAGATCTTCAGAGAGTTTTTTTAATTCATCAAACTTTTCGCCAGTTCCCACAATAAAATATTCGATATCAATACTTTTAAGTTTCGAAACTGCTTCAATAACTACTTTATGGTTTTTTCTAACGCTTAACTCACCCACAGATACTAAAGTAATTGGGTTATTGTTAAACCCATGATCAATTCGTTTATAATACTGGTCGATTTTTTCTAAATCAATCCCTACACCAGGGATATATCTAACGATAGGGTGCTTAAATTTTGAATAAGCTAGATCATAGTCTTCCTGATTCATAGTTATTAAAATATCGGTCAAATTGGATAACATTAACTCTATTGGGTAATAGATCAACCAATTTTTTATTGACGCTCCTTTATAAAAATGAAATCCATGAGCAGTGTAAATGATTATTGGTTTCTCTACACAATAAATTCGTGCAACAACTCGTACAATAACAGAGGCTGCAGGAGTATGACAATGAATCATTTGATAATTATCATTACTCAACAACTTCTTCATCTCACTAAATGCTTTTAAAGTTGGTTTTGAAAAAGGATTTCTAGCAAATCCAATTTGATGCTTTATCACCGGTATTGATTTGTTATTATAATCATCTTGATTTGATGACTCAAAGTTTGATGCAAGATGAATCTCATACCCAAGATTAGATAAGAGCTTCATGTCATTTTCTTCGAATTTAAAGAAACGTCCAACTGTAGCTACTATAAGAGCTTTTTTCTTCATTTTACTTACCTAATTCCTTTTATCTATTCTGGTTGGATTTCACAAAAGTTGAATATATCAGTGACAGTTTAAAATACATTTACTGTTTTTAGCACAACTCAAT
>CAMNRN010000066.1 GCA_946553095.1 uncultured Mycoplasmatota bacterium
GTGTGGTTTTTAAACGTCTATGGTGGTGTTCGTGTACTACGTGCCGAGTGCTCCAGTGACGTTTCTGTTCGAACTTTTATAGTTTGAACTTGAGATACATATCAATCCGTTCGGGTTGATTTTTTTGTTTTTACAAAAGAATTAACAAAGAAAGGATGTGATTTTTATGATAAAGTTTACTACACAAGAGTTAGAGATGGAAAGTAATTTAAAACAACGTATTGAGTTTATTTGTGAGTTTTGCCATGTAAAACCTACTATTATCAATGGTAGTATTAAACGAATAAATAATACTAACTTGAACTACCTAGAGCCACATAAGATAATTGTTAATAATATTACTTTTCTAGCATTTAACTATTCTACTGATATTTATGTAGGTAATTTAAGTAAAAAGATTAAATTAGTAGAACTAGAAGACTACATAAAGAAAATGGCCTAAACTCTAGCAAAATAAGCAAATGATATTGACTTTTTCTCTTAAAAACTTTATTATAATGGCGAATAAGGGGTTATTTACATACCAAATCTTTTTAATGGGGTTATGATTTGGAAGTACACAATTTAGAAAAACATAAGTTAAAGAGATAAAGGTAGTAGATATATCTATGGCTTTTATCTCTTATTTTTTTAGAAAGGATGTGTTGTTTAATGAACGAAGAAAAGAAATTATGTGGACTATATTTGAGAGTTAGTACAGAAGATCAAGCACGTGAGGGTTTTAGTTTACCAGAGCAAAAAGAACGATTAGAACAATTTTGTAAATTTAAAGGTTATGAAATAGTAGATTATTACGAAGATGCTGGTATAAGTGCTAAAACAGGCAATTTAAGACCTGAATTTGAAAGACTTAAAGAAGATATTAAATTAAAGAAAATTAACACTATAGTTGCTTTAAAACTAGATAGAATAACTAGAAGTATCTTTGACTGGGAAAAGTTAATGACATTTTTAGAAGAAAATGATGCCTATTTAGATTGTGCTAATGATGAGATAAACACTACTAATGCTAATGGTAAAATGATTTCAAGACTTTTAATGAGTGTTAGTCAAAATGAAATTGAAAGAACAAGTGAGAGAACAAAGGTAGGTTTAGCAGGTGCGATTAAGCAAGGACATATACCAAGTCAAGCACCACTAGGTTATAAACACGAAGATAAAAAGTTAGTAATTGACTACTCTACTAAAGATATTGTAGAAAGAATATTTAATTTATATTATGAGGGTAATTCTTATCAAACTATATCTAATCTATTAAATGAAGAAAAGGTATTGGGTAAAACAAACTGGCGAGATTCTTCTATTACTGCCATACTTGAAAATGAAGTTTACAAAGGTGATTTCGTTCATGGTAAAAGAACAAAGCATCCTACTTATTACTTTGATGTTGTAGAACCAATAGTTAGTAAAGAATTATGGGAAGAATGCCAAGTACAAAAGAAAAAGAACTCACGAAGTTATCAAAGAACTTTAACATATCTATATTTACAAAAACTTACCTGTCCTAAATGTGGTCGTTTAATGGGTGGAAAAGCCACTAAAAAGAAAAATGGTAATGTTTATTATTACTACTATTGTACTGACTGTAAAGTTAATTTAAAAGAAAATGTTATAAATGAATATTTTGATAATTTCGTACAAGAATTAGTCGAATATGATAGTGTTGTTAATCAATTCTTCCTACCAATGATTAAGCAAAAATTTGATGAACCTAGAGAACAACTAGAAAAGGAACTATTGAAACAAAATGATAAGTTAGAGAGAATTAGAAAAGCATATATTGAAGGTGCATTTGATTTAAAAGTTTATAATGAAGAAAAGAAAATTGTTGAAGATGCTATTGCTAAATTAAATGAAGAATTAACTGATACTGCAAGTTGTGAAGAACTTAACTTTACTCCACAAGATATATTATTAAAACGAGATATTGATTATATTAATAGAGTTAAGTTAAAAGATGAATATAAGAAAAGGACTAAAACTTGGAAAGACTATACTAGAGAAGAAAAGTCTGATTTAATTATGAGATATGTAGATGAGATAAAACTAAAGCAAAAGAATAGTTTAATATACGTAGATGAAATATTATTTAGAGAAAGTATTTGCAAACCTTGTAATGAATTATTTGATAAAGGTTATATTGATGTTAAAACCTCTGCTTTATTTGGTAATCTAGTTGGCGAATTAAGATTTAGTAATTATCTTCCCGAAGAAGAAGTCGGCAAACATATAATGAGATTAAGGCAATACTATGATGTCGGTTATGAAGAAGCAACATATTATGTTGAAAATAAAGTTTTCTACTTCAATTTTATAGAAGATGACCGAGCAATAGTAAGAGTATTCCCTCTTGAAGATTATTGTAGAATAGATCCTGATATAAAAATGAAAGAATATAAATATGGAATTATCTATATTCGTGGCGAAGATGAATTTCAAATGCAAGATATAAATTCAGCATTTGATTATATACCTGATGAAACAAATGATAAAGTTATCTATATGAAAGAACCTATACCAATAGAGATAGGTGTTAAGCCAGTAAATATAGAAACCTTAAAAAATGATACTTTGGTAGAAGAATCATAAAAAATTTTTTGCTAACTTTTTTGAGGGAAAAGTTATAACAAACGTGGCACGTTTTGTTGTCGTAAGACAATGAAAGTGGCGATAGTTTGTTACAAAGACTTATGTAATTTTGTTTTATTACGAAGTTTTAAAACATTATGAAATAAGTCCAAAAGGGTTCTAGGGAATCCCTAGCCCACGAGGTAATTTTGATGGTACGTCAAAATACCTAGGGAGTTAAACATTTTGACAAAGCCAAAATATGTTTAAAATAAGGAGTGTGATTTATACATGGACTTTGAATATAAAAAGGAATTTTATAATTTAAAATATGGTAAATGTTATCTAATTGAAGAAAAGGAAAACTTGTATTTAATCTATGCTGATAAGTGCTTTAATCACTATATTGTTTGTACTTATATTGAGCCAAATTCTAATGCTATGATGAATCAAGAGTTCTTCCCTACTTTAGAAGAAGCAAGAGAATATTTTGAAGATAAATAAGGGGTTGATAGTTTATGAATGAATTATCTTACTCACTACATCTTGGTAGTGATAAAAACAGAAAGCCATCATCAAAGAATATGGCAAAGAACAATGCTTCTGGTTCTACTTTTCTATCTAATAATGCTATTCAAAATGCAAAGCAATTATCAAGAGTAGATAAACATAACTATCGTAAGTATGATAACAATAGTGAACTTATAGAAATAATAAAAGGCACTACTTCACTTTATGATGATGTTAAAAATCTCTATTTAGAAGAATTTGAAGAAGCAAGACTTGAGTATAACAAAGAACAAGAAAACAAAGGTAGAAATGATAGAAAGATTACTGATTACTTTAAAAAGATAAGTGATAATACTAAAAACGATCTTGCTTGTGAGATTATTATAGAACTTGGAGACAAGAAATACTGGGACACTAAAGATGATAAATTTAAACATAAAATGACTAATGTATTTAAAGAACAACTTAATGATTTACAAGATTTAGTCCCTGATTTTAAAATAGCAAGTGGGATTATTCATTATGATGAAACAAGCCCACATCTTCATATTGTAGGTGTTCCAATAAAATATAAAAGTAAAAACGGTATGTCTAAACAAGTTGGTAAAGCAGATGTTTTCACAAGAGATAGTTTACGTACTATTCAAGATAAAATGAGGACTTTATGTATTGCTAATTTTAATAAAGAATATGGCCTTAATAATATCTTGAATAAGAAAGAAAAAGGCAGGAATAAGGACATAAATGTTAAAAATATGACTAACTATCAAGCAATGAAAGAAGAACTTAGCAAAAATAAGGAAGCACTAGAAATTGCTAGTAAAAAGTCTAATGAATTAGATAAAACTACTAAAGATATTAAAGACACTATCAATAATCTTAAAAAAGCACCAATAGTTAAAAATACCTACACTATTTCAGAAAGTGATAGAAATAAGATAATTGATTATGTTGATAAGGTACAGGATACTAACAAAGATTTTAAAAAGACTGAAATGTTATCAGTAACATTAAATAATGTAGATACTGAATTACAAGAAAATAGAGAAAAAATAAAAATACTGACTGAAAATAATAAGGCATTATCACTTAAAGTTGATACCTTATCTAAAAATATAGATAATAAAAACGAAGAGATTAAAGAACTTAAACAAGATAACAAAAATTTGCAAGAAATGCTAGATTACTTCAAAAATCTATTTAATAGATTAGTAAAATTCATTAAAAATAAGATGTTTGGTAAAGAGAAAGAACGAGAAGATTATTGGAAAGTATCAAAAGATATGTACAAACACGGAATATTTAGTGATGATACTTTTACAAGTATAAAAGATGACTATACTTGGAATAAAGAAAATGATAAACGCAAAGATAAAGGTCGTGATGACTTTGAATTATAATTTTTTCAGTAAGTTTTTCTAGTGATGAATTACTTTATAAGTAGTTCTCTTTTTTTGATAAAACAACTGTCAGTCAGAGAAATAGAGAAATGAGATGATTTTCTCTTTTTGATTGTTGATAAAGTATTAAATTTGGCATAGTTATCCACATAATGCAATATAAGACTTGATTTATTTCGAAAATATGAGAAACTAAAGAAAATAAGGAAGAGATTTTATGGCGGGTATGAGGAATTATGAAACAGGATTATATAATCAATTTGAAGAATTGATGAAAAGATCTGAAGAACAAACTAAACTTCTAAAAGAAAACAATAAAACTATACTATAGAATCGCTTAATAATTTAGTTAGCTCTTTAAAACAAATTATAGAGGAAAAAGATCAAGAAATATTAAGATTAAAAAGTAAAAATGATAAAGACAGTTCAAACTCTAGCAAGCCATCAAGTACTAATGGATATAAAAAAGTAATCACTAATAGACGCGAAAAATCAAATAAAAAACAAGGAGCTCAAAAATTTCATAAAGGTCATAAATTAGATCATAAATTAGAACAATTTATTTCTTCTGGAAATATAGAAGAAGAAATTATAGAAGTAAATAAAACAGAAAAAAATCAAAATAAAAGATATATTGAAAAAGTTGTAATAGATATAAAAATAACAAAAATATTAAAAAGATATAGATATTATCCAGATGAAAATGGGAAATATAATATTCCAGCATATCATAATCAAAAAGTACAATATGGAAGTAATATTAAAGCAATAACAATAGATTTAATGAATAATTTATATAATTCTACAGATGGAGTAACAAGATTTATTAGTGATATAACAAATGATGGAATTACTATTTCTAAAGGGACTCTTATAAATTGGAATAATGAAATATGTATAAGATTAACTCCTCAGATTAATCAAATAGAAGAAAAACTATTGGATTCTTATTATTTAAATCATGATGAGTCACAAATAAAGATTAATGGAGATGGATATAATATACTTTGTGCATGTAATAAAAAATATGCAAGATTATGGGCAAGTGAACATAAAAGTCAAGAAGCAATAGATGAAATTGGATTTTTGCCAAAATTTCAAGGAGTAATAGTAAAAGATGGAACAGAACTATATAATAAATATGGATGCTTTTTGGCCCAATGTATATCCCATATTCAAAGGTATCTAAAAGAAATTTATGAATTTATAACTCATAAAGCACCAAAGAAAATGTCTGATTTTTTATCAAAATGTAACAATAGAAGAAATGAACTAATAGATAAAAAAATTATGGCATTTTCTTTAGAAGAGTATAATTCATTAATAAATGAGTATGATTCAATTATTGATGAATGGGAAGTAGAACTTCGAAGTGATTTAGATAACTATCTTTTTGATGATGAATTAAAACTATGGACACGAATGAAATATGATAATAAAAAAATGGATAAAACAATTCGTGGAGATAGAGATGAAATACTATATTTTCTAAAAGATTTCCAAGTCCCATCAACAAATAATCAAGCAGAAACATCCCAAAGAGGAGTAAAAATCAAACAAAAAATTGGAAAATTTCGAAGTGTTGAAGGAGCAGAAAACTATTCAATAATTAAAAGTTGCATGTTAACATACAAGAAGAATAATATAAATGTTTTATCTGCTTTAGTTTCTGCATTTGATAATAAGCCTGTTATGATATAAAAAAAGTAAGTGTTCCTTACTTATTTTCTAGTGCCTTGACTGAACTGTAACGATTTAAGACATTTTTTTGATAAAACAACTATGATTTGTTCTTCAAATTTGATATAATTATATTATTAAATATAAACTTAAGGAGGTAAAAATGTTATTAATAAGTGGAATAGTTGCTACCTTAGGGGGAATAATTGCACTATTTTTTTCAATATTTGGAAACAAGGGATATTATAACAAAAAAGAAAGATGTACTGCTATAACTGAGGGAACAATAATTAGATTTGAGATAAGAAGACATAAGTACAATAATAATGGAACTAGATATTATGATGTAGTTTATTATCCTATTTATGAATATTTTGTTAATGATAATAAATATGAAGTTATGCAAAGAATTGGTATTCAGGTTTATTACAAAGAAACAAAAGAAGAAAAAGTAGATTCTTTATTAGGAACCAAAAAGGAAATTTTCTATAATCCAAATAATTATGCTGAGAGTTATGTTAGTGGTGAAGATATTAATTTTGCTTATAAAACTGCTAAATTGTTGGGAACAATACTTTTAGTAATAGGAATAATTGAATTATTGATATTTCTATTATCTAAGGTTTTAATATAATATTTTGATTAAGATTTTCTTGTAGGAGTGTGTTATGAAAAAACGAAAAAATTATAATTACATTGAAGAAAAGGATAATAAGAATACTCTGATTGGTATATTTATGGTTTTATTATTTATTGATATTGTATTACTTATTGAAAAAGCATATCTTGCTTTAATAGCGGTATTAGTTGTAGATGTATTAGTTATTTTATGTTGTGTCTTTGCAAATAAACAAAAAAACAAATTTTTAGAGAGAAAAGAAAAAATTATAAAAAATGGTTTAAAAGTTCCTGGGAAAATTATTGGAGTTGAATTAATAAATCAGCGAGAAGACACAAAAGGTAGGATAAGATATGATAGAAGTTTAAATATCGAATATTTTTATAATAATCAGAAGATGACATTTCAAACACCAGCAATATCATTTTCAAATAAAGATTTAGTCAATGATGATGTAGATGTATATATATTTGAATCAGAAGTTTATGTAGATAATTTTAAATTTAACTAAACATTGTTACAGTTCAGATAGAGAACACTAAAAAATGCAGGTAGAATAGTTTCTATCT
>CAMNRN010000067.1 GCA_946553095.1 uncultured Mycoplasmatota bacterium
AAACCCGTGAAATAGATGAGAGTGAATTAGAAAAATTCAAAGATATTATGCAGCATACAGGTGATCGAAGACAATTCATCGATAGACCACTTTCCTATTATCAAAATATGTATAAAAATCTAGCTCCTAATCATATCTTAAAAATTCTACTAGCTGAACTTCATACTGATGAATTATTAGATAACTTAGAAAAAGAGGCCGCTGAATGCGAAAAAAGTTATGATGAGAGAAAAAAGAAGCATGACCAGGGAATCAATAAAATGAATGAAAACAAATACCTATCAAAACAAAAAGAAGCAGAAAATAATATTCATAGAATCCAAAAGAAAATTGAGGAAGTAAAAATATTACAAAGCGAACATGGAAAAAAGATTGTTTTAGGCGGAATTTTATTTTTAATCCATGGATGTGAAGTAGTATCCTTAGTTGGGGGTAGTTATGAAAAGTTTATGGAATACCAATCTGCTTATACTGTTCATTGGGCAGGATGTAAATATGCAATAGACCATGGATATGACAGATATAACTTTTATGGAATTACTGGAGACTTCAATGAAGAAAATCCTTTATATGGACTTTACTTATTCAAAAAAGGATTCGGTGGAAAAGTGGTCGAATTAGTTGGCGAATTTGACTTAGTAATTTCTAAGTTTTGGTATCATACTTATCATATTGCTTTTAAAATTTATCATGGATTAAAAAACTTAAAAATTAAAAAATAGGATAAAATTAAAATGATATACTATTTTCTTTTTATAAAATCAGTTATAATATCTTTAAGAGGTGAAGAGTATGTATCATTGTTTTAGATTAAGAAAAGGAAATGACTTAAAAAAAGAATTAGAGAATTTTGCAATTAAGAATAATATCTCAGGTGTTATTCTATCTTGCGTTGGTTGTCTTGATAAACTAAATATTAGACTAGCGGAAGCTAATGATTATTTAGTAAAAGAAGGAGCATTTGAAATTGTAAGTGTAACTGGAACATTATCAAAAAATGGCGTTCATATTCATATATCTGTATCTGATAAATTTGGTAATACCTTTGGTGGACATTTAATGGAAAAGTGCATTGTTAATACAACTGCCGAAGTTGCTTTATTAGAGTTTAAGCAATTTAAATTTGAAAGAGAATTTGATGAAACAACCGGATATAAAGAATTAGCAATTCATCGTATTGAAAAATGAAAAACATCATATTTGATACAGATACTTTTAACGAAGCAGATGATCAATTTGCCTTAGCCTATTTGTTAAAAAAGAAACATCTACTTAACATTCAAGCCATTACTATTTGCCCATTCAAACATTCTAAATACGATTTTTCTGTTGCAGATTCTATCAATGATAGCTTTGATGAAATTTCAAAAATATATGATTACTTAGAAATCAAAGATAAATCAAATATATACAAAGGGTCTACAAATTATATGACAGCAGGATATGAAGAAATTTCTCCTTCAGTAGAAAAAATTATTGAAATCTGTTTATCTAATGAAATGACCTATATCCTAGCAACGGGATGTTTAACAAACATTGCAATCGCTATGAAGAAAGAACCAAATATTATCAAAAAGATGAAATTAATTTGGTTGGGGACAAACTTTCTTTTTGGTAACAACCATGATTTTAATTTTAGACAAGATATAGAAAGTACTAAATATGTCTTTCATTCTAAAGTAGATTTAACCGTTATCCCTTGTACCCCTATCACCTCTAATTTAGTAGTATCTATATACGAATTAGAGGCAGAAATAAAGGGCAAAAATGATTTATGTGATTATTTATATTATGTGTTTAAAAACAGATTTCATGGAATTACCAAAAGATGGCCATTATGGGATATTGCCGTTGTTGCTTTTGTAATTAACGAAGAGTGTTTTCAATCAATAGCTATTAGTTGTCCTAATATATTAATGGATAATTCATTCGAATTTACAAATAATAAACACCCAATTAAATTTGTATCATCTTTGAATACTAATTTAATTATTTAGTATTTATTTAAAACATTTACAGATAATATATAAAAAGAAAGAGGAAAAATTTATAGAAGAGTATTTTTATATATTAACCGAGGATGGAGAATTTAAAAAGGAAGTGACTAGTAGAGAAGAATGCCATAAGAAAGGATTTTATCACAAAGCAGTAGTTGTACTTATAATAAATTCTAAAGGCGAAATTTTACTTCAACAAAGAAGTTCCAATAAAAAACTATGGCCAAATTTATGGGATATAACTGCAGGAGGACATGTTTTAAAAGATGAGTTTGGATATGAAGCGGTTATTAGAGAAACGAAAGAAGAAATTGGACTAGACCTTGAAGTTCATGATTTATTATTTATTGGATGTACTAGATCTACTAATACACAAAAGGGAATTATTAATCGTCATTTTAATGAATATTACATCGTAAAAAAAGAGATTGATCTTTCTAAGATTATCTTACAAGAAGAGGAGGTTCAAGATATTAGGTGGTTTACCAAGGAAGAAATTTTAAAAAGAATCTATAATAATTATGATGGTCTAACCAATAAAATTAGTTGTTGGCAATATCTAGAAAAATATTTAAATTCTAAAAAGGAGTATTTGTGAAATAAGTATGAAATTATATGTAGTAAGGCATGGCCAAATTGATGGAAATGTAGAAAATAGAATGTATAGTTTAACCGATAAAGATTTAAATGAAGTAGGAAGGAAGCAAGCCTTAAAAACTGCTGAAAAGATAAAAAAACTATCTTACGACTTTGTTCTATGTTCTCCATTAAAACGCGCTAAAAGAACCTGTGATACAATTAATTCTTATCATCAAAAAAAAGTTATTTATAGTGAAAAATTGATAGAAAGAGATTGTGGAAACTTAGAAGGAAAATTAACTTGTGAATTTGATTACGCCAATTATTGGAATTATGATAAAAATTTAACCTATGGAACTGCCATAAAAATACAAGACTTCTATCATAATATTTGGTCCTTTTTAGATGATTTAAAACAAAAGTATACTGATAAGAACATCTTAATTGTTACCCACAATGGTGTTGCTAGAGCGATTCATTCTTACTTTTATGGAATACCTAAAGACGGGGATACAGAATGCTATAGTTATAATAATGCAGAACTAAGAGAGTATACTGATAAAAGCTAGCCCAGAATGACTAGCTTTTTATTAAGAATTATTTTTAAAGAATCGATCATAAGCTTCCTGTGATAGATAAACCTTTAATTTTACGGTATTCTCATCCCACACAATGATTCTTTTCTTTTTTAAATTTTCAATTACAATCCTATACATTTTTAAAACATCTACTTCTTCGGTATATAAATGATAACTATCAACTTTTTTCTCTTCATCAACAAAATCTACTTCTTCCTCATCATGACTAATATAATACCTAAGCATTTCTGGATAAGTAATTTCCAATCTTAAATCCCTTAATGAATTATCAATAACAAACTCTTTCTCGTAATTATCTAATAAATATAATTTGGTATTTTCCTTTAGCTCTATTTTTTCTGTTTTTGTAGTAATCTTACCAACTTTCGAAATATTATAAGTATCATAATTCAAAACAGTTGCACAGGAAAGGCCAGCCCCGGTTCCCATTAAGATTAAACTAGAAATAAACAAGATAAATATAACCTTTAAAGGTTGCTTCCTACTAAATATAAAATTATAAATAAAGTATAGAATTAAGAAAGATAGTAAGACACTCCCTGAAAATGCAATCATAATAAACAAAAATAATAGGGTATGTCTAATATGAGCAATACTAACAACCATTAAAAATACAAAGAATAAGCAAAGACAAATTAACGGCATAGAACACATTGCAACAAAAACTTTAACTGTATACATCATGATTTTTCCAAGTAAAGAGAAGAAACTAAAGGAAGAATGTTTAGGATCTCTAATAATCACTTTTTGTTTTTTAGAAGGATCTATAAATTCATGCTTATCTAAAACCTCTTTTTCCAGTGTTCTTTTGTCTGCATTTTTATCCTCTATAGTAATATAATAATCTAAATATCTAATCTTAAATAGATGTAGAGCAATAATCACCCCTAGTATTAATAAAACAATAATATAGATGCCATCAAATACCTGAGTAACATAATTATGATAGGGATAGGGAATAAAACTAATAACATTAGAAGTAATTCCATCAATAATTGCAAACGAAAGACCCCCAAGAGCCGTGATGATAAATACAATTAACACTACCTCTAAAATACATTTTATTTTCTGCGTAAAATTCATACTACAAAACATATTATAAGTTTTAGTCACAAATTTCAATAAATCTTGTAAATAATTGTTAAAATTTAATTTAGAGTGTTGTACGGAACCAGATTTAATTGTCCCATCATCTAGTAAGTCTTCTAAAGTACAGTTTAAAACATTGGAAATTTGAATGATTTTTTCCATATCTGGATAGGAAGCCCCTGACTCCCACTTCGATACTGCCTGTCTTGAAACACCAAGTTGATCGGCTAATTGTTCTTGAGAAAGATTATTATTTTTTCTTTGCTTTGCTAGTTTATCGCAAAACTTCATTTTTCTCACCTCCACTGCCATTATATTACAAATATTATCAGTAGCAAAACCAAAAATCGATATCTTTTTGTATAAATTCAGTAGCAAAATAACAAAATGTATCGAATAAAAGAAAAAGAACTAAGTCTAGTCCTCTATCATAATTACTTTTTTTGATTCTTGTTTTTGCATCTCTTTAGGAATTGATATTTTTAAAATATCATTTTTAAACTGAGCTTTAATTTCGTCCTCAGAAACTTCTCCTACATAAAATTGCCTTTCACACCTTGTAGTAGATTGCCTTTCTTGTCGTAGGTACTTTTTTTCATCTTTATCTTTAGTATCTATTATTCTCTCAGCTGATATTTTCAAATACCCATTTTCTAGCTCCATATGAATATCTTCTTTTTTAAAACCTGGAACATCCATTTCTAAAATATAGTGATTCTCTTCCTCATAAATATCACATTTTAGCATCTTACCCATTTTTCCCCATGGTTCTATATCATCAAAAAAATTATCAAAAAATATTCTACTTGGTAACATATTTTATCATCCTTTCTATTTTAGATCACTCTAGTTAAGATTTATGATACAACTATTTATAGTATTACCAATATTTATTTATCTATTCATATTAAAATTCCTAATATTTAAAAAAAGAAAATCTTCAGTGATTATGAAATGATCCAAAGTATAGAATATTAAAAAACATTAAATTCTTTTTGCTTTTGCTTTTATTTTTTTTAAAACTATGCTATCGTTATGATATAATAAATAATAGAAAGGGTTGTAATTATGACAAAAGCTGTAGAATTTATTCTATCCTCCAAATTTATTGGATCAATTCTTGTTGTTTTAATCAGTATTATACTATTTTTCATCATTAAAGAAAGTGTCCTAAAATATATCGCAGTTCAAAAAAAATCTGCCAATCGTAACAAAAAGAAAAGATTAACAATTCTTTACATGACTGTAAGTACACTAAAATATATTATATTTCTAGCAGATATTATTATCATATTAGGAATATTTAGCGTTGATGTTACCGCTTTTTTAGCAGGACTTGGTATTTTTGGTATCGTAATCGGACTTGCCCTACAAGACTTACTAAAAGATTTTATCGCTGGTATTATGATTATTTTAGATTCTCAATATAGTGTTGGTGATTATGTCAATATTGAGGGATTTTCAGGAGAAGTTATTGGAGTTGGACTTAAAAGTACAAAAGTAAAGGATTATGGAGGCGATGTAAGAATATTTGCCAATAGATTAATTGGCGAAATTATTAATTACTCTAGGGATCACTCTAAAGCAGTCATTATGTTTACTTTTAATAGCGATGAAAATCTTTTAAAACTAGAAAAAGCTATAGAAGAATTAATTAAAAGATGTGATAAAAAATTAGAAGACGCTACCAATAAACTACAATATAAAGGTGTTGAAGGATACAGTGATTCTAAACTAACCCTAAAACTAACAGTAAATGTAAAACCTACTAAACAATATAGTACAACTAATACAATCTTAAGAGAAGCTAAGTTGATATTCGATGAAATGGATATAAAGATAAAATAAGAATCTAATTTTATCTTTTTTTATGGCTGAATTTGTAGAAAAAATAAGAATATTATGATATATTTTATATGAGGAGATGTAAAAATGAAAAAAATGAAACACTTATTATTAATGATAATTACTTGCCTATTCTTATTACCATTTGGAACTGTTGCAAAGGAAAAAATAAATATCTATTTCTTTAAGGGAGATGGATGTCCACATTGTGAAGAGGCTGAGGAGTTTTTCAATAGTATCAAAGATGAATTTGGAAAATATTATAATCTAGTTGATTATGAAACTTGGTATGACAAAGAAAATGCTGATTTAATGAAAAAAGTAGCCGCTAAATTGGGAGAAGAAGCAAGTGGTGTTCCCTACATTATCATTGGCAAAAAAACTTGGAATGGGTATGCCAGTAGCTATAATGATGATATTACTTCTACTATTAAGAAAGAATTCAATAAAAAAAGCAACGATCGTTACGATGTAATGAAAGAACCCAATAAAAAAGATAATATAAGTAGCGATATTGTAGCAGTACTAATTATAGTACTAGTAACTAGTGGTATCGTATATGGTATTGTTACAGCTAGAAAAAAATCTTCATAAAAAAAGCAAACATGAGTTTGTTTTTTCTTTATTCAAATCTCAACCGCACCATTTTATTTATAATTTAATTCTATA
>CAMNRN010000068.1 GCA_946553095.1 uncultured Mycoplasmatota bacterium
TGATGAAACAAAAGATTATAGTTCAGCTGTAAATGATAACTGGATGTATATGGGAGGATTTGCGGGCTGGACAATAACCCCATCTACAGACTATGATCCCGCAGACATAATTGATCCTGATCTTCCTGAAGGCCCGGCGGAAGATCCGGCTATGGATCCGGCTCCGGTTTTGGCGCCTTTGAGTGCGTGGGATACGTATTATGCATTCATTGTGTCCGATGACGTGAGCTACCACCCTGTGTATGAGCCTTATATGGCTGTCTACTATGCAGTACGACCTTCCTTTAGTCTTGCTTCAAGTGTAGAACTTGCAAGTGGATCCGGAACGAAGGGGGATCCTTATAGAATAAAAATCTGATAGATATACAACGTCAATATGTGTTAATTTACACAATGAAAAGAGAAAATTTCAATATTTTGAAGAAAATTATTGAAATTTTTTTTTTTTTTTTAATGGGGATATATTAAGAGGCTAGCACATTACGTGGAAGTGTCAATTTACACTTTGAAAGGTGGAGTTTACTTGATGAAGACTGATAAAAAAGTAATTATTATGGCATTGTTAGGATTTTTTGTTATGCCCATTTGTGCAGTTATTATTAGTAATTATTATTTTTCTAGAAGTGATAGAAAAGTAGAAGTAAGACAAAAGATAGATGTTAAAGATGAAGTTATTGGAACAAATTCTTTAAGTATATATTTAGAAACAGCCGAAGGTAGTGGAGAATACACTTTAAGTGATAGCGATGTATTCTTAACTGATGGTTATTATTTTAATGAAGATAAAAGTAAATGCGAGAATGGTGGATTACTTTCTTTTGATAAGTCTACAGGTAAGGTGAGAATGTCCACGAATGCAAGCGACAGGTGTTATGTATATTTTGATAAGGGAGTGCCTAAGTTTCATAAAATATGTAATGATGATACACTTGCTTGTCAAATTGCAAAAAAAAATGAGATTGATAATACACTTTATTACCATGATAGTAATTTAATTAATGGAGCTGAGGATTATAGTTATCGATATTCTGGTGCAAGTGAATCAGTAAATAATTATATTTGTTTTGGTAAGGTAGGAACGACTTGTGATAATGACCATTTATATCGAATTATAGGTGTATTTGATGAAGATGGTGATGAAGTTTATAATGTAAAACTAATAAAGGCTGATGTCGCTTCAATAAACCAATTAGGAACAAATGGTGATTATAAAGGAAAGTATTCAAAAATTACAAGTGAATATAAAGGTAGTTTAATTGCAAATCAAATAGGCGAGTATTATTTTAATTATAATATTGCAAATAGTTTTTCAAATGATTGGGATAGTAGCTTATTAAATACAATTAATTTAAATACAAATTATTTAAATGCATTTGGTGATTATGCCGATTTAATACGAGAAACAAACTGGTATACAGGTAGTCGAAGCAATAGTGCTACTGTTAAAGAATTTAAAAATTCAGAACCTGTTTCTCAATCTAAGGCAAATAAAATAGGTTTGATGTATGTAAGTGATTATGGTTATGCAGCATCTTCTGATGCTTGGACAAATTATTTGTACGATTATCAAAAAGCTACAATAGTTGCAAATAATTGGATGTTTAAAGGATTAAATGAATGGACTATGGCAAAATTTAATACAACTGAAATTTTTATAACGTATGCTGGTCATCCTAATCATAACTCTACGGTATACGATGGTGCTGTATCGCCTGTTTTTTATCTTAACTTTGATGTTGATTTAATTGGTGGATCGGGAACGAAGAGTGATCCGTTTAGAATAAAACTATAAAGTGAAATAAGTGTTTACTTTTTTGATAGATGGTTAGTGAAGAAAGATGGTTTAGTAGGCTTGTTTTTCTAGGGTATTACGTGATAAAATAGGAATTATGGAAGTGATTAGATGAAAACTAGAACGAGATTTGCTCCAAGTCCTACAGGATTTATGCATATTGGAAATTTAAGAACGGCTATATTTGAATATTTAGTGGCTAAGAGAAATGGTGGAGACTTTTTATTGCGAATTGAAGATACTGATCAAACAAGAAAAGTTGATGGAGCGATTGAATTTATTTATAAGACTTTGGAATTATGTGATTTTAAGATTGATGAAGGGCCAATGAATGAAGGGGAATGTGGACCTTATATTCAAAGCGAGAGAAAAGATATTTATAAAAAGTATGCTTTGGAATTAGTAGAAAAGGGGCATGCTTATTATTGCTTTTGTACAGAAGAAGAATTGGATGCCATGCGAGAAAGGGCGAATTTACGAAAGAAACCTTTTATGTATGATGGGCGATGTTCTAAACTTAGTAAAGAAAGAATAGAAGAGAATTTAAAGAATAATGTTCCTTATGTAATAAGACAAAAGATGCCAAAGATGGGAGAAACGATTGTTTTAGATGTCGTATATGGCAGAGTAAAGATTGATAATAGTATTTTAGAAGATCAAATTTTACTCAAGAGTGATGGTTTTCCAACTTATAATTTTGCTAATGTGGTTGATGATCATTTGATGGGGATTACTCACGTTATAAGGGGTAAAGAGTACTTGGATCAAACGGCTAAGTATAATTTGTTATATGATGCTTTTGGATGGGAAAAACCAACTTATATTCACGTAGCGATGGTTTTAGGTGAAGATGGAAATAAACTTTCTAAAAGAAATGGTGATGCGTCTTTCATGGATTTATATAATGAAGGGTATTTGCCTCCTGCGATTGTCAACTATCTAGTTTTATTAGGATGGAGTCCGGAGATTAATCAAGAAGTTTTTTCAATGGATGAATTAATTAAGAATTTTGATGAAAAAAGAATTAGTAAATCTAGTAGTCAATATGATGTTAAAAAGTTACAATGGTTTAATGCTCAATATATTAAGAATATGGAAGATCAAAAATATTTGGAATGGATTAAGAAATATTTTCATCATGATGTTGCAGATAAGAATGAAGATTGGGTAGATCATTTGCTTCTTATTTATAAAAGTCATTTGTCTTATGGAGAACAAATTAACGAAGAAACGAAGAGTTTTTTTGAAGATATAGAAATGAATGAAGAATGTAAAGTATTTATGGAAAGTGATCCTATTATTAAAGATATTTTAATGGCTTATAAAGAGGAATTTATAAATATTTCTTCGTGGAGTGTTGATGCTATTAGCAAGGTTATTCTAAGAGTTAAAGAAAAACTTAATGTTAAAGGAAAGCTCCTTTATATGCCTATTAGAATTGCTTCTAGTGGGTTAATGCATGGTCCAGAGCTTGCTGATACTTTGTATTTGATTGGTCAAGATAAGATAATTAGTAGATTGTAAAGGTGAATCATTTTGAAGAAAATAATTTATTGGGGAATTGGGATAAGTATTATTGTGCTTCTTGGTTATGTAAGTTATAAATTCTTTTTTGATTGTAAAAGTACTTTAGGAGAATTCGATCATGTATTTATTTTAGAAGACTTGATGGATTATGTGAAAATAGAAGATGAAGCGATTGTTAAATTAATTAAGATTGAAGATAATCGATGTTTAGAAGAAAGTTGTGAAAGAGAAGGACAACAATTAGTAAAAGTTTTAGTGCTAAATGACAATCGTGTTTCATACGTTTCACTAGGAACTCTTAGTGAGACAAAAAAAGAAATTGAAAAATTGGGATATATCATTGAACTTGATTCGATAAAAGATGATGGAGTTTATATGAAATTATCCAAAGTGGAGAAATAATAAATGAAATTATATAATACTTTAACAAAAAAAATTGAGGATTTTGTACCTTGGAATGGAAATAAAGTCGGTTTTTATACTTGTGGACCAACAGTTTATCATTATGCTCACATTGGAAATATGCGAAATTATATTGGGCATGATATACTTGATCGAAGCCTTAGATATTTAGGTTATGATGTTAAAAGAGTGATGAATATTACTGATGTTGGTCATTTAACTAGTGATAGTGATACTGGTGATGATAAGATGGTGGCAAGTGCTAAAAAAGAACAGAAGTCGGTTATGGATATTGCTAAGTTTTATACTGATGCTTTTTTCCATGATTATGATTTAGTTAATAATCGAAGACCTGATGTGGTAAGTCCAGCGACTGATCATATTCTTGAATATATTGAGATAATTACAAAATTGATTGAAAAAGATTTTGCATATGTTGCTGGTGGAAATGTATACTTTGATACATCAAAATTAACTGACTATTATCGACTTACTAATCATAAATGTGAAGATTTGCAGGTTGGGGTGCGAGATAGTGTTGAAGAGGATGAATTTAAAAAAAATAAAGCCGATTTTGTTTTATGGTTTACGAAGTCAAAGTTTGATCAACAAGAACTTAAGTGGGATAGTCCTTGGGGATGTGGTTATCCTGGTTGGCATATTGAATGTACTGGTATAAGCCTTAAGTATTTAGGTGAATACTTGGATATTCATGGTGGTGGTGTGGATAATATTTTTCCTCATCATACTAATGAAATTGCTCAAAGTGAGGCTTATATTGGTCATGAATGGTGTAAATATTGGTTTCATAATGAACATTTAAATGATGAATCTGGAAAGATGAGTAAAAGCAGTGGAGCGATACTTACAGTTAGTGTATTACAAGATAAAGGGTATAATCCTTTGAGTTATCGTTTTATGTGCTTGATGAGTCATTATCGAAAGCAACTTGTTTTTTCTTATGATTCTTTGGATGGGGCAGAGAATGCTTTTAAAAAGTTATTAAATAAGACGAGAAGTTTGAATAAAAGTGAAGAATATGATCAAAATGAATTTCGATTATGGGATCAAAAGTTCAGAGCTTATTTGGAAGATGATTTAAATGTTGCTAATACAATAACGCTTTTGTATGAAATGTTAAAAAGTGATACAGATGAAGGGGTTAAATATGCTTTAGTGGAAGCTTGGGATAATGTGTTGGCTCTTGATTTGCTTTCTAAACGGAAAATCGCTAATGAAGAAGAGATTTTATTCTTGATTGAAAAGAGAAATGAAGCTAAAAAGAATAAGGATTATGCTGCGGCTGATCAAATTAGAGAAGAGTTACTTTCTAAAGGAATTGTCCTTAAAGATACAAGAGAAGGGACGGTATACGAAGTTAAATGAAAAAGTTTTTAACTAGTATAATTCTTTTTTTCTCTTTTTCTTTTGGAGTTTTAGCAACTGAATTTGATGTTACTACTCATCATGTTATTTTATATAATATGAATGATTTACAAGTCTTATATGAAGAAAATGCTGATGAAATGGTTAGTATTGCTAGTCTTACTAAGATTATGACGACAGTGGTGGCTTTGGAAAATACTCATGATTTGGAGACGAAAGTAGAAATTGTAAGGCAAGATTTCGATGGAACAGAAGGATATAGTGAGGCTGGTTTTAAGATTCGTGATGTTGTGACGATTAGAGATTTGCTTTATGGAATTATGTTGCCAAGTGGAGCGGATGCTGTTAATGCGGTAGTAAGAGTAGTAGCAGGTAGTGAAGCTAAATTTGTCGATATGATGAATAAAAAGGCTGAAGAAATAGGTTTAAGTAAAACACGTTTTGCTAATCCAGTTGGAAAAGATAATGAAAATAATTATTCAAGTGCTAAGGATGTGGCTAAGTTGTTACAATATGCTCTTAAAAATGATGCTTTTAAAAAAATCTTTACAACTAAGTATTATAAAGTACCTAGTAATGGGCTTGTGTTAAAAAGTACACTTAGTCATTATAGTAATTTTGATACATCAAGTATTTTGGGGTCTAAAAGTGGATTTACTAAAAAGGCAGGAAGGTGTTTGGCATCAATCAGTCATTTAAATGGTGTAGATTATTTACTCGTGGTGATAAATGCTGATTTAACCAAAAACTATAATGCCGTAAAAGATAGTTTAACTATTTATGATTATTATAGTTCTAATTATAGTTATCAACAAGTTTTAGATAAAGATAAAGTTTATGCTAGTATTCCAGTTGTCTGGGGAAAGGATAAAATATATGAAATAAAAACTGATGATGTGTCTTTGTTTTTGAAAAATGATGTTGGAGAAAATCTTCTTTATAGGTTCGTTGGTGTATCAGAAATTACAAATAAAATAAAAGAAAAAGATAAGTTAGGAGAAATTTTGGTTTTAAATGGGGAAGATTTAGTATATTCTATGGATGTATATTTAAATGAAGCATTAAGTTTTTATCATCCCTTTTTAGATGGGGTTATTATAGTGCTAGTTTTAGTGGTGATGGTATTTGTAATTAAATTGATGAAGAAAAAAAATAGATGGAAGAATAGTTAGCTATGTTTCTTTTAGTTGACTTG
>CAMNRN010000069.1 GCA_946553095.1 uncultured Mycoplasmatota bacterium
AAATAAATTTTATCATTCTTTTTATTTAGTGTGAACCTTAAAGGTATTATAATCTGATGATATCTTTTTTTTTCGTGTTGGATAATTGTATAAAAAGTTTTGGTTAAGAGAAAATGACTATCTTCCACATAACCTGCATAATGAAGAAAAGATAGATATCATATGTCGTGTTACATGTAGTTTAGAAAGTAGGTTATGGATATGTAGACGCAAAAATATGGACAATATGATAAAATAAAGTATATTGAAAGGAAGTGTCTAAATGGCGAAAGGAAAAAGTTATGACGAAGACTAATTGAAAAGACAATAAAACTTGAAGAAAGAGAAGAAGGATGCCAACAAGAAAAGATAAAAACAGCTATAAAGCAACTGGACTTAGTAAAAAAGTCATAAATACACTGATGTAGAAATGAGCGTCAACTAAAAAACGTTGACACTCATTTATTTTTAGTGTATATTAATCATATGATTTAATTGAAGGAGGGAAAGAAAATGGCTGTTAAACTAAGATTAAAGAGAATGGGAGCTAAACAAAAACCTTTTTATCGTATTGTTGCTGCTGATGCTCGTAGTCCAAGAGACGGAAGATTTATTGAATCAGTAGGTACTTATGATGCTGTTAAAAATCCGGCAGTTGTAACACTAGATAAAGAAAAGGTTATGACTTGGCTTTCTAATGGAGCTCAACCTACAGATACTGTGAGAAATATTTTAAAAAGTGAAGGTATCTTAAAAGAGTATAGCGAAAGAAAAGCTAAATCTGATAATAAAAAAGGAAAATAATTTATGGATTTAGTTGAATATGCAGAATTTTTAGTAAAAAGTATTAGTAGTGAACCTGAGATGGTTAAAGTTCAATGTTTTGATTCTGATGAAGGAGCTAAAATATTAGAAATCATAGTTCATAATAGCGACATGGGGAAAATAATCGGCAAAAATGGTAGGACAGCAAGTGCTTTAAGAACTTTGATTCAAGCTTATGCCTATGTTAAGGATATGAAAAAAATAAAAATTAATATTGATTCATTTTAGTTAATATTTTTGTGGCTGATGAATTCGCGGAGCATTTTGGTTAATGCTCTTTTTTCAATTCTAGAAACATAACTTCGAGAAATGGAAAGTTCTTTGGCAATTTCTTTTTGAGTTTGTTCTTTTTGATTAAATAATCCATATCTTTTAATTATTATTTCTTTTTCTCGGTCATTTAATTTTTTTAAATAATGACTTAATTGTTCAATGTTATCTTTGATTTGTAGTTTGTCACAAAAATCAATATCTTGGTCTTTGATTAAATCTATTAAGCTTATTTCATTTCCTTCTTTATCAAAACCGACGGAATCATTTAAACTAATGGTTGGACCACTTTTTTTATTAGTTCGATAATGCATGAGGATTTCATTTTGAACACATCGAGCTGCATAAGTAGTTATTTTAACACTTTTGTTAGGTTTATATGTGTCTATTCCTTTAATAAGACCAATAGTACCTATAGATATCAAATCATCAGTATCAGCATCTTTAGAGTCATATTTTTTGACAATATGAGCAACTAATCTTAAATTGTGTTCGATTAATTTATTACGTGCATCTTTATCTCCTTCCATCATTAATTCAATACATTTGGCTTCTTCTTCACTGGTTAAGGGATCAGGAAATACATTGTTAGAGTAACTTCCTGTTGCAAAGAGCATATCTTTAATTATATTTAGGATATTAAAAAACATCAAATCACTTCCTATTAAAGTATATTGATGAAGAAAAATATTTTGTCTTTTTTTGGAAAAGAAGTTATAATTAATTTATATATTTAATTGGAGGAATATAATGATTTCTATTAATAATATTGCAGAAAAGTTAAGCAATGATTTTAAAGTTTATAATAATGATATTTATTATTATGGTCAAATAGTTAGATTGATAGTTTGTACTACAACGACTGAAGGAGATATTTATAAAAATGCTAAAAAGCATGTTTTGAGTATGATAAGAGAAGAATGGGATAGAGGGAATTTTACTTGGTATGTAAAATATTTGAATGATAATATTCTAGGTTTTGATTCAAGGGAAGAAGCTATAAAAGAATTACACAGACTTTTTAAAATTTTAGAAAAATGGGATTTGAATATTACGCCCTATACTTTGGATATGTTGTTAAAATCATCATATAAATTGGAAAGGTTATTTGACAACATTTTTGGGGGAAAAGGAG
The DNA here is from genome assembly GCA_946553095.1 of uncultured Mycoplasmatota bacterium. Lineage (GTDB taxonomy): Bacteria > Bacillota_I > Bacilli_A > RF39 > UBA660 > Onthocola_B. The sequence goes on from CAMNRN010000069.1 coordinate 2,210, forward strand.
TTCTAGAGACGGAGATTAGTAAATGGAGCAAAAATGAATATGTAATAGATATTCTGTTAAATTATGCCAGTTTGAGGGATTTATTAAAATTAAATGATGATGAAGATTTTGATGTATCTTTTTCAAAATCTGGTAATATTGTTACTGATATTATTAATGAATCTCGAAAAATTCCTTTATATACGCGAGAAGAAGAAAGAGAAGTATTTATAAAATTATCTAAGGCTCGAGAAGAATTAGAATTTTTGAAAGCAAATGATGGAGATAGTAAAGAGATAACAAGACTTGAAAGAAAAATAAAGAATATTACTGAAGATATTCTGTCTCATAATACAAGGATTGTTATGGTTATTTTAAAAAAATATTTAGGAAGAGGTCTTGATTGGGAGGATTTGTATCAAATAGGATGTGAAGGTTTGTTAAAAGCAATTACTGATTTTGATGTTGCAAGGGGTTATCGATTTATGACTTATAGTGCTTGGTGGGTAAGACAAAAGATAGCTAGATCTGTTATGGATATGGGAAAAACGATACGGATTCCAGTTAATACCTCTGTGGTTATTCAGAAAATTGAAAAAGTAAAAAGAGATTTAGAAAAAGAGTATTCTGAAGTAACAAATGAAATGATTGCTGAGGTGTTGAATCTGCCAGTTGATACAGTGAATGAATATATGGCATGTCCGTGGGTCTCAAATTCATTAGAGGACCCAATATCTGCAGAACATCCTGATTCTATGATAAAAGAATATGTAACTGATGAGGAGAGTTTATCAGTAGAAGAACAAGTGATATCAGCAGATTTGTCAAATTCAATAAATTTAGCATTAAGTTATTTGGATCTTAGAGAAATCTTTGTTTTAAGAATGCGTTTTGGTGTGCAAGATGAAAGTAACCCAGATCTTAGATTTTGTAGTAGTCATACTTTAGAAGAAGTTGGTAGGGAATTGGGAATTACTCGAGAAAGAGTTAGACAAATAGAAGCTAAAGCGTTAAGAAAATTAAGGGCACCTAAAATCAAAAGAATGCTTAGTGGAGATAGTGAGGATTATTTCGGAAAAAAGGAACTTAAGGATTGTTCTCAGGAAAAGGGGCGTGGCGAAAAAAAGCCAGCACCAATATACACTGGTAGATATTTGCATGAAATAATTGGGGTTTCGCAAGATAAAATGCAGATAATAAAACAATTATTAGAAGAGTTTAGTAATGAATTATTACCGATAATAGAAGTTCACGGTAAAGATTGTGCTCATCGTTGTTTAAATGAGTTTACTAATGATGATAAATTTTTAGCATATAAGATAGCGATTTCTTTTTTAGAAGGAAAATTAAATAATATTTTGTATTATGATAAAAATAGATTTTCAGAAATAGTTAATGGTGATTCTAATGCTAATGTTTATTTTACTTATTTGATGCGTTGTAATGAAGAAATGGCAGCGTTGTTGGCAAAAGCTGATAAAGAGTTGTCAGGTAAAGAAGTGGTAAAACGTTATAAATTTTTTGTTTCTATAATTAATGCGCCAATTTATAAGGGAAGTTTAAAAGAAAATTTACATTGTAGTGATGAAGAAGAATTATTAGTTAGGAAATGGATTGTGCAGAATGATGTAAGAATGAACATCATGATGGCGGTTCATGGGGATGATTTGAACCAAAGAGCACAGCAGATTACTGAAGAGTATTTAGAACTTTTGGATTTTTTTAAGGGGATTTTGAATCATAGAAAAACAAAGTTGAGGTTTTTACTTAGTAAAACTAGTGGAGAATTTATAACTATACGAAAGAGATTAGATAATTCAGAAAATAGAGATTATTATCGGAGTGTTTTCGGTGAAAAATATAGTAGTAATATTAATATTTTTCGGGTATATTATTTAGATTTTTATTTAGGTGAAATTGAAAATATAAGAAATATGGACAGTAAAAATAGATGTTTTTATGGCTATTTGCCTTTAGAAAAAGATGAGTTAAGTTTAGCTTTTCTATTATTAGCAGATTTTCCTGATAAATTGATGTTTCTCACATCCTTTTTTGGAGAAGATTTAACTGATAAAAGTGAGAATTTAAATAGTTATAATAAAAAAAAGATTGCAGATGTGTGTAGTTTTGTTAAAGATTTGCTTTCAAAAGTTAATAGTTTAAAAGAATTTTCCTTTAAGGAATTTATCGCTCAAAATAATCTATTATTGGAAGATATTTTAAGTTGGCTAACGGATCAAGAAAAAGATTTTTTACAGAAATTGTTTGGTAGAAATTATGATGGTATTTGCTCTAATTGGAAACAAGAAGACTTTATTACTTATTATAGAATAATTAGAAGAGTGTACCAAAGATTTGTTTTAAATAAAAGATATTTATCTGAACATCTTGATTGTTCTGATTCGTTATTAGATCATGTAAAAGAATTAATTTTAAAAGATAGTCTTAGAAGAGATACTTTTGTTAGTGTTTATGGAGAAGATTTAAATGAGTTAGGGACTCTTGAAAAATCGATTAGTTTTGGTGATTTTTTAACTTATTATAAAAATTTTATAAATATGAATGGTAAATCTTTCTATGGTTGTATAGAAAATGAAGATATTGATAGAGTTAACAGATATTTGGAAATTTATAGCCAAGGAGCAGTGGCTTATTTAAGAACTATTTTTGGTGAAAATTTAAGTAAAATGGATATTCTAAAAGTGACTTCAGTAGAGGTATTCGAAAAAATTATGAAAAGTATTAAAGCTGATTTAAGTAAAACGTTATTTTTAACTGATTATTTAGGTATTGGTTTTAATGATTTGATTTTAGTTAGTTATGTAATAAAAGATTGGAAAAAAAGTAGTGAAACTCTTAAATCATATTTTGGAGAGAATTTGCTTGGTATACATGATAAAGTCACAAAAAAAGGTGGTTTATGGCAATTATTCAGGAAAATTAAGAAAGAGTTAGATAGAATAAGAAATTTGAAAAGTCAAAATCCGATGGAATTGTTGGAAGGAAGCTATGAAAAAATTAGTGCTGTTTGTAGTGATGTTGAGTGGCAATTTTTACAAGATCATTTTGGAGAGTGTTTAGAAAATGTTCAAGATAATGATTGGTCTAATCAAGATTTGATTTTTTATGATACTTTATTGGAACAGTTAAAACCTAAACTAAAAATGCAAAAAGATTCACAGTTTAATAATGACTATTATAAGGCTATTGTTAAACGTCTTCCAAGTGAATATTGTTTCCTTATGGATTTGTATCTTGGAACATATGATGGGGTTATGTATTCAGTTGCTGCTATAGCTAAAATGTTAAACACTGATGAGATTGATATTACAACTAGACTTAAAAAAGGGAAACTTTTAGTTGATAAGATAGTGGCTGTTTGTAATAATAATTATACTGAAGAACAAATAGATTCGTCTATTGCAAAATTACTATTAGAAAAAAATCAAGAAGAATAAAGTTACTGTTTTTGACTGTTGAAATAATCAATGGTCTTTTCTTTGTATAGAAGTTTCATATTTGTGAAAACTAAATACTAGTTAATTGACAGGTGGTTATATAACCTGTATAATTGGTTTATGGTAGTTTGAAAGTAGGGAATTGAATGGAGAATAAAAAGAAAAATATATTGTTAGTTATAACAATTGTGGCTTTAATTGCTGTTGTTTTTGGAGCAACATATGCTTACTTTCAGGCGCAAACAGGACTAGGTGCTAGTGCTTCTATTAATGTAACAGCAAATACGATAGATAGTTTAAAATTTGAAGTGGGCAAAGATTTAAGTATTAATATAACTCAGGCAAACTTTGCCTTGGGAGCAGGTAACCAAAGTGATGTCACAACATCTAAAGCAACGCTAATAGCCAACAACAAAACAAATATAGCAAGTTATAATTATTATCTTTACTTACAAATAAATAAGAATGAATTTGTTTATACTACCGAGGAACAAACACCAGAAATAT
>CAMNRN010000070.1 GCA_946553095.1 uncultured Mycoplasmatota bacterium
AGGACGTAAACTTGAAAAAATGTCGAATTCAGGGTATAATATATCTTTTAAATACGATGAAAACGGTATTAGAACCCAAAAAACCGTAAATGGTGTATCCACAGACTTTATAACATCTGGAATTAGAGTTTTAGCTCAAAAAACTGGAGATAACCTTATCATTTGGCAAACTGACAGCTGCGGTAATACCATAGGATTCACGTATAATAATGTACAATATTTATATCTTAAAAATTCTCAAGGTGACATTATCGGTATAACTGATGCTTCTGGAAATATTATTGCAAAATATACGTACGACTCTTGGGGTAAACTAATTTCGATAACCGATGAAACCGGCGCTGATAAAACATCAGATACAGAGTTTATTGGTTATATTAATCCTCTTAGATACCGTGAATACTACTATGATAATGAAACTGGGCTTTACTATCTAAACGCTCGCTATTATGACCCGGAAGTTTGCCGTTTCCTTAATGCGGATGAAAATTTAGATAATGAAGCTAATGCTTTTATTTACTGCGAAAACAACCCAATTTTATTCGCTGATTCAAATGGACTTGAAACAAGGTTGGATAAACATATAGAAAAAAATTATAAAAATCAAATGACTGTTGCTCTAATTGTAGATACTCCAAGTGCTACAAGCCGTAGCGTTTTTAAGCCATTTTTCAAAGTTGGTCATACTTTTATAAGAGTAGACAATGGAAATGGTGGAGTGACATATACGGGACTTTATCCAGCTAAAAAATATCATATACCTCAATTAATTAAAAGGGACGCAGGCCACAATAAAAAAAATACTGATGACACCCATAAATGGACGTATGCAAAGGTATATCCAATTAACGATAATCAACTAACTGCATTAAATGATTTTATTAATAATTATAAAACAAGTTATCATTTAATAAAAAACAACTGTACAGATTTCGCTCTTCAAACTTTAAATCATATAGGAATAGAGACGGGTGTATCTCAGCACTACTGGTCGTTTGGTTTTGTCGGTAAATGGATAAGTAAACTGTTAGGCCTTTTTGGGCACACCCCTGCAGATGCTGGTCAAGACATTTTAGGAAGTGATACAATTAAATATTCAGAATTATTAGACTAGGAGGTTACGTTAGAATGCTAGATAAAATTATTTCTCCTATTTCAGTGGTAAGTTTTCTAATCGCCAATGTTTTCAACATAAAAGGTCCTTGCCCTTTTCATATTGAAGTCTCGAAAGATCAAGTTATAGATTATAGTTATTTCCAAAAGCTACTTGAATTCGATTTCAGTACTTTAAATGGAGATTTTACTGGCTCCAAAGGTGGATTTGGAAATTTTATATACCTTAGATTAAACAGTAGAGATAAAGAATTAGAAAGACTTATAAACTACATGAAAAAAAACAATTATATGATTGCACCTGACAAATACTTATTTCTAGATGAAAATTGGATTTTTCATAATGGGGCATTTATATTTATAAACAATGGAATACATTACAAAGAAGTCTTTAAATTTCAAAAGATTCCAGAAGAAAATGAACCCATAGACAATTAATATAGTGCCACTATTTGATTTATACCCTTTAAAGAAATTTCAAATATAATGTGCAGCAATGGCAAAAGTTAAAGTTTAAAAGAGAGGCGGGTCAACATGATAACTTTTGAAGAAATAGCGAATAGAGCTCTTGAAAGTGCTTGTACATTTTTAGAACCTAAAACATGGTTTCATAAAGTTGATGTGAGTGGAGACATAGTTGAAAACCACGCTAATAACGCACATCAAGGAGGAGAACTTTGTAGAATTGGCGATAAACTCTACTTTGACTATGCTAAATCAACTATGCATTCGGGGATAATAGAAATATCAAAAAATGGCTCCAGAAGAATTTATTGGAAAGGACCCGAACCCGGGTGGTATCGTGTTGGCCCTATATTTGGCTTTCCCACGGAAGATGTACTTTATTTCTTTTACGATGCTGGCGATGGATTTTTAAAAATCTTAATAGAAATTGATCTTAAAACTAGAATAGTTAAGAAATCTAAGCGCTTTTTAAAAGGAGGTAAATCCAGTAACTGGATAGCTTATAGTGATGGGAAGTATTACTGTACAAAACCCAAAGATTTGCTAAACCCTTCACGAACTGGTGAATTTGCGGTTGTAGTGGAGCCAGTGGGAAAGCACAAGGACAAAATTAAAAAATTTTTACCTATCAACAATGTTACAGCGTGTTATCCTTATAAGGGTAAAATTTACTATGTCAAAACTGACACTTCAACTTACGAAGGTGATAAAAATGGTAAATCTAATATAACTGAAAAAATATATGTGTATGACGAAACAACCGAAGAAACAAAAGAGTTTTTACCATTTGTTGGAAACTTAGTAATCGATAATGATTACATGATAATTAGAAAGAAAAACGAAGACGAAACTACGTCTCTATGTAAATACAAGCTAGATCAAACTGAAGGAATTAAAGAGATCAAAAACATGGGAAAAGTTCCCTTTTGTCTTAATGCTTGCAATGGAAAAGTTTATACTTCTTCAATAGGTGGAGTTAAAGAAATCGACTTAGAAACCTTAGAAGAAAAAACTTTAACAAAACATCAAGCGTTAGGTAGCTGCTATATCGTGGACAATAAATGGGTTTACTTCGTAAACGAAAAGGAACTTTGGAGAGTTTCGCAAGATGGCAAAACCACAGAAAAAGTTTTCGGTTGACTTATGTTTTTAAAATAGTTCCCATTTTTACCCTGAGAGTAAAAAGTTTTCTCAATGTTTGACGAAAGCTGGCTAAAAGAGACTGGTATATCCTAGCACTACTGGTCGTTTGGTTTTGTTAGTGAATGTAAGTAAACGATTGGGCCTTTTTGAATCTACCCCTGCATATGCAGGGGTAGATATTGCCAAAACAAATGGTGCCGTTAATTATAATAATTTATAAAGGAGGGAACTTGGGATGAAAAATTTAATATCCTCAATATTAACTAGTATTTTGGTTCTATTCAATGGTGGCCCTCTTTATGACATTGGAAAGGAGTTAAATATTGAAATCCCTAAAGATACAGTAGTAAATGCTCAGCATTTACAAGATGTTCTAGAAGAAAAATTTAAAACTGATAAGCCATATTTTAACTTGTGGGATAAAGATGAACTGAAGAAAATGATAGATTATATGGATAAAAACAATCTTATAATTACCCCAGGCAATTATAAATTAAATCAAGCTTGGAAATTTGAAAATGGACAATTTACTAAAACTGCAATTTATGGTCTTTTTAAAGCGGATCAAAAAGAAACATTTGAAGTTTTTAGATTTCAAAAGATTCCAGAAGAAAATGAACCCACAGACAATTAGTATATTCCTACTGTTTGACTTACACCCGTCAAAGAATTTTCAAGTATAATGTTTGACGATATACTAAAATCTCGTTAAAAAGGATGTGAAATAGTATGTTTATGCTCCCAGAAATCGGCGAAAAACTGCTAATGCAAGGCTATTCGCTTTTAGACTATAAAATATGGTTTAACCGTGTTGATATAAGTGGAGATATAGTTGATAATAATAAAAATAATCAGTTTAGCGGAGGAGAAGTTTGCCGGATTGGCGATAAGCTCTACTTTGATTATGATAAATCAGAGATACACTCTGGATTGATAGAAATATCAAAAAGAGGTGCGAAAAAACTCTACTGTTATTCTCCATTTGATTCAAGTTTTAACGTCGGCCCTTTATTTACCTTTCCCGGAAAAGATAAACTTTATTTCTTCAGTTATTACGAGGGTTTTCAAGAAATATATCCAAAGACAGGAATGTTTCAGAAAAGTGATGAAATTCTTGAAACATACCAGTGTAATAAGCTTTTATTCTACGAAAATAAAAAATATTATTATATAGTCCCAAAAGATTTAATAAACCCATGGAAACTAAAGGGTGATTATGTTGTTTTGCTGCAATTTGAGGGCAGGAGTGGAGATAATAGGCTGTTACCTATTGAAAACAATGACTATTTTTATCCTCATAGAGACAAAGTATATTACGTAAAATGTCAGAAGGAACCCCACGAATGGGTTGATCCATATGAGCGACCTGGAAAAACTTATGTGTATGACGAAACAACCGAAGAAACAAAAGAGTTTTTGCCATTTAGTGTAAGCTTTGTAATCGATAATGATTACATGATATTTAAAAAGAAAAACGAAGATGAAACTACATCTCTATTTAAATACAGGCTAGATCAAACTGAAGAAATGAAAGAAATCACAAATATGGGAAAAGTTCCCTTTTGTCTTAATGCTTGCAATGGAAAAATTTATACTTCTTCAATAGGTGGAGTTAAAGAAATCGACTTAGAAACCTTAGAAGAAAAAACTTTAACAAAACATCAAGCGTTAGGTAGCTGCTATATCGTGGACAATAAATGGGTTTACTTCGTAAACGAAAAGGAACTTTGGAGAGTTTCGCAAGATGGCAAAACCACAGAAAAAGTTTTCGGCTGATTTATAATTTTAAAATAGTTTATATTTTTACCCTGAGGATAAAAAGTGCCCTCAGGGTAAGCTTATATAATATCCCAAATTTAAAATTTCAATCTACATTTTTAATTAAAAGAAGGTATGATTAAATCGAGAAATCTGAATTTCTATTTAAAATTAGAAGAAAACATATGAGCCAAATTTGGTATAAAGTGTTTCAAGCGGCAAGAGCTGTGCAAAAAAGGCAGATATCTGATTACGTAGTTGCAGGAGGAGTTGCTGCGGCGATATTATCATAATCCGAAAAATAAATACGGGCGTTTGCTTGGGCACCTGCGCCACACTGAGAATTTACGCTGAAAGAAATGTGATTTTTAATATTATAACAAATGGTGAACAGAAAATTGGGTGCTCCTTGCGACGCTTGCCGGGAACTTATGGTCTAGCTTATGCCAAGCAGCTATCAAGAATTTGAAGTGATAACTAACTTTAAAACAGAAAAATTGTTACGTTCGGTGAGCTTACTCCCAAATGGTGGATATAAATAGCTTAAAATATAAAAAGGTCGCCCCCACTTTTTCTGATTTTCAGCTTTTTAGTAAATTAATTATTTAATTTAGATATTGATATTATTAGAAAATGCTATATAATTAATTAAAGGAGAACTGACTATGAAAAGTAAAATCGTTTTAAAATCCTTAGCAGGAGTTTTATCAGTTGCAACATTAACTGGCTTAGTAACCTTGAGGGGAGTTAAAGCATATTACAATGATGCTCCATCAAGTAATAAAAAAATAATTGCATCAGCGATTGCAGGTGCAGCGGGTGGTGGAACATTATGTAGCATACTTTTTGGTCTTTGCGGTATTGCAGGCCTTGCCGTATATATTAGTTACTTAGATACCAAGTACTGGAACAAGCTTAAAAATCTGACAAACTTAGAAAATACTCGGGATCTACAAGATGCTATAAAATTAATTGATGAAATAGTAGGTAGTATAGATAAATTATATGAAGAAAAGAAATTAGACTGGGTATCCAAGCTCACAAAAGCCGAGATAGACTTCAGATACTTTTTCAAAAAGATACTTAGTATAAAATCCCAGCTTCAATGTGGCGACCGTTTACGCACCCACGTGGCAAATGCTTTTGTTATCTTATCTAATATTGATGAAAAACACAAATTAACAGATTCTATTAGGCAACTTAAAGAAAATATAGAGAAGAATAAAGAAGCAGCTAAAAAAGATGCTGAAAATCTAAAAGAAGAATTTAAAAAATTCAACGAAAATCTTACAAATCTGCGAAGTGCTATTTGGATGTTATATCATTGTTGAAAGTTCCTTTCTTAAGAAAGGAACTTTTTTCGTGGCAATAAAGCTAATTGATTTAATGTGTATAAACTATGCGGTTTGCTTCACCGAATCTTTGATAGTGAACAACCTCTCTGGCCCTTAAAAATCTAATAGG
>CAMNRN010000071.1 GCA_946553095.1 uncultured Mycoplasmatota bacterium
TTGCTTCAAGCGTAGAACTAGCAAGTGGATCTGGAAGTATGACAGATCCATATCGAATCAATTAAATATCAGGAGGTAGTTTATGTATAGTTATTTTAAAGGAATAATAACTGAAGTAGAAAGCAATAATGTAACAATCGAGTGTAATAATATTGGATATAGAGTATTTGTGCCTAATCCATTTAGTTATGAAATGAATAATGAATATAAAATATATGTTTATAGTAAAATAGGTGAAGATGAATATACCTTATATGGTTTTAAAGAAAAAGAGCAATATGAATTATTCTTAAGATTAATCAGTGTCAAAGGTCTAGGTCCCAAGATAGCTCTTCCCATATTAGCAACAGGTTCTATCCCAGGAATTATTGATGCAATTGATCGTGAAAACATTTTATACTTAACTAAGTTTCCTAAAATTGGTGAAAAGCTTGCAAGGCAAATCATATTAGACTTAAAAGGAAAAATTAATATTGAAGTTGAAGGTGCAGTAAGCGACGACACCACTGATGATTTAATGGAAACGTTATTAGCTTTGGGATATAAAACTGGGGAAATAAAAAAAGTTTTAGGTCAAGTAGACCATTCTTTATCATTAGAAAATCAAGTAAAAGAATCTTTAAAATTATTATTAAAATAGGTGAATATAGATGAATAAAAAAGGATTTACGCTAATAGAGCTTATGGTTGTAATAATTATTATTGCTGTAGTAGCAACAGTTGGTATGGCTGGTGTGTCTGGTATTACGAGTAGCATTAAAAAAAATCTTTGGAGTAAAAAAGTCACCTTAATTGAAGAATCAGCGAGAAATTATGGCGAAGATAATACGATGTTATTAGTTGGATCTTGTCCTCAGATAGGAAAGACCAGTGGGTGTTTAGATATACCAGTAGAAACGCTTATTAGTAATGGATATATTACGACTAAGGAAAGAGACAAGAATAACAAAAAAGTAATTACCAATGATACCAAGGAAGAAAATGAAAAAGGCTATTATGTTAACAATACAAGAGTATATATATATAAAGAAAATAATATAGTGTATGCAAAATTAGCTGAATAAAAACTTATCATCAATTTTTGATAAGTTTTTTTATAAATTACAAAATAAAAAAAGGAAATAAAGTATAAATAGGGTATATAAAGAGTAAAGGGAAAAAAGAAATAATGAGTCAAGAAAATGAAAATGAAATAAGAAAATTAGTAAAAGGAGATGAATTGTTAGAAATGATGTATGAAGAAAGAAAAAGAATGAGTGATAGTGAGTCACTAATGCTAGAATTTGATAAAGAAGTAGAAGATGAAAGAGAACGAAGACTAATTGAAAAGACAATAAAGCTTGAAGGAAAAGAAGAAGGAACTAAGCTTGGCATGGAACAAGAAAAAATAAAAACCGCCAAGAATTTGTTAGCCAAAGGAATGGACACTAAATTCATTCAAGATATTACTGGACTTAGTAAAAAAGTCATAAATACTCTGATGTAAGTAAGTAAAATATTAGTTGCTGTAAGTAATTATTAATGATAAAATGAAAATGGAGGAATGATATGGAAAAATATGTGTATTTGTTTTCTGAGGGAAACAAAGATATGCGTGAATTATTAGGGGGAAAAGGGGCAAATCTAGCAGAAATGACTAACATTGGCTTACCAGTTCCTAGTGGATTTACAGTGACAACAGAAGCTTGTAATAAGTATTATGATGACAAGGAAAAAATAAGCGATTCTGTTATTGAAGAAATTAAAACAGCAATGAAAAACTTAGAGGAGAAAACAGCGAAGAAATTTGGTGATTTAGAAAATCCTCTTCTTGTGAGTGTCAGAAGTGGTTCAAGAGCCAGTATGCCAGGAATGATGGATACTATTCTAAATTTAGGAATGAACGACAAGATAGCAGAGAGTTTTGCAAAAAAAATTGATAATAAGCGTTTTGTTTATGATTCTTATCGTCGCTTTATTCAAATGTTTGCTGATGTTGTAAAAGGTTATTCTAAAAAGAAGTTTGAAGAAATTATCGATGAAGTAAAAAAAGAAAAAAATGTAAACTCCGATTTAGAATTAACTGCCGAAGATATGGTTGAATTAACAGTTAGATTTAAACATGCCTATAAAGAGTTTGCTAAAGTTGATTTTCCACAAGATCCAATGGAACAATTAATTGAAGCCGTTAAAGCGGTATTTAGAAGTTGGAACAATGAAAGAGCTATATATTATAGAAGATTAAACGATATTCCCTCATCATGGGGAACTGCTGTAAATGTCCAAGAAATGGTTTATGGAAACAGTGGGGATAACTCTGGAACAGGAGTAGCATTTACTAGAAATCCTGCTACTGGTGAAAAAAAGTTATTTGGAGAATATTTAATTAATGCTCAAGGCGAAGATGTAGTTGCGGGAGTTCGGACTCCAGAAGAAATTGATACTTTAAAAAAAGCTATGCCTGAAGTTTATGAAGAGTTCACTAAAGTAGCCGAAAGACTAGAAAATCATTATAACGATATGCAAGATATGGAATTTACAATTGAAAATGGAAAATTATTTATTTTGCAAACAAGAAATGGAAAAAGAACAGCCTCAGCAGCTGTAAAGATTGCTGTCGATCTAGTAAATGAAGGAAGAATATCTAAAGAAGAAGCCTTATTAATGGTTGATCCTAAACAACTAGATGCTTTGCTTCATCCTACTTTTAATGAAAAGTCATTAAAAACAAGTCAAGTAATAGGTCGTGGTTTAGCCGCATCTCCAGGCGCAGGAAGTGGAAAAATATATTTTGAATCAAAAGATGTTATTAAAGCTAAAGAAAGAAAAGAAGAAGCCATATTAGTTCGCTTAGAGACTAGTCCTGAAGATATCGAAGGAATGAATTCTAGTAAAGGTGTCTTAACTATTCGCGGTGGAATGACTTCTCACGCGGCAGTTGTAGCTCGTGGCATGGGTATTTGCTGTGTAAGTGGTGTTAGTGAATTTGTTTTAAATGAAAAAGAAAAAACATTAAAAACCAAAGATGGAAAAACATATCATGAAGGCGATTATATTTCTTTAGATGGTACAACAGGAACTGTCTACGATGGCAAAATAGAAATGGACGAAGCCTCAATTAGTGGTGACTTTGAGATATTTATGTCATGGGCAGATGACGTTAGACGATTAAAGATTAGAACAAATGCTGATAATCCTAAAGATGCACTTCAAGCAAAAGAATTTGGTGCTGAAGGAATCGGTTTATGTCGAACAGAACACATGTTTTTTGAAAAAACAAGGATATTTAATTTTCGTAAGATGATATGTGCTACCACCCTTGAGGAAAGAGAAGAAGCCTTGGAAAAAATTCTCCCATATCAAAAAGAAGACTTTATTGGGTTGTTTGAAGCTATGGCTCCATACCCAGTTATTATTCGTTATTTAGACCCACCATTTCATGAATTCCTGCCTAAGACAGATGAAGAAATAAAAGAATTAGCAAGTGATTTAGGTAAGTCAGAAAAAGAATTAAAAGAAATAATAGATTCATTAAAAGAATTTAATCCGATGATGGGACACCGCGGTTGTCGTTTAGCTATAACTTATCCAGAGATTGCCAAGATGCAAACAAAAGCTGTAATTGAAGCAGCAATAGAAGTAACTAAAAAAGGAAAAAATATTACTCCAGAAATTATGATTCCTTTAATAGGAGACATAAATGAATTAAAATATGTTAAAGATATTGTTACAGAAGTTGCTGATGATTTAATCAAAAAATCTAATGTTGAAATGACATATCAAGTAGGAACAATGATTGAAATACCAAGAGCAGCATTGTTAGCGGATGAAATAGCAGAAGAAGCTGAATTCTTTAGTTTTGGAACAAATGATTTGACACAACTTGCGTATGGATTTTCAAGAGATGATGCTGGAAAATTCTTAGAAGCATATTATGATAAAAAAGTTTTTGAATCAGATCCGTTTGCTCGACTAGATAAAAAAGGGGTTGGAATGCTTATGCAAATTGCCACTGAGAAATCTAGAAATATAAATAAAGATATTTCTTTAGGTATTTGTGGTGAACATGGTGGCGATCCATCAAGTATAGAATTTTGTGAGCATTTAAGATTTAATTATGTTTCTTGTTCACCTTTTAGAGTGCCGATTGCCCGTCTTGCCGCAGCTCAAGCGTCTATAAAGGCGAACCAATCAAAATAAAAAGTGATTATGATTTATTCTTAACTCGCATAATCATTACAAAAGCCGATATTTTGAGATATTTAGGTAAAGTACCAGAATGTAAAATGCGAGGTTAAAAGAACCAATTATAGTTGATATTTATATCTAAATTAGACTAAGATGACTAATATGTCACGTATCTTAGTCTTTTTTGTGTAAAAATAAATTATATGCGACAAGAAAAAGGAGGTGAAAAAATGCGATTGATATATTTAAAACCAAAATTAAACGATTTATCTCAGGGTTCTAGAATCGCCTTTGTAAGACAGTTTAGGCAATTAACTCAAGATGAACTTGCAGATAAATTAAAATTAAATGGTGAAAGAAAAAGAAGAACAATAGCAAATTATGAAAATGGAATGCGAACACCTAAAGATGATAGACTGTTAGAAATAGCAAACATATTAAATGTGAAAAAAAATTCCATTAAGGAATATGATTTCAAAGAACCTATCGATATTATTTATAGTTTAATGTGGTTGGAGGAATTATATCCAGAATATCAAATAGATTTGCCTATAACTTACTATAACGGTAATACTCTTTCAATAAGCAAATTTATGAAAGAGTGGTATGAAATGAGATTAAAAAGGTCAAAAAGAGAAATAACTTATGAAGAATATATTGAATGGAAATTAAATTTTTAAATGAAAGAAATGGTAAAAATTAAATTAAGCGATATAGATTCTTTTGAAAATCATCCATTTAAAATAAATAAAGATGATTTTTTAAATGAACTTATAGTCAGTATTAGAGAAAACGGATTATTAAATCCTTTGGTTGTTAGAAAGAAAAATAATGGAAGATTCGAAATGATATCTGGTCATAGAAGAAAATTAGCACTTGAATTAAATGGAGTTGAAGAAGCAGATTGTTTTATAGAAGATTTAGATGATGAATCAATTATTTATATGGTAGATTCAAATATATATAGAAGTAAAATTTTACCTTCAGAAAAAGCATTTGCATATAAAATGAAATTAGATGCAATCAAACACCAAGGTAAAAAAAAGATACTTCTACACAAGATGTGCAGAAGTTAACTTCTGTTGAATTAATCGCTAAAGTTAGGGGTGAATCTAGAGAACAAGTTAGAAGATATATAAGACTTACTTATTTAATACTGGAATTACTAAAATTGGTTGATGATACCATAATTCATGATAAAAGAACATATTTAACTTTATGTATAACAACAGCAGTAGAATTATCCTATTTGACTAAAGATGAACAAAAGTTACTTTTTGCTTCTATAGAGTACGAAGATTTAACTCCTAATAGAGCTCAAGCAATAAGAATTAGAAATCTAAGACAAAAACATAAGTTAGATTTTAATTCTATAGAAAAAATACTTGATAAAAAGAAAGGCAATCAAAATGATCAGATATCGTTTAATAAGGAAAAGATAGAAGCGGTTTTACCAAAAGAGTTATTAAAGAGAGATAAAAGGTATATTGAACAATATATAATCGAAGCAATACAAAATTAGGTGAATTTCAAAAGTAAATAGAGAAATTGCCCTGAATAAAGAAAGTGTAGGT
>CAMNRN010000072.1 GCA_946553095.1 uncultured Mycoplasmatota bacterium
CTGTCGATTTGATTTGTCACGGGGTGCCTTCTCCAAAATTTTTTAAAAAATATTTACAGTACTTGAGAGATCAGTTAGGGGAAAGAGTTATCTACTATAATTTTCGATCCAAAGAGAAACGGGGATGGGGAACACAATATTTGTTAAAGACCAAGACCAAGACCAAGACCAAGACCAAGACCCTTTCACTCGATCGATATGGAAAACATTTCATGGATGGAGATTGTTATCGAGAATGTTGCTATCAATGTAATTATGCTAATACAAACCGTGTAGCTGATTTAACTGTAGGCGATTTTTGGGGAATTGCAAGGAGCCATCCCAATTTTAATTCTCCGCAGGGGATATCAAGTGTATTCATTAATACCGATAAAGGTGAAAAACTTTTTGATATGATGAAATCTCTTGCGGAAGTAGAAAAAGCAACTTTAGAAGAAGGGTTAATTAAGCAACATAATTTGGTTTGTCCAAGTAATAGGCCATTAGAAAGAAATACATTTTATAATGGGATTGATGAACCATTCTTTTTAAATCATATAAAAATTGGATTACAGTTCAAAGTGCGATTGAAGTCTATATTACCAAATCAATTAATCCAAAAGATAAAATCCATTTGAAATTAGATGGGTAAAAAAACGGAAGAAATCGCGATCCAAAACGGATTATTAGAAAACACGGAAGTGAACGCTAGGAAAGTTCTGCTATGGGAGAATAAAATATGGGAAATCAGGTAAGAGTGTTACATATAATTCAAAGAATGGAAGCAGGGGGGACTCAGGCTTTATTAATGAATATATATCGGAAAATTGATAGAACTAAATTACAATTTGATTTTCTAGTGGTTTATAAAGAAAATCAGTTTTATGATAATGAAATCAAGGAAATGGGTGGAAAAGTATATAAACTCTCTTTTCGAGAAGATTTGAATTTACTAAAGTTTCAGAAGGATCTGGCAAATTTTTTTGAGCAACATCATGAATATCAAATAGTTCACTGCCATGCGTATAC
The DNA here is from genome assembly GCA_946553095.1 of uncultured Mycoplasmatota bacterium. GTDB lineage: Bacteria > Bacillota_I > Bacilli_A > RF39 > UBA660 > Onthocola_B. Next base: position 1,009 of record CAMNRN010000072.1, read on the forward strand.
AATTGGATATTTTTGCTTAAAAGCAGCAATGAAAGCAGGTATTCCCACTAGGATTGCGCATTCTCATAGTAATGGGGTATTGCATGATATAAAATACTTTCCAAGGTTATTTATGCAACGAAAATTTACTAAATATGCAACAGATCTTTTCGCATGTTCTGAAGAAGCTGGGAAATATTTGTTCAAATCCCAGCCTTTTCAGATTTTAAAAAATGCAATCGATTCTAAGCAATTTATTGCAAATGCTGATATTAGAAAAGAAATTAGAGCGGAACTTGGAATAAGCGAGAGTTTTGTTCTTGGTCATGTAGGTAGACTAAAACCTGAAAAAAATCATGATTTTCTTCTTGATGTTTTTTCAGAAATCAAGAAGAGGAAAAAGGAGGCAGAATTGATTCTTATAGGAACAGGACCCTTAGAAGAAAAAATAAGAAATAAAATTTCTGAAATGAATCTTGGTAATTGTGTACATTTATTAGGAAACAGAAAAGATATGTCTAGAGTTTATCAGGCAATGGATATATTCGTTTTTCCGTCATTGTATGAGGGATTAGGCATTGTTGCAATTGAAGCACAAGCAGCTGGTATTCCAATAATATGTTCAGACAAAATACCAAGTGAAGTTAACATAACTCCATTATATAAAAAAATGAGTTTAGATGATAGTATAGAAAATTGGTCAAAAGAAATTATAAAGAATTCTAAGAATGAGCTTCGTCATAAAGACACATATCAATTAATTATAAAAGCAGGATATGAAATTGAAAAAGTAGCAAATAATCTAGAAAAATTTTATTTAGATAGTGCAAATAATAAAGAAAAGGAAGTGGTAAAATGATGTTTTCTATTATTGTTCCAATATACAATGTTGAAAAATATTTAGATAAATGCATTGAAAGTGTTATAAATCAGAATTATGAAGACTATGAAATTATTCTAATTGATGATTGCTCAACTGATAATTCATTTCAGATTGCTTTAAAATATGCAAATAAAAAAAAGATGAAATTAATAAAGAAAGAAAAAAATTCTGGATTATCGGATACAAGAAATCTTGGAATAAAAAAGGCAACAGGAGAGTACATAATTTTTTTGGATTCAGATGATTATATAGAAAATGAATCTTTAAAAAAAATAGAAAATATTATAAAAGAAAATGGATTTCCGGATATTGCTTATTTTGGATATTATGAAGAATATGAAGCTAATGATGAACAAAAAAAAAAATATGGATATAAAATGCCGCCCAATGAATTATATTCTTCCTATCAATTCATGATTGGAGAATTAGGAAAAAGAAATCTTTACGCGGCGGTTTGCTTCGGGATATATAGAAGAGAATTATTGATAAGTAATGACTTATTTTTTTATAGTGGATTATTACATGAAGATGAATTATGGACACCAGAGGTGATATTGAGTTCAAAATCTATTTACCTATCAGATTATATTTTTTATCATTATCTAAGACATAATTCATCTATTACAAAGCAACAAAATAGAATTAAAAACGGAATGGATATTATGAGAATCTGTATCGAATTAAAAAAGAAAGTTGAAAATGTTTCTGAAGTAAAATTAAGAAGATATTTAAATAATCATATAGCAATGTTATATATGAAAGGAATCAGTGATAGTGAGCTATATAAATCTGAATATAAGAAAAATATAAAGAGAGTATTTCCTCTGCAAAATGCATTTTTTATTCCAGATATATTAAAAGCGTTAATATTTGCAATAGATATAAATTTATACAATTTTTTAAATAAAAAATACATAGATATAAAGAAAAGGAGATAATGGTATTATATAAAATAATATCAAAAAAAATATGAATATAAAGATAAGGCGAGTAAATCAAGGCGCATTTTGCATTTATTTAATACTTTTTATAGTTTTGGTTTCAGGAATATTAAAAAGTTTTACAGATTTTTTTTCAATTATTCCATATTCAATAGATTTCATAAATGTGTTTTTATTTTTTTTATTAATAAAATCTAAAGTACTTTTGATTTTAAAAAAGAAAAAATCTTTAATGGAAATAAGGTGGATATTTGTTTTTTTTGTATCTGCAGTTATTTCGACTTTACCGAGAATAAATTCTATTTTTCTATTTTTAATAGCTTTACGTAATAATTTTTCATATTATATCTTTTTTATATCTTGTATATGCTTTTTAAAAAAAGAAAAATTAGTTTTTTTAGATATTGCATATTGGATAAATTTCTCTGTTATAATTATTCAGTTTTTCGGATTTGGAATAAAACAGGATTGGTTAGGGGGAATTTTTGGTTCTATAGGGGGAGAAGTAAATAGAGCACTAAATGTGTTTTTGGTAATTTATACAATCAAAATAATAGTAATGTATCTTAATAAGCAAAATACTTTAAACAATGTGATTATAACAAGTTTAGTATCATTATTCATTGCATCGTTAGCCGAATTGAAGTTTTTTTATCTTGAATATGTGATAATAATTGCTATAAGTAGTTTAGTAACCTCTTTTTCATGGAGAAAAATATTGATTATAGTAGGAGGCTTAATTGGATTTATTGTTGGGGCAAAATTATTATTTATCATATATCCTGGATTAGATCGTAGATTTTTTTCTTTCGAATTTTTATATGCTTATTCCACTTCTGATCAAGGATATACCAGTGCGGGAGATATCAACAGACTTAATTTTATTAAACAATGCAATGATATATTAAAAAGTGGAATATATATAATGTTTGGGTTAGGGTTAGGAAATTGTGAGATTTTCAACCCATTGGGCTTGATATCGAATTTTTATAAAACCTATGGTTTTTTACATTATACTTGGTTTTCCTCTTCTTTTATATATTTAGAATTGGGAATAGTTGGAACAATATTATATTTTGGCTTTTTTATATGGACTTTTTTTCAAATACGAAGAAGAGAGAAATATAGCAATGATTTAAGCAATTGTCAAATGGCTGAAATATTAGCTTTAATGGCTATTTTGTTTTCGATATATGATTCATCTATGAGGAGTAGTGTTTCATATTTGGTTTATTATATTTTAGCTCTTCCGTTTGCTTCATTAAATGAAAATTTTCATATTAAAAGAAAGGATTAAAAATAAAATGATACCTAAAATAATACATTATTGTTGGTTTGGAGAAAATCCTCTTCCACAAGAAGCTATTTCGTGCTTAAAAAGTTGGAAGGAGAAATGCCCAAATTATAAAATAGTAAAATGGGATGAGACAAATTTTAATATATCTCAATGCAAATATATCGAAGAAGCATATAGGCAGAAAAAATGGGCATTTGTAAGTGATTATGCACGTTTTTATATATTATATAAATATGGTGGAGTATATTTAGATACGGATGTAGAACTTATAAAGAGTTTAGATGAAATTTTAGATAAAGGTCCTTTTCTGGGGTGTGAAGAAGGTGAACCATTAAAAGTTGCACCAGGATTAGGAATGGGAGTAGAAGCAGGTAACTCCTTATATAAGGAAGTGTTAGATTATTATGATAAGCAATCGTTTATTAAAGAGAATGGAAAGGAAAACTTAGAAACTATAGTTGATAAAACCACCAAAATTTTGAAAAGAAAGGGATTTGAAGGATCTGGAAAGATAGAGAATATTAGCGGAATCTCTATATATCCTCCTGAATTTTTTTGCCCTAAAAATTATTACACCGGAGAATTAAATATTACGGAAAATACAGTCAGCATTCACCATTATTCAGCTTCTTGGTATGAAAAAGAAGAACAAATTATTTTAAAAATAAAGCAAAAATGTAAAAATATATTTGGAAATAAAGCTGGACAGATTATTAGTCTACCCGCCCATTATATATTACGTTTTAAATTAAGGATAAGAAAAAATGGTGGGATAATCAAAGCTATTAAATCTTATATTTCGTGAAAATCCATTTTAATTTAGGAGAATATATGAAAAAATCATTGGCACAAAATTCTTTTTATAATATGATATATCAAACATTAAGTTTTATTTTTCCTCTAATAACTTCAATATATGTATCACGAATTATTTTTGAAGATGGAATAGGAAAAGTCGCTTATGCACAAAATATAACGTCTTATTTTACTACTTTTGCTAGCTTGGGGATTCCTATTTATGGAATTCGAGAAATTTCAAAAGTTAGAAATAAAAAAGAAGAAAAAAATAAGATTTTTTCAGAACTTATAATCATTAATTCTATATCAACATTATTTTCAATTGTGCTATATTTTATATTTTTGATTTTATTTATAAATAAAAAAGATGACTTTTTTCTTTATTTGGCAACAGGTCTAGTTCTTTTTTTTAATTTTTTTAATATTGATTGGTTTTATCAAGGAGAAGAAGAATATGGATATATCACAATAAGAAGTTTTATCATTAAAATAGTATTGCTATTATTTTTGTTTTTATTTGTGCATGCAAAAAGAGATTATATTTTATATGCTCTTATAACAAGCTTGGGAGTGGTGTTTAATTATAATTTTAATGCTTTT
>CAMNRN010000073.1 GCA_946553095.1 uncultured Mycoplasmatota bacterium
ATAATCTGTATTACCATAGTTAGGTAACTTTACACAAAGTTTTTTACACACTCAACTAATGAAAAAAAACTTTCATTTTTAGAAAGTTCTTTTTTTAATTATTTTTTTCTGGTTAATGTTAATGTGTATTGTTCTTCTGGGTTGTAACTGTTGATTGTATCTTGTAATTCATTATAGATTATTGTATTAGCATAGTTTGGATCTTCTATTCCTCCACAGTAACCGGTTCTTTTACATATACCGTTTACAAAGTTGTGAGCATAATGAATGGAATAGATGCTGTTACAAGTTGGACAGTATACATCATATCTAGAACAATAATCATCAGGTGATGGGTTAGGATTGGCTATTTGACTTTTAGATACTAATTGGTCATAGTATGGACTTAATAATAAATCCATTAATCCCATTTCATCTGGAGCATGTTCATGATCTAATACTGGTTTAGAATATCCACATATATTACATGTTGCAATATTATTTCCAGGATTATTAGGGTCGCTTGTAATTGTGTAATCGTGTGGACCTTTTTCACGTGCTTCAACACATCCACAGTATCTAACGTGTTCTTGATCGTCATATTCCCATTCGCCAAAGACATGGTTTACGTGAGTAGTTCGATCAACATATCCATTACATAAAGCGCATAGATAATATTCATATATTGCAGAATTAATTTTTATGAATTTTAAATCACCAGTTTTAACACAGTTTCCAATAGTGATATTTCTATATCCACATACATCACAGGTATCTATTTCATGATGGGTATTGTAAGAATTGTATTGGCTATAAATTTCGTAAGTTTTTTCACCAGAATACTGACAATTTTCTTTGATCGTATCTTGTAATTCTTCGTTACAAATACCACAAGTATAACTGGCTGTTAGATTATGGGTTCCATTGCTGTTTGTTTTATCGAAGATGTAATTTAAGTCATCTGGTTTTTCTTGGTGAATGTGATCTCTTTCTTCAGTCTCTTCACAAGTTTGGCAAGTTCTTGAATCTTTTCCTTCTCCAAGATAAATCCAATCGCTAAATGCATGGTTATGAGGTACTTGGTCGACTAATCCACAAGTGCCACATGTTCTTGAATCCATATTATCAATATTATATGTCCAATCACTAAATTTGTGATTATGAGCTTCTTTTTCTACTTTTCCACATGTATCACAAACTAAAGTATCAAAATCTTGATCATAAGTGTATGAAAAATCATGCTTATGTTCTTTTTGTTCTGTTCTTCCACAGACACTGCAAGTTCTTTCGTCGACAGTTTCAGTATAAGACCATTCGCTAAAATCATGAACGTGATCGACTGTTTCAACTTTTCCACAGGTATTACAAGTTCTTTTGCCTTCATTTTCAGTATAAGACCATTCACTAAAATCATGATTGTGATCTTTTACAATGGTTTTACCACATGTTTTACACATCGTAGTTTCTTTTTCAGGAGTAATAGTTGTAATATAATCATGACTGTGATCTCTTACTTCTTCATATTCACAAGTACTGCAAGAGCGTCTGTCATTATTTTCACTATATGTCCAATCGCTTAAACTGTGTGGTCTTTTCAAAGTATCTCCACATGAACATACGCCATGTTCTTCTGATTCATTAAAAGATGTCCAAGTGTAACTATGAATGTGAGGAGCGATTATTTCTTGATCGTGATCATAGTCCTCATCAGGTAGTTCTGTTATTTTTTCTACTTGATAGGCATAATTACAATTTTTATGTTTACATGTGTAGGTAATATTTCCAAATTCATCTTCTTTTCCTGCATCAAATGCATGCTTTTCTTTCTTTATATCACCACATCTAGGGCATAATAATGTTTCATAATTTTTATCTTTATTAATAATTACAAAATCACATTTTTCAGTTTCTTCTTTACTTATAGCCTCACCATCTATAGGGCATATTTTTTTATGAGTTCTTAGGTGAGTTAAATCATCAATTGGTGTAAATTCATCAGTTTCATAAGTGTACTCATGAATGTGAGTTTCTCCTTCTACTAATTTTAATAACTTTGAGTCTTCTATTTTATATCTTGTTTGTACTTCAATTTGGTGTTCTTTTTTAGAATCATCTTTTGTTTCTTTGGCCTCAGCTTTACTGTTAACACTTAGTAGACTTGTGATAGCTAGTGCTGATGCTATTAGTTTAATTTTTGTTTTAAATGTTATTTTTTTCATGATATCTCCTTTTTGTTAAACGAATTTATTTTATCATATTGTTTAAAAGATGTATAGGTTAGTTATGAAAAATAGTTGAGAAAATAGAGGATAAATGGTAAAATTAATAAATTGAAGGGAGTGGAGATTATGGCATTAACATATATATTTGGACATAAACATCCTGATACAGATAGTGTTTGTTCAAGCATTGCTTTATCTTATTTGAAAAATGAATTAGGAGACAAAACAGTACCTAAAGTACTTGGAAATATTAATATGGAAACTAAATTTGTTTTAGATTATTTCCATGTGGATATGCCAACTTACTTGAATGATGTTAAGGTTAGAATTAAAAATATTAAATTTGATCGGAAAGCTTTTATCGATGAAAATGGTTCGGTTGATGATGCTTTTCAACTTATGCAAAAACATAATATTACAGCGATACCTTTAGTTAATGATAAGAAAGTTTTAACTGGATATGTTACATTAAAAGAAATTGCGCGGTATTTAATTAATGGAGATAAGGAAAGAATATATACGACTTTTGATAATATTGTTAGGACTTTGGAGGCTAAGGTCATAACAAAGTTTGATGATTTTATTGCGGGGAAAATTTTAGTCGCAGGAATGAAGTCAACAGCTTTTTATGATAATGTGACTTTATCGAATGATGATATTTTAATTGTTGGCGATCGTTATAGAATACTTGATTATGCGATTGAATCAAAAATAAAACTTATTATTCTTCCTTTTAATAGTACTATGGATCAAGAATTAATAGATAAGGCTAAAAAGAATAAAGTTAATATTATTGAGACATCTTTTAGTAGTTATCAAATATCTAATAAAATATTACTAAGTAATTATATTAAGAATATAAATACAAATAATAATCCTGTTACAGTTTATAATGATGACTATTTTAGTGATTTTAAGCAAATGAGTCATAAAATTAATCATACTAATTATCCCGTTATAAATAAGAAGAGGGAATGTCTGGGATTAATTCGTTTGACAGGACCTAATTCATATGAAAAACAAAAAGTTATTTTAGTTGATCACAATAATTTGGAACAATCAGTTGATGGTATAGAAGAGGCGGAAATACAAGAGATTATTGATCACCATAACTTAGGGGCAATTGGAACTAATGTACCAATTAATTTTAGTAGTAAACCTGTCGGTTGTACTTCTTCAATGATTTATGAAAATTTTGTGGAAAAAAAGGTGGCTATTCCTAAATCTATCGCAGGATTGATGCTTTCAGCGATATTATCTGATACTTTACTTTTAACTAGTCCTACTACTACTGATGCTGATCGACATGCAGCTGCAAAACTGGCTAAAATAGCAAAAGTAGATATTAATACTTATGGTTTTGAAATGCTTAAGGCTGCAAGTACGATTAAAGATATGAGTGTTGAAGATATTATTATGTCTGATTTTAAATCATTTAATGTTAATAATAAGAGACTTGGAGTTGGACAGGTATTAACACTTGATTTTGATTATATTAATGAGCATAAAGATGAATATATTGCAAAATTAAATGAAATGGTAGAAAGTGATTATGATATTGTAGCTATCTTTATTACAGATATTATTAAAAATGGTTCTTATGTCTTTTATAATGAAAGTGGCGTTAATGTTATTCGAGATAGTTTTGGACTTAAAAATGTTTATGAAGGTGTATTTTTATCTAAACTTGTTTCAAGAAAGAAACAAATGCTTCCTAGTATAATGAGTACAATTGAAGCAAATACTATAGAATAGGTGATAGGATGAAGGCACTAGTTACGGGAGCATCAAGTGGAATTGGAAAAGAAATTGCTTATTATTTGTCTAGTTTAGGCTATGATTTGTTCATAGTAGCTCGAAATAAAGATTCCTTGGTGGAAGTAGAAAAAAATGTAAAAACGAATGCTAAGATTATTGTTAAAGATTTAACACATGAAAAAGATGTTTATAGCCTTTATGAAATGTTAAAAAATGAAGATCTTGATATTGTCGTAAATAATGCTGGATTCGGGTTGTTTGGACTTTTTTCAAAGACGGATTTAGACCGTGAATTAGAAATGATTGATCTTAATATTAGAGCTTATCATATTTTGACAAAGAAGTTTTTACAGGATTTTATTAAGAAAGATAAGGGATATATTTTGAATGTTTGTAGTAGTGCAGGGTTTATGGCTGGACCTAGACTAAGTACTTATTATGCGACAAAGAATTATATAACTAAACTTTCGATGGCCATCAATGAAGAGATGAGACAAATGAAGTGCAATGTACATGTTTGTGCATTGTGCCCAGGACCAGTTGCTACAAACTTTAATAATGTGGCAAAAGGAGAGTTTTCCTTAAAAGAAGCAGATCCAGTTTACGTAGCAAAATATGGCGTGGATAAAATGCTTCAGGGAAAAATGATTATTGTACCAACACTTAGAATGAAACTGGGATTATTTTTCCTTAGGTTTGTGCCTTATAGAATCCAACTTATTTTTGCTTATCATATCCAGTGGAGAAAAGAAAATGGAAAGAAGTAAAATTGTGTAAATTTACATAACGAAGTAAGAAAATTTCAATATTTTGAAGAAAATTATTGAAGTTTTTTTTTTTTTTTTTTGTAAAATGGGGATATATTAAGAGGCTAACATATTGCAATATGGTGTCAATTTACACTAGGAAGGCGGAGTTTACTTGATGAAGACTGATAGAAAAATACTTATTTTGGCTTTGTTTTGTTTTTTACATATTTTTTAGGGTTTCTAATATCTCATCTGTGGTAAAGTGGGTTCCATATTCATCCAGCTTGTTCTCCAACAACCGGTAAATCAGTAGGGCTGTGTAACATA
>CAMNRN010000074.1 GCA_946553095.1 uncultured Mycoplasmatota bacterium
CATGGCATATATGATAAACAATGGAGATGATACTTACACAACATATATCAATTCAAATGGAAAGATAACAGCAAATAGGTATAGTTCAAATTTATTTAAGGGTTTTATAAGTTTAATTGAAATTGAAAATTTAGAGTATTTAGATACGTCACAAGTAACGAACATGAACTCTATGTTTCTGGATTGTAATAATTTGGTAAATTTGGATATTAGTAATTTTAGGACCTCGAATGTTAAAAATATGCAACTTATGTTTTACAACTGTAGTAGTTTGACTTCGTTAGATTTAAGCAATTTTGATACTTTGCAAGTAACAAATATGTCTGGTATGTTTTCTGGATGTAGTAGTTTAACAAAATTAGATATAAGTAATTTTGATACTTCGCAAGTAACAACTATGGGTAGCATGTTTAAAGATTGTAGTAGTTTGACAGCGCTAGACGTAAGTAATTTTGATACAGCTCGTGTAACAAATATGGGAAGTATGTTTCAGAATTGTAGTAATTTAACAACACTAGATGTAAGTAACTTTGATACATCCCAAGTGACGCAGATGCGATATATGTTTTATAAGTGTGGTAATCTAACGGCATTGAATGTAAGTAATTTTAATACATCGCAAGTAACTGACATGTATTACATGTTTTATTATTGCAGTAGCTTAACAATCTTAGATGTCAGTAACTTTGATACATCCCAAGTAACCGATATGGGGTATATGTTTGCTGGGTGTGCTAACATAACTGGGTTGGATTTGAGTAGTTTTAATACTGCAAAAGTAAATTATATGGTTCGGATGTTTTTTGGATGTGCTAGTTTGGAAGATTTAGATTTGAGTAATGCTTCTTTTGAGAGTTTGTCATCAATTAGTGAGTATACTGATGTGTTTACGTTGTCTGCTAATTCTATTACAATAAAAGTTAAGGATGAAGCTGCTAAGAGCGTTGTTTTGGCTATGCTTGATGATAGTGCAATTACAAATGGTGTTGTGTTGATAGCATAGTTTTTGTCAAACAATTGTCAATTTATGAAAAAGTAAATAAAGTCTATTTACTTTTTTTTGTTGTTTTGATAAGATAGTGGTAGACAGTGGTACACTGTGGAAGAAAGTGGGGGATAGTATGTTGATGGGCGAATATCATCATAATATTGATGATAAAGGGCGACTTGTTATTCCAAATAAATTTCGTGAAGAACTGGGCGATACATTTGTTATTGCTAGGGGAATTGAAAAATGCCTTTATGTGTATTCTAATCACGAATGGGAGAAGCTGGTTGCTAAATTAAATACTCTACCTTTCACAAAAAAAGATGCCAGAACATTTACTAGAACCTTTTTTTCCGGAGCTACTGTTTGTGAGTTCGATAAAAATGGTCGAATTAACATTACCTCCCCATTGGTTAGTTACGCCGGTTTAACAAAAGAATGTGTCATAATCGGCGTGAATGACCGACTTGAAATATGGGATGAAAATTTATTTGCAGATTTTTTAAATGATAATAGTAAACAATTAGATCTTATTGCTGAAAATTTATTCGAGGTGTCTGATGTTACATTATAGTGTTTTAAAAGATGAAGCGATTTTATCGTTAAATATTAAAGAAGATGGGGTATATGTAGATGCAACGGTAGGTTACGCAGGAGATGCAAAAGAAATATTAAAAAGAATAAAAAGGGGATATTTATTTGCCTTCGATATGGACCCAACTGCTGTAGAGTATTCAACTAATGAATTAAATAAAATTAGTGAAAACTTTAAAATATTTCAAACAAATTTTGAAAACATGAAAAGTTGTTTGGAAAAAGAGAATATTACTGAGGTAGACGGTATATTGTTTGATTTAGGTTTTTCATCACCACAGATAGATGATGAGATGCGGGGATTTTCTTTTATGCATGATGGAGTTTTAGATATGCGAATGGGTAGAACTGGAAAGAGTGCAAAAGATATAGTAAATAACTATAAAGAAAAGGAATTGGTTGATATCTTCTTTCGTTATGGAGAGGAAAAGTTAAGTAAAATTATTGCAGAAAAAATTGTGGCTGAGAGAAAAGAAAAAGAAATTGTGGCGACAATGGAATTGGTGGAAATTATAAAAAAAGCTGTCGGTGCAAATTACTTTTTTAAAAATCATCCAGAGAGAAAAATATTTCAAGCGCTAAGAATTGAGGTTAATGAAGAACTTAGAGTATTAGAAAAAGTATTGCCTCTTGCTATTTCTCTTTTGAAAAAAGGTGGAAGAATTAGTGTTATTACTTTTCATTCTTTGGAAGATAGAATTGTTAAAAATGTTTTTCGTAAATATAGTGAAATAGATCCAATGGTTAAAGGATTAAGGGATATACCGGATGCATATAAACCATTGATAAAACTGGTTAATAAAAAGCCGATTTTGCCGAGTGAGGAAGAATTAGAAGAAAATTCCCGAAGTAGAAGTGCAAAATTAAGAGTGATAGAAAGGATATGATAAAATGGCTAATGTTAAGAATTCAAAGAGGGCGACAGTTAAATTCCTAAAAGGGGAGAAGTTTATGTATTTTTTGTTAGCTGTTTTGTTACTAGCTATCCCAATGTTTAATGTCTATACTAGTTCAATGCTTAGTGAGACTAATACAAAAATGGAAAGGTTAAAATCTAAGATTGAAAAACAAGAGAGAACTAATCAAAGCTTAAGTATGCAAGTTGATGAACTTGTTAGTTTAGAGAATATTCAAAATATTGCCAAAGAATATGGTTTGTCGTATAATAATGGTAATATAAAGTCCATTGGGCAAGAATAGAGGTTACGATAGATGAAAACAAAAGCAACAGTTAAGACGTATGGAGTTATTACTTTATTTGTTGCTTTTTTGTTTGGGGCAGCAATTGCAAAACTTTCATATGTCGTTTTAAGTGAAGAAGTGGATGGGGTTAATTTACAGGAAAAGTCAGCGTCGATCACAACGGCTACGAAGACTCTTTATGCTTCAAGAGGCTCAATTTTTGATTCAAATGGTGAAAAGCTTGCTTCAACAGTTAATTCTTATAAATTGATCGCTTACTTGAGTTCTACTAGAACAACTAATGATAAAAATCCTCGCCATGTTGTTGATAAAGAAAAAACAGCTCAAGAGTTAGCGCCGATTTTAGAGATGGATGTTGAAACTTTGCTAGGGTATTTAAATAAAGATGCTTATCAAGTAGAATTTGGAGCTAAAGGTAAAGGCTTAACAGAACGGGTAAAGAAACAAATTGAAGCCTTGGAATTGCCAGGGATTGATTTTGTGACGAGTACAAAAAGATATTATGATATGGCATCTTTTGCTTCGTATATTGTCGGTTATGCGAAAGTTTCGGAAGAAGGAGAGATTACAGGAGAACTTGGAGTTGAAGGGTATTATAATGATATTTTGGCGGGAACAAATGGTCAAACTACATATCAGAAATATACTTCTAGTAATTATCAAATTCCTAATACTCCGAGCACTACTAAAAAAGCTAAGAATGGCTCAGATGTCTATTTAACAATTGATAGTAGTATTCAACTGATTGCGGAAAAAGCAGTGTCCAAATATCCTGAGTATGATGTCGAATGGGCCTTGATGGCAGTTATGGATGCAGAGACTGGGGCGATCGTTGCTAGTGCAACATATCCAAATTTTGATCCAAATAATACTAATACGATTAAAAGTTATATGAATCCTTTAGTTAGTTATCAGTATGAACCTGGTTCAGTTATGAAAATTTTTTCGTGGGCTTCAGCAATTGAAGAAAAACAATATGATGGAAGTGAAACATATAGTTCAGGTTCGATTGAAGTGGCTGATGCAGTAATTAGAGATGCTAATCGTACTGGTTGGGGAACAATTTCGTTTGATACGGGATTTGCTTATTCTTCTAATGTAGCGGCGACCCTTCTTTCTAAAAGACTTGGAGCTTCATCTTTACAAAATTATTATGAAAGACTGGGCTTTGGTTCAGAAACAGGGATAGAACTTTCGAATGAAGTTACAGGTAGAGTGGAAATAATGAGACCTACTGAACTTGCTAATGCTTCGTTTGGTCAAGGAATTAGTGTAACTCCAGTGCAAATGCTACAGGCTTTAAGTTCTATGACTAATAAAGGTGAAGTTGTAAAACCTTATATTGTGGATAAGGTGGTGGATGCTGATGGGAAAGTTACTTATAAAGGAGAAAGGACAGTTGTCGATAGGGTTTATAAACCAGAGACGGTTCTTAAAATGCACGAATTAATGCATAATGTTGTTTATGAAGGGCTTACGACAATGTGGCAAGTGCCAAATGTTAATGTTATGGGAAAAACGGGGACTGCCCAAATAGCTTCACCTCAAGGGGGATATTTAAAGGGTGAATACAATAATATTAAGAGTTTTGCTGGTATTTTTCCAGCTGATAAGCCTAAATACATTATTTATACAGTTGCTAAACAAGTTCATGCCGCGGCAAAATATTTCTCTATGCCAGTTACTACGGCGATTGAAGAAATTGCTAGTTATGCAAAACTGACAGAAAATCAAGAAAATATCATTGAAAATAAAACTGTTACAATCGACAATTATATTAGTAAAGAAACAGAAGGTAGTGTTGCTCTTTTAAATGAAGCAAAACTAAAGCCGATTGTGATCGGAAAAGGAAAATATGTTATTGATCAATATCCCCTTAAAGGGACTAATGTTTTAAATGGTAGTAAGGTTTTTCTTTTGACAAATAATGAAGAAAGAATTATGCCGAGTATCATCGGTTGGAGTCGTTCAGAAGTAGAAAGCCTTTGTACGCTTTCTAAAGTGACTTGTCAATTTGATGGCTATGGATTTGTGAGAGAATCATCTGTAGAAGAAGGCAGTGATATCTTAAGTGATACAGTTGTCTCTGTTTTATTAGAATAATGTTGCTATTTAGATAGCAATTTTTTTTAGGCGAAATTTATATACATTTTACTGTTACTGGACTTTTTTAGTTACAGTTCAGATAGAGAACACTAAAAAATGCAGGTAGAATAGTTTCTATCTG
>CAMNRN010000075.1 GCA_946553095.1 uncultured Mycoplasmatota bacterium
ATTATGGATTGTCAATTTGTAGGTCTTATAGCGGGGAGATATGACGATGAAGGTTTATATAGACATTATTTAGAACATCACCCATTTACTAAAGTGGAAGATATACAAAGTTTTCATGCATTAAGTATATTTGAACTTGTTATTGATTTTAAAGATGGTACTAGAGAACTATACGATATGTCTGATAACACACGTAGAGGACTACCAAGAATTGATGCCCCATTATCTGATGAACAGCATCGTAAGGAATTCCCAAAGAGACTTCAATATTGGATGCGAATAAGAAATATTACACAACAAGATATGGCAGATAGATTAAAAATAAGTCAACCAATGGTTAATAAATATTTAACAGGTCGTGCGTATCCTGGTTATGTTAGAATGAAAAGAATGGCAGAGATACTTAGAATTACCGTCGATGATCTGTATTTAAATGTTTAATTTTTTGGTCGCGTGAAAAACATCTACTATTATAGAGAGAAAGAGGAAATAATCGTCCATTTTTTGAAAAAGTGGCAATTACGACACATTCTCTTTTTGTCTTTATATTTTTGGAGAAAGGATGTGAAACTATGAGTAAAGTTGAAAGTAAGTTTCAATCCGACTTAAAAAAAGAACTAAAGGAAAGATTTCCAGGATGTATAGTAACTAAATTAGACTCTGGTGATATTCAGGGGATACCAGACTTACTAATACTATACAAAGACAAATGGGCGACTCTTGAGAATAAGCGAAGTGCTAAAGCACCTAAGCAACCAAATCAAGAGTATTATGTTAACACAATGAACAATATGTCGTTTTCAAGATTTATATTTCCTGAGAATAAGGATGAAGTCTTGAAAGATCTTACGAATTTATTCAAAGATTAATTTATGAAAGGAAAAGATTTAAGATGGTATTTAACAAACACGACAATCTTGAAGGTTTGCATGCACCATTCGGAGCAAGTAAATCAAGCTGGTTAAGGTATGATGATGAAAAAGCTATTGAAGTTTTTCAAAATCTTAGGGCAGCCGAGCAAGGTACTATTTTACATGACTGGGCTCGACAAACAATTCTTCTAGGTATTAAACAACCTAGATCAAAGAAAACCATATATGCATATGTAAATGATGCTATAGGTTTTAAAATGCAACCAGAAGTAGTTTTATATTATTCAGACTATTTCTTTGGTACAACGGATTCTATTTGTTTTAGGAAGGTAGGAGACCGATTCAAATTGAGAATCCACGATCTTAAAACTGGGACACATCCTGCTAAAATGGAGCAGCTAGAAGTTTATGCAGCGCTCTTCTGTCTGGAATACAAAGTGAAGCCTAGTGAGATCGATATGGAATTGAGAATATATCAAAATGATGAGATCTTGATTCATAATCCTACTGCGGAAGATATTGTTCCGATTATGGATAAGATTGTACATTTGAATAATATTCTAATTGAAAATGAAGGGAGGATCTAAGTATGAATAAGATTGCTGATGAAATTAAAAGTTATCTCGGTTCAGCAGAATTGACCGATGAAGAGTTCCTAGAACATTACGGAATGCCACGTAGATCGGGAAGATATCCGTGGGGTAGTGGTAAAAAAGACTATCAACATTCAATCGACTTCTTAGGTAGAATTGAAAAGCTTAGAGCTAAAGGCTGGAAAGAAACTCCAGAAAATATTGAGAGAGACTTTGGTCTATCAGTAAAAGAATATCGTATGGAAAAAACCCTTTGTAATAATGAACGTAGACTTGATAAAGTTAGAACTGCCGAAAGACTTAGAGATAAAGAAGGTTTAAATGCTACCCAAATCGGTAAAAAGATGGGAATTAATGAATCTAGTGTTAGATCATTATTAGATGAATCTTCTAAAAATAAGATGCTTGAAGTAAGAAAAACTGCAGATGCTCTACGTGAAAGAGTTAAAAAAGACAAAATGATTGATGTAGGTATAGATACAGAAATTGAATTGGGTGTGTCAAGAACTAAATTTGATGCCGCATTGTACATGTTAGAATCAGAAGGTTATGGAGTATATTCTAATAGAATACCCCAACCTACTAATAAAAATAAACAAACTACTCAAATGGTCTTAACTGATAAAGATATCAAACCAAAAGATGGTAAATCAGTTCCTAAAGAGATATATGATTATGAAAATATTAAAACCCTTCATGAATATATTTCAAGAGATGGTGGAGATACTTTAGAAAAGAAATTCCACTATCCAGCGAGTCTTGATTCAAAGAGAATGAAGATTAGATATGCTGATGAAAAAGGTCCTGATGGATTTACTGGTGATGATAAAGATGGTATTATTGAGATTCGTAGAGGTGTTCCAGATTTAAGTCTTGGAGAATCTAGATATTCTCAGGTTCGTATATTGGTTGATGGTACACATTATGCTAAAGGTATGGCTATATATTCAGACAACATGCCAGATGGTGTTGATGTTGTATTTAATACTAATAAAAAGAAAGATGTACCTATGAAATCAGCAGATAAAGATGCTAAACAAGTTCTTAAAACCATCAAAAAGGATCCTGATAATCCATTTGGTTCGGCTATAAAAGATGTTGAACAAGGTGGACAATATTGGTATACAGATCCTAAAACTGGTAAAAAGAAACTCGGTTTAATAAATAAAAGATCTGATGAAGGTGACTGGACTCAGTGGAAAGATGCACTTCCGTCACAATTCTTATCTAAGCAACCAGAGTATATGGCTAAGAAACAATTAAATCTTGCTAAAGCAGAAAAGATGGATGAATATGACACTATTATGTCGTTGACTAATCCAACTATTAAGAAATATTATTTAGAGAAATTTGCTGCTAAATGTGATTCAGCTGCTGTAGATTTAAAAGCTGCTGCATTACCGGGACAAAAATATCATGTTATTATACCAATAAATTCTTTAAAAGAGACAGAGGTTTATGCTCCACAATACAAAGATGGTACTAAACTTGCTCTTATTAGATATCCACATGGTGGTAGATTTGAAATACCTATACTAACTGTTAATAATAAAAACAGTAGCGCTAATAAAATTATTGGTTCAGATAGTATAGATGCTATTGGTATAACTAAGAAAGTTGCTGATAGATTATCAGGAGCAGACTTCGACGGAGATACAGTTATGTGTATTCCAACTCATGATAAACAGGGTAAAGTAAGAATCGCTAGTAGAGACCAATTAGATGGTTTAAGAGGATTTAATAATAAGATGTATCAGTTTGATGACATGAAAGAATCAAAAGATGGTACTAAACATTATTATAAGAATGGAAAAGAATTTAGGGTAATGAAGAATACCGATAATCAAATGGGTGTTATTTCAAACCTTATAACAGATATGACACTACTTGGAGCTAATGATGATGAACTAGCCCGTGCCGTTCGACACTCAATGGTTGTAATCGATGCTGAAAAACATAAGTTAGATTATAGACAAAGTGAAAAAGATAACGATATAGCTTCTCTTAAGAAGAAGTATCAAAAAAGTTATGATGAAAACGGCAATCTTAAATATGGTGGTGCCTCAACTATAGTATCTAAAGCTAAAGGAGAACAAGCAGTTCTTAAACGTAGAGGTCAAGCCAAGATTAATGAAAAAGGTAAATCCTGGTATGATCCTTCTAAATCAGAAGGTGCTTTACTTTATTCTACTGCCAATCCTAAAGATTTATACTATGCCGAGAGTACTCTTAATAAGAAAACCGGTCTAGCTACTATTAGGACTAAAGATGGAAAGCTTATTAAATATAATATTAGTAACCAGGAGGATCGTAAAAAATATGACCCCGTCATGCATATAAATAAGAAGACTGGCGAAGTAACATTCACTAATAAGGATGGAACTATAGAGTACCGTAAGAAGGCTCGAACTATGTCTTCAACCCGAATGGCTGAAACTGATGATGCTATGAAATTAGTGTCTCCAGAAAAGCATAATATAGAGTTACTATATGCAGACTATGCTAATAGTATGAAAGCCCTAGCTAATCAAGCCCGTAAATCTTTGATAAGTACCCCTACATTAGAAGCAAATCCTAATGCTAAGAAGGTATATGCAAAAGAAGTATCCGAGCTAAATGCACGTCTAAATGAAGCTAAAAAGAACTCCCCTAAGGAAAGGGCTGCTCTAAGACTAGCCAATGTAGAAGTTCGTGCTAAGACTAAGGCAGATCCAGATATGAAGCCAGATGATATAAAGAAATTATCACAACGTGCTGTAGAGAAGTATCGTAAAGAAGTAGGTACTATTACTCGTAAAAATAGGGCTATAGTTATCAGTGATCGTGAATGGGAAGCTATTCAAGCTGGTGCTATTAGTGAAAATAAACTTAAAGAAATACTTAAATATACAGATACAGATTCTTTAAGAGAAAGAGCAATGCCTACTAATAAACGTGGTTTGAGTACTGCTAAAATAAATAGAATTAAATTAATGGCTAATTCTAACTTTACATTACAACAAATCGCTGATACAATGGGAATTTCGACTTCTCAAGTTTCTAAGTATTTGAAAGGAGAAAAGTAATTAATTATGAATGATTATCGGACATTTGCTTTAACAACTGTTGACAATCCTTTCAATCCTTTCATCGACTTTGACAATTGGTTTTTGTTTGATTGTGAAAAAGATTATTACAGTTTAAACAAACTTGCTCGTTTAACAAAAGTTGACGATTCAATGTCTTCAAAAGAAGAAGCAAAAGAAGTTGAAAGAGCAATTGAAAGATTGATTGAGATTGATCCATTAAATATGTACATTAAAGTGTATAAACCAGGTTTTGAACCAAATTCAAAGCCTAAACAGCCTAATGAAGGCATTATGAAGGTCGATTAGACATAGGGAGGGGGTCTCGAAATGACCACCCCCTACCGACAT
>CAMNRN010000076.1 GCA_946553095.1 uncultured Mycoplasmatota bacterium
CTTATAAATAGGGCCTTAGGGAGATTTTGCTTTCGAAAAAGTGTTTAAGTTGGGAGTATACTATATTTTGAAAAAAATTTAAATTAATTTTTGGTAAAGTGGTATAATATAAAAATGTCGAAGGTTGTGTGGTGTTAATGAGATTATTTGATAAAGTTATTAGAGATTATGTTGGAGAAGATTTCTTTTTTAGGGGAGAGAAAATGTATCCTGAGTTTATTGAATACTATGGTAGGGATGAGGAAGATGATTGTTTTGTTCATTCTTTTTCGATTCGAAATTATTATAGATATGCCTATGTAGATGAAGTAGATATTGAAATTAAAAATAATGAGATAATGAATTCTTCTTGTACTTGTGATGTATATGATAATGAGCAGATGTGTCAGCATATTGCAGCTTGTTTAATTTTTTATCAAGATGATCTTTTTCATATTGATCCTAAAGAAAAAAATAAGTATTTATCAAAGATTATATTAAATGAATTTTATAAACCAAAAGAAAAAGGGGAGATTCATTTAAAAAAACAGGTTAATTTGACTGTCGATATTGCCTTTAAGGAAGACTATTATAATTCTAATATTAGTTTTAAATTTAAAATTGGTATTGATAAGATGTATTCGTTAAATAATAAGTTAAATCAATTTTTACCTGATTATAAAGAAGGTGATGTCGATATTCTCTTTGGTAAAAGTTTTACTTTTAATTCTAAAGAACATTTTTTTTCTAAACAGGATGAGAATATTATACAATTACTTGTGCAATTTTATGATCAAGCACCATATTATAATTTTCAAAAGTTCTCTTTAGAAAGTGAGGATTTTACTCGGTTTTTAAAAGTTCTGGAAGATAAAGAATTTTGGGTTGAAGAGTATGGTGTTATCGATAGAATTCTTTATGAAAATCCTTTGCGAGTTGAATTAAAAAAGGATGAAGATTATAAATTGACGGTCTATAAAAATGAACTTGATTTTTTATCTAATGATTGTCGATATGCGATAAAGGATCATACTTTTTATGTAATACCAGAGAAGTTTAGAAAAGTACTGGTTATGATGCTTGATAATGATATTGATGAGCTTTCTTTTGAAGAAAGTGATGTGGAAACTTTTTTAGATGGAGTATTGCCAATTGTTAAAGATGACATCGTTTTGGATCAAAGTGTTGAAGATAAGTTTATGATTGGAATTAAGCCAGATGTTAAGATATATTTAGATTTAAAATCAGGACTTATTTTAGCTGATGTCGTTTTTGTTTATAAAGATATAGAGGTTAATTATACTACGACAGATAGTAAAGTAATTAGAGATAAAGAGTTTGAGGAACAAGTTGTTATGGATTTGCTTGCTCTAGGTTTTTTGTTTCAAGATGGTAAAATATTTTTAGATGATTTAGATGTTATCGGGGGATTTTTAGAAAATGATTTAGTTGAATTAGCTAAAAAATATGAAATCTTTACGTCAGAAAAAATAAAAAATACGATGATTATTAGAGATAGTAATGTTAGATCTAGTTTTAATATTGGAAAAGATAATATTATGAGTTTTTCTTTTGATCTGGGAGATATTAAAAATGATGAAGTCGTAAATATTTTAGAAAGTATGAAAAAAAGACGGAAGTATTATCGTCTGAAGAATGGAGATTTAATAAATTTAGGAGAAAATGAAGGGTTAAAAGAATTAGAAAATTTAGTAGATGATATGGAATTGTCTAAAAAAGATATCGTGGCAGGATGTGGAGAGATTCCAAAGTATAGAGCTATTTATTTAGATAGTTTGAAAAGAGAAAAATATCATATTATTCATACCAATAATTTGTTTGATGAACTAATGAATAATTTTAATTCTTATAAAGATATGGATGTTTCTCTGGCGCCGGAAGATTTAAAGATTTTAAGGGATTATCAAATAATAGGAGTAAAATGGTTATATAATATTTATAAGTGTGGATTTGGAGGTATTTTAGCTGATGAAATGGGGTTAGGAAAATCTATTCAATTTATTTATCTGATTAAGCAAATTTTAAAAGATAAAAAAGATGCAAAGATTTTAATCGTGGTACCAACTTCGTTAGTTTATAATTGGGAAAATGAATTTAATAAGTTTGGAAGCGAGTTGAATTATAAAGTTTTAGCAGAAGGAAAAGCTCAAAGAAAAGAAATGCTTTTACATATTGAAGATGTGAATGTGCTTATTACTACTTATGGACTTGTAAGACAGGATCAAGAACAGTATAAAAATATGAATTTTGAAGTTGTCGCTTTAGATGAAGCTCAAAATATAAAAAATATAAATGCTCAGATGACGAGGATTGTTAAATCGCTTAAGGCGAAGGCCAAGTTTGCTTTGACGGGTACTCCTTTAGAAAATTCAGTCTTGGAACTTTGGAGTATATTTGATTTTATTATGCCAGGATATTTGGCTAGTCAAATTAATTTTCAAAAAAAGTATAATATAAAAGATGTTCAAGAAAAAGATTTGAGTCTTTTAGATAACTTAAATAGACAAATAAAGCCTTTTATTCTAAGAAGAAAGAAAAAAGATGTTGTAAAGGAACTTCCAGAGAAAATAGAAAATGTTATCTATATTGATTTAAATAAAGAACAGAAGAAACTTTATTTAGCTCAACTCGAAGCAACACAAAAAGAAATGGAAGATATTATCGCTTCATCAGGATTTAAAAAGGGAAGTTTTAAAATATTACAATTGCT
This sequence comes from uncultured Mycoplasmatota bacterium, assembly GCA_946553095.1. GTDB lineage: Bacteria > Bacillota_I > Bacilli_A > RF39 > UBA660 > Onthocola_B. The sequence continues at coordinate 2,711 of CAMNRN010000076.1, forward strand.
TTTGAAGTTAAGACAATTATGTGTTGATCCTCGAATAGTTTATGAAAATTATGATGGGGGAAGTGCTAAGATTGAAAATTTAATCGAATTTACAAAAGGTATTATTAAAAATGGTCATAAAGTACTCTTGTTTACTAGTTTTAAGTCAGCTTTAGATATTGTAAATTTGGAATTTACTAATCATAATATTTCTACTTATGTGATTGATGGTAGTGTGAAATCAAAAAAAAGAATGGAATTAGTAGAAAAATTTAATCAAGATGATACTAATGTATTTTTGATTACTTTGAAGTCTGGTGGTACGGGACTTAATTTGACAAGTGCAGATGTCGTTATTCATCTTGATTTGTGGTGGAATCCAGCAGTTGAAAACCAAGCAACAGATCGAGCGCATCGAATTGGTCAGAAAAAGACGGTGGAAGTTGTGAAGTTAGTTTGTAAAGGAACTATTGAAGAAAGAATTTTAGAACTTCAAAATAAGAAGAAAATATTAACTGATGCTTTAATTGAAGGAGAAGATAGGGATGTAAATATTCTATCTAAATTAACGGAAAAAGATATTAAAAAATTACTTTCAATGGATAATAATGAGGAAGAATGATAGTTTTTCCTTTTTTTGTTAGTTTATGGCCTACACTTCTTTTTTTATTTGGAATAAATTATGGTAGGGTGATTATTAATGATAAAAGGTATTGATGTTTCTTCTTATCAAGGAAGAATTGATTGGACAAGGGTAAAACCTTATATTGATTTTGCGATTTTAAGATGTGGTTTTGGTAATAATGTCGAAAGCCAGGATGATGTCGAATTTGAAAGAAATGCAAAAATGTGTAAAGATTTGGGGATTCCTTTTGGCGTTTATTTGTTTAGCTATGCTGTGAACTTGGATGAAGCAAGAAGTGAGGTTTTACATACTTTGAGACTTATTAAAGATAAAAAGTTAGAATATCCAGTTTTTTTAGATGTAGAATCACGAAGACAAATGTCACTTCCAAAGGATGATCTTGTTAATATTGTTAAGTATTATTGCGAAGAGATGGAACGAAATGGTTATTATGTGGGAATTTATGCGAGTTTAGATCGTTTTAAAAGTAATTTGGATTCGAGAGAATTAGATAAGTTTGATAAGTGGGTTGCTTTATGGAGTGATCGTTTTACTTATCAAGGAAAAGCCGGGATGTGGCAACATACTTCTTATGAAGAAATTCCAGGTATTAAAGGAAGGGTTGATGGTGATATTGCTTTTTATGATTATCCAAGAATTATAAGAGAGGCTGGACTTAATCATTTAGAAGATACTTTGAAATATAAAAAAGGTGATCAACTTTATTTAACTGGAGATATTTATCGGGATAGTGATGCTCGAGATGTTGTAGAACATGCTTGTGATGAAGAAGTGATTATTGAGGCTGTTTATAGTGATAAAGAAGCTCCTTATAAAATTTTAAAGGGCTTTGTTAAACAAGACGATCTATATAAAAAATGTTAAACTGGATAATGAAAAAGACAAAGTTAAGTTATAGATTCTTAAAATTGTCTTTTTTTTGATATTTTGAGGATTTGAAAGGAAATTATGGTTTCTCAAGGATTGACATAATAAGGTAATTACTTGGTTTCGTAAATTGGATAAAATCTCTCTAAGAGATTAACAAAAAAGCTTGATGATGCTTGTTTATTTGTTACTGCATACTTCATATAATAAAAAGACAACATTATTACATTATGAAACTTTGTAATATGTTGCCTAACAGGGGTCAAAAAGGAAGATTCCTTTAGCGCACATTGTTATTGGCTTGTCAAATATCGTAACGTGTTACTATAATGAAATTATAGTTATAAATTTATATTTTAGTTAAGCACTAATACTTTTTGTTTTTCATTTATTCTATCTGCTAAAATTTGTAAATCAATAAGAGCATATTCTTCACGAATGCAATCTTCTAATCCTAAATCCATTAAGATATTTTCAAAAGAAGAAACGCATTCCAATTCACCATCAGTTTTTAAGACAGCATAATGAGTTTTTAAAATATTATCTATTAAAATAAATTTACGTTCAAAAGAAATTGAAGCAAATCCAGTATGATCACAAATTTCATAATATGAGTGTGTAAAAAACTTTGTGTAAAGTTACCTAACTATGGTAATACAGATTAT
>CAMNRN010000077.1 GCA_946553095.1 uncultured Mycoplasmatota bacterium
GTTTTACGACATTTTTATTTAATTCATTTCCTACAAAAATATTTTAGCATTATCATAGAGTAAACATAAGAATGGTGAATTTAGATTTAACAAACATATAGTCAAAAGAAATGTGAACATTTTTGTCAGAATGAGAAAGTTTAAATCTAGAAAGACAATCTTTAACAATACTGTCAAATAAAGCATGAAGAGAATAGCTAGGATTATGAAGAGTACGAGAAATTTTTTTCGTGATAGAATCTTATATAATATCAGAATTGTAGGTTTGAAAGGCAGCAAGAGAAATTTTAGAAAGAGTAGAAGATTCAGCATAAATAAGAGAAGTAAAAAGTTGAGGAACAAAATTCAGTAAAGTTTTAGAAGAAGAAAATTTGGAAAAAAGATACGAAAATCATTTACAACAATATTAAATTCATTATATAATTTAGACATGTGCCAACTCCTTTATAATAGGTTTCAAATTAAATATAACAAGAATTGGCACACATTTCAATTTATAGAAGAGAAATGATGATGGAGATAGATACATCATCATTTTTAAAAGAAAAAAACTGTTCTGTGATAAGTTTAGAATAAAAAAGCGATTTAAAGTTAGATTATGATGGAGTTGATTTTTGGGAGTTTTTTTGATATAATTTATTTATCAGAAAAACTTTTTTTTATTTTAGAAGGTGATAAATATGTCAAAAATAAAGATTTTCGGGTTAGGTGGGCTTGCTGAGAGTGGGAAGAATGCCTATGTTGTTGAAGTAGATAATGATTTATTTATTTTCGATTGTGGTCTTAAGTACGCTAGTGGAAATCTACTAGGAATAGATTATATTGTACCAGATTTTTCATATCTTATTAAAAATAAGAAAAGAATTAAAGGTCTTTTTATAACTCATGGTCATAAAGAAAATATGGGAAGTGTTAATGATTTAGTTCGTGAAATTCCTAATTTAAAGATCTATGCGACAAAATATACGAAGTTTGAATTAGTACTAGATGGAGTAAATGAAGCTAATATTGTGCTTATTAAGCCTCATAAAAAAATTAATTTTGGTCTAGTTTCTATATTTCCAATTTCTGTTTCTCATAGTGCTCCTGATGCTGTTATGTATGTTGTTAATACTAAAGATGGAGCTATTTGTTATACTGGAGACTTTATTATTGATCCAAGTATGCAAGGTGCTTATGATATGGACTTGGGAAAGATCGCTTATGTTGGAAAACAAGGGGTATTATGTCTTTTGTGTGAGTCAAGCTTTGCTGAGAAAAATGGTCATACATCTCCAAATCATAGATTACTTGATTTTTATAAAGATACAATTAATCATAATGAAAAAAGAATTATTTTTTCAGTTTTAGCAGATCATTTGTATACGATAGATGAAATTTTACAAGCAGCATCTAATAAACATAGAAAAGTAGTAATTATGGGAAAAAGATTACAAAATGTTATTAATTTTGCTAAAAATGAAGGTTATTTGAATTTCAATGATGATATTATTGGAGATTTAAGTAATATTAATGATGATAATGCTATTTTGTTAATTAGTGATGATAAGGCTACTCCTTATGCAAATCTTAATAAGATACTTAATAGTTATGATAAGTTTGTTACTTTAAAAAATACTGATACGATTGTCTTTGCTGAACCTAGATATGATAGTACTGAAAAAGTGTTAGTAAGACTTCAAAATGAACTTTCGATGTTTGGGTGCAATATAGTTGTTATTCCTAAAGAAAATGAAATACTACATCATGCAGCAAGGGAAGATTTAATGTTAATGATTAAACTAATTAGTCCAAATTATTACATGCCAGTTAAAGGGGAATACCGTTATATGGTTAATAATGCAAATCTTGCTAGTACTCTTGGTATTGCTAATGAGAATATTTTGCTTAAACAAAATGGTGATGTCGTTACTTTGGTTGATGGAAAATTAGTTGAATCAGGAGAACATATAAAAGTAAATGATGTTTTAATTGATGGCAAAAGTAATGATGATATTGGCGATTTAGTTATTAAAGATCGTGAAATGTTAAGTGAAAATGGAATTGTGTTAATTAGTGCTACACTAGATAAACGTGACAAGGTTTTGTTGGTTGGACCTGAGGTTACAACTAGAGGTTTTATCTATATTAAGGATTCTCAAGATATGATCACGGAAATTAAAAAAATTTGTGAAGATATTATTAGCAGAAATACGACTCCAAAGTTTGTTGATTATAATCAAATAAAGGTGGAAATAAGAGAAAGTTTGAGTAAATACCTTTATCAAGAGACTGAATGTAAACCAATGATTATAGCTGTTGTTCAAGAGGTATAAATTTTTATAAATCATCCATATTAGAAAATGGGTGATTTTTTTGAAAACAGATGTTGATATATTAAACAAGATGTATCGAATAGTAGAAATGGGGATTATTGGCGTTGACGAAGTAGTAAAAAAAGTGGAAGACTCGTGTTTGGAAAAACTAATGCTCGATCAGAAGAAAGATTATATGGTCGTGAAAAAAGATATTCGAGATTTATTAGATGAGTATGAAGAAGATCCAAAGAAAATTGGCGGTATGACAAGAGTATCAAATGATATATATACTAATATAAAATTGATGGGGGAAGAAGACGATAAAGTAATTTCGAAAATGATGCTTGAAGGAACTAATAAAGGGGTTATTGAAGTCACAGCAATATTAAATGATAAAAAGTATAATAATGAAAAAATTTCTGATATTGCTGAGCATTTATTGAAGGTTCTAGAATATAATGGTAGAGAATTAAAAAAATATTTATAGTTTTATGGGGGTTTTTGGTTAAAATAATTGGAAATATATTGACATTTAAGGTGATTTTTTATATACTTAAGTAGCAATGCCTGATTAGCTCAGTCGGTAGAGCGCACGGCTGTTAACCGTTAGGTCGTAGGTTCGAGTCCTACATCAGGCGCCATTTGAACAACGACAAATCTAGAAAATATCTAGGTTTGTTTTTTTATAGAAAAATTTTTGAGCAGCAACTTTGTTATGTTGCGGTTATGAAAGTGGAGATATGAATGATTTGAAATTGTGGACTTGCGAAACTAGTATTGATGGCATTTGATTAGATTTGATAATAAAGAAAAAAGTAATTGTTATTTTGAAAACAATCAAAATAAACTGTTTTATCATGAAATTACATATCGGATATTTGAGTGAAAATGAGAGAGAATTGGTCTAGTAGTCAAGTGAATTTGTCGGTTAGAAGAAACGTTTTTGTAGACGTTTTTTATTTTGGCGTGTTATACTAAATATGTAAGGTGAGGCTATAAATATGAATGAAGAAAAAGTAAGTATGTTAGAGCGATATGGAGTTAATTTAACTGATAAAGAATATATTACTGATCCAGCAATTGCAAGAGATGATGAAATTAAGCAAATGATTTTGACACTTTTATCACCTGAGAAAAGTGCTCTTTTGGTTGGGAAACCAGGAATTGGGAAAACAGCGATAGTTGAAGGTCTTGCTTATCGTATACAAAAAGAATTAGTTCCCAATGCTTTAAAAGGTTATTCTTTAATTAAAATTAATATAACTAGTTTAATCGGTTCAACAAATAGTGAAGGACAACTCGAAAATAGAATTGATTTGTTGGTTCGAGAATTAGAAAATAATTTGAATACGATTATTTTTATTGATGAAACTCATTTATTAGTTAATAAAGGGGGAGGTTTGGACTTTGCTAATATGTTAAAGTCAGGACTAGACCGGGGGACTATCAAAATGATCGGGGCTACAACTACCGAAGAGTATGAGCAATATATTTTAAGAGATAGAGCCTTTTTAAGAAGATTTCAAAAAATCGATGTTTTGGAATGTGACAAACCGACTGTGGTTAAAATTTTGATGGGAACTTTACCTAAATTAGAAAAACAAATCGGAGTAGAAGTTACTTATCAACCATTTGTGATTGAAAAAATAATGGCTTTTATTGTAGAAATGACTGATGAATATAAAAGGGTTTATGAAGTTGCTAGTAGATATCCAGATATTTGTTTGACAATTGTTTCTAATGCATTAACTTATGCTTTGTATGATAATAAAAAACAAGTTAAATTACAACACTTTTATAAGGCTATTTGCAATGCAAAAAATGTTTATGATGATGTGAAAGTAAAGGAAATTGAACGTTTTAAACAAGAGTTTCAGGAAATGATTGTGGCAGAAGGGCTTAATTTGGAAGACCGGGGTTAATAAAGAAAAGGGGTGCGGTCTAAAATATTACTTATGATAATATCTAGGATAAATAAAATACTTAAAATATATAAGATGTTGGAAACTATTTTTGAACATCTTTTATTTTGAAATAATTTATCTAGAAATGGTTCTACTACGTAGACTAAAAGTAAGCCTCCGATTGCAAATGTTAAAACACTTCTTAGGCAAACAAAGCCATCAATATTTAGAAATAAGTCTGTATAATCCCATAGTTTTTGATGGAAATATTCTAAAGTGATGTAACCAATGATGTATTCTAAAATTCCCGTGGTTAAAAGACATATGCAAAATAATAAAAGGGGGTGTTTTTTGATATTTTGAGGAATGAGACTTATTAAAATTGCTCCAGTGCCATAGATGGGGAGCCATGGACCATATAAGATACCAGCGTTGTCTAATCTTTGTTCAGTAAAAAAGTAAAAAATAACTTCGTATAGAAATCCGGCGAATGCTCCGATGAAAAAGATAGCAATTATTTTTTTTAGCTTATCTTTGTTCAATTTATCACCTACTTTTTATTAGTATACTATATTTTGAAAAAAATTTAAATTAATTTTTGGTAAAGTGGTATAATA
>CAMNRN010000078.1 GCA_946553095.1 uncultured Mycoplasmatota bacterium
ATGAAAAAACGAGCACATTTGCAACTGTGTTCGTCTTTTATACATAAATGGAGCAGATGATGAGAATCGAACTCACGTCAATAGCTTGGAAGGCTATAGTTTTACCATTAAACTACATCTGCATTTCTCTGTTACGTGTTCATTATAACACATAACAGATTGCAATTTCAAGTATTTTCTTGAGAATTTTTCTCGTGCCTTTCTTTCCAATTTAAGACTTCTTCTAGGTCATCAAAATGTTGTTTTTCACGACCTATTATTTGATAATTTTCGTGTCCTTTTCCAAGAATTAAAAGAATATCTTCTTTTTGTAAAAGTTCTACACCTTTTTGAATGGCCTTTTTACGATCTAATTCTATTATATAGTTATTAGAAGTTACGCCTTTTACGATATCTTTCATAATATCTTCTGGTTTTTCAGTTCGAGGATTATCATTGGTCAATATACAAAAGTCACTTAAAGATGTAGCTATATTTCCCATGATAGGACGCTTAATTGGATCGCGGTCTCCCCCACATCCGATGATAGTTATAAGCCGATTTTTTTTCAGTTCGTTATAAGCTGTTATAACTTTTTCTACTGCGTCTGGAGTATGAGCATAATCGATTACCGCATAGCCTTGATTTACCAAAACAGTCTCACACCTACCCTTTGGAGCTTTTATATATGGGGTCTTCGCAATTATATCTTCAATTTTGAATCCGCATTCCATAATAATAGCTAAAGATGTTAAATAATTATATATATTAAATTTGCTAGTTAAATGCGTTTCTACATCATAAGTTTTAGCATTATAAGAAAATTTCAGTTTTGTTTTTGATGGTGTTATGTCATATTCCATGATTTTTATATCACCATCCATACCGATTTTTAATCCCTTTTTAAACTTTTCTAAAAAATATTTACTGTTTTCATCATCACTGTTTACAATTAACTTTCCATCTGGCAATATGTAATCAATTATTTTTAGTTTTTCATGTAAATAATTTTCCATTGTTTTATGATAATCCAAATGATCTTCAGTTAAATTAGTAAATCCTACAATATCTAAGTTTAGACCATAGATTCGTTCATAGCTTAAAGAGTGGCTACTTATTTCCATGACGACAGTTTCACAACCATTTTGAACAGCACTTAGAAGTAAATTATAAATGGTTAAAACATCTGGAGTCGTATTTTCAAGTTCAATGTCGATATCAGCATATTTAAAACCAATTGTGCCCATGTAGGCAACTTTTACTCCTAATTCTTTTAACAGCTGATAAGTTAAATAGCATGATGTTGTTTTTCCATTTGTACCTGTTATACCAATTATTCTCAATTTATTTATAGTTTCAGCATATTCTTTTTTTAATGCTTCTTTTAGATATTCTTCGCTATCCTCGACTATTTCTACTGGCACTTCAACTTTTACTTTTTTCTCAGCAATAATCTTAATAGCGCCATTTGTTATTGCATTTTCTATGTAATCATGTCCATCAACAGTATGGCCTTTTATTGCTACAAAAACTTGTCCCTTTTTAACTTTTCGTGAATCAGTTTCATATTTTATCATAGTATACTCCTTTCTTGTATTATATCATTATAAAAAACTTATTTAAATACTTACTTTTTCTTAAAAATACGTTATAATATAAAATATGAAAGCAATCCATAATATTGATCCTATTTATGATAAAAATTCTAGAATTTTAATTCTCGGTTCGATGCCGAGTATTGTCTCAAGGGAAGTTAAATTCTTTTATGCCCACCCACAAAATAGGTTTTGGACTATTATGGAAAAAATTTTTGATGTTTCTTTATCATCTATTGATCAAAAAAAAGAGTTTTTATTAAAATATAATATCGCTTTGTGGGATGTTATAGAAAGCTGTGAAATTGTGGGTTCTAACGATAGTTCTATTAGAGAAATTGTTCCAAATAAAATAGAAAAAGTATTGGCTTATGCACCAATACAATGTATTTTTTGTAGCGGGAAAAAGAGTTATGAATTATTTAATAAATTTTTTAAAACCGATATTCCTGTAATTCAACTTCCAAGTTCGTCAAGCGCTAATGCAGCTTATTCTCTTGATAAGTTAATTGAATGTTATAAAATAATTCTTGAATACTTGTAAGAATAGAATTAATACTAAATGTTAAATTCACCATCTTTAAAGATTAAAATAGCACCTTGATTGGTTTTTGCTTCAATCATTAAGTCATCGGTGCCAATCATAAAGTCAACATGATTCTTAGAATCATTTAAGCCAATTTTTTTGATTTCTTTTTCATCCATTTTATTTGCTTTATCAATACATTCCGTAAAGCCTGCCCCTAAAGCAATGTGACAAGAAGCATTTTCATCTAAACAAGTTTCACCAAAAACAAAATTTGTCTTAGCAATAGGTGAATTTTTCCCAACAAGAGCAACTTCTCCAAGCATTTTAGAGCCTTCGTCACCCTCGATTATTTCTTTTAATAACTCTTTTCCTTCTTTGGCATCGAAATCAATAACTTTTCCATCAGCAAATTTTATCCAAAATTCATCTATTAATCTGGAATTATAAACAAGTGGTTTTGATGAATACACAATTCCAGATGTTTTGTAGCAATTTGGAGAAGTAAATACTTCGTAACTAGGCATGTTGACAATAATAGCATTTTCTTCACTACCAGCGCTTTGCCAAAGAGCTAAATCACTTAATTCTACGGTTAAATCAGTTCCAAGACTATTAGTGTAATGCAATGATTTTATTTTTAAATCGTTTAGTTTTTGCATCTTTTGACTTTGAAGTTCTAGTTGTTGATTCCAACTTTCAATCGGGTCATTTTCATGACATAAAGTAACATCCATCATTAAATCAAAAAGTTTTTCATAAGCAGTATCTTCGTCTAAATCTGGGAATTTTGCTTTGGCCCATACTTTGTTTGGAAAAACCGCGATTAACCAAGTAAGTTCGTTATCTTTTTGCTTCTTTTTGTATAAAGGCTTTGATTCCATCTTGACCTTGGAAGCTAGAGCTAATTTTTCAATAGAAACACCGTCTAAAACACAAGGGAGCTCACTTGATATCATTAAGAAAGCAGCATCTTTTTTGGCATGTTCATCCCAAATATGTGCATTAAATAAAGGATGTTTCTTTATTTCTTCTTTGGAAATACTATTTAAAACATCTTTTTTTTCATATATATCACTTGCGTCTAAATATACTTCTTTTAAGCCTAAATCTAGGGCATGTTTTTTGATTTTATCAACAAAGTTTTGATTTATGATATCATAAGAAATAAAAAGTATTTCCTTTTCTTTTATTTTCATACACCGTTCTAATAATAATTTAATATATTTTTCTTCTAGTTCTTTCATAAATGTTTCCTTTCTTTAAAATTATACCCCACTTTGTCAATATTATTAAGTTTTTTATTGATAAGTAGTCAAGATATATGTGGATAATAAATAACTTACTAACAATAATTTCTCTAAACTTTTAAAAAAAGTGATATTAAATCACTTATTCTTTGTTGGGATCTACTAATATCTTTATAGCAGCATCTTTTCCAGATGTTAATCTTTCAAAAGAGGCTTGAACTTTGCTTAGTGGAACAACATCATCAAGATACTGCATGACATTGATTTGCTTGTTAGCGATTAAATCAATACATGATTTAAATTCATTATAATTATAAGCAATAGCGCCTTGTACTACTAGCTCTTTTAAAACTGGTAAAGCAGTATATACTGGGATAGCATCAGTTGAGACTCCAACTAAAACGACAATACCTCCAGGTTTTACAAGAGTTAGAGCACTATTTACAGCAGCGGAATTTCCAACACATTCAATGACAACATCAAATCCTCCATGGGTCTTTTCAAGCAATGTTGGAACTGTTTTTTCATCTGTTGCATCATAATAGGCATCCGCGGCTCCTAGATTTACTGACTTTTTACCACGTAATTCGTTACATTCTGTTACAGCAACAAATGATGCTCCTTCTTTTTTAGCAAATGTGGCTGATGCTAAACCAATTATTCCTGCACCTATTACTAAAACATCATCACCCACAGCAATACACCCTAAATGAGCAGCATGAAGCCCCACGGCCATCGGTTCGACCATAGCTACTTCTTCGTCTTTGATATTGGCAGGTACTTTTATAACCATATCAGAACGAACTGCGATTTTGCTCGTATAGGCTCCTGGATTATCAACAGATAAACCAACTGCTTGATTCCAAGTTTCTGGACAATATTGAATATTTCCTCTTTGACAAGCTTCACATTTGCCACAAGGACTAATTGGTAAGGCTGTTACTCGGTCACCTTTTTTTAAGTCGGTACGATCGCCTGGATCTTCTACAATACCACTGAATTCGTGCCCCATTACAAGACCTTTAGGATCCCCATTTTCCCAATAATGTATATCCGAACCACATATACCAGCATATTTTACATTAATAATTACTTTTTTTCCATCAGCTACTGGTTCGCTAATGTCTTTTACTTCAAATTCTTTTTTTGCTTTGATTGCTACACTTTTCATTTTTCCCTTCCTTTATTATAATCATATCATAAATTCTATTTTTGGCTAAATAATTTAAAAATAATTTACAATTAGTTGTCAATCATC
>CAMNRN010000079.1 GCA_946553095.1 uncultured Mycoplasmatota bacterium
CCTATCCTAACTGGGATGTATCTCAATTCTTAGAAATCTATTCCTATGAAGAATACCCATATATAATAGTAGAATTTTGTTCCTATTATGATACATCTTATTATGTTTCTTCTTCTTATTCTACCGCTAACTTTTATAACTATGGTGGTACTATACAATATTCTCAAAATATTGGTAAGTGTAGTATTACAGGTGTAAATGGAACGTTTACAAAAAGACGTGCGGTTATTCAAGTATCTTCTTGGGGAGATCCTCATGGAGGTGCTGAAGCACTTTCAACTCGAGGTACTATTCAGTTTCGAAATCAAGGAGAATATTCTCAATATATAGAAATTCAAAATATTTATTTAACTGATTCGAATCAGTTTTCTCCAAATTTAGATAGTACTAATGAAAAGATTGATGAAACAAATTCAAAACTTGACGAAGCTCAAGAGACAAGAAAGGGGATATGGGAAAGCATAAAGGGAATTGGTTCCAGCATTCTTAATTTGCCAAATTTAATTTGGAATGCTATTAAAGGTGGATTTGAAGCCATCACTGGAGCCATTTCTAATATGTTTGATTTCTTTAAAGACGATGAGGGTCCTGATATGGCCGGCCTTGAAAATTCAGCAGGTTGGCTTCCAGCTGGTCCTGTTGATAGTATTGTAAATCTTCCTTTGTCGCTTTTAAATAATCTATCGACTAATCTAGGTAAAACTTGCCAACCAGTCGTTTTGCCTCTTCCATATGTGAATAAAAATCTAACTCTTCCATGTATAAATTCTATTTATGAGCAAATGGGTAGTCTTAGTAGTTGGATAAATACAATTGGAGTTATTGCCAGTGCATTTATTTTATTCTATTATTTTATCAAACTTTATGCTTGGGTAGATAAAACTTTAACTATGAGAGAAAACAACTATATGGACAATTGGGGAGGTATCTAATGTTTAAATTATTATTTAATATTTTAATCAACTTGCTTGCAAGTTTAGTTCAAATTGCAGTATTGCCAATAAATTTGATTATAACAAATTTAATGCCTGATATATCTACACAAATATTACAAGTGACAAATACACTCAATACTGTATTTGACGCTATAACTTGGCCTCTAGGTTTAATTCCAAGTAGTGTTATATCTACGCTTTTATTTATAATCTCAATAGAGATTGTAAAACATACGATATTTATCTCAACAGATAAATTATTAAAAATTTGGAATTTATTCCAAAAATTAAAATTCTGGTAGCATTTCGAACGGCGAAAATGCTCGCCGTCGAATATGCGGAAAGGTAAAATATGAAAATTTTTAAATATGATATAAGATTTAAGTCCTTTTTTAAAAAAGGATTAAAAAAAATAGACGACCGATTCGGAGTTTATTTTGTAACTGGTAGACAGGGTAGTGGAAAGAATTATTATTCCATTCTTTTACTTTTACAACAAAATCCTAAAATGGTTAATAAGGTTGTAACCAATGTTCATAGTCTTAAAATTCCTAACTATGATATTGAATATTTCGATAAAATTACTGAACTTTATGATGATACACGTGACCATTGTATTTACTTAATTGATGAAGTATCTAAAAAATATGATCGTAACTCTAGAACTGACACTCAATTCTATGCATGGCTTAATCAATCACGTAAACGGAATCGTATCGTTATACTTATCACTCAAGAGTGGAGAGAACTCCCAATGTGGATTCGTAGACCAGCGAAGTACATGATAAGTACTCATAGAACGAAATTGCTATGGAAATTTGGATTTTACACTTCAGTCGTAGGAGATGCTGAAAATATGATATTTAATAAAGACGAAGGTGAATATGAATGCCCGCCTATTCTTAATATCATTTACAGAAGAAACAAAGCAATCGCGGATTTGTATGATACTTTCGAACCGATTTCTCAACTGTGAGTGACGTTGTCAAGAGGCAAGCGCAGCGAGACGCCGTAGGGCAACTCTTGACAAAAGGAGCGAACCCCAAAAATGGTGTCTCCTTTCAAAAACAATGTTCCATTTTTTTGAAAGGTATGCCTACCCGACGAGGGTTAAAAATAAAAGTTTTGTCCACTTTTTCAAAAGTGGTGGGTTTGGGCAAAGCCCAATATAAATGGAAATCGGCTCTAGTACCGATTTCCCCAAGAACGCGAGCTCTTTATACGAGCGTTCCCCTTGATGGACGTAGTCCCTGACCCCCGACCTTTCGTCCGACTGGCTCCAGTACCAGGCGGACGTTAGACGAGGGGTCTAAAAAGAAAGGAAGTTATAATTATGGCAACACAACCGCCAAGAAGAAGTTCAACTAAAAGAGAAAAATATAAAAGACAGTTTTTTAAAACTGAAAAAAACTTACAACGAAAAGGTAAAACAAATAAGAAAAAATAAACGCCCAAGCGGGTAGAATAGGGGTTAACAAATAACCTCTACTGCGACTATAGGTTATTTGTGTTTTTTGTGCAAAAAAAATAATGGTGGTTTTGGTAAGGTGGAAACAGGGAAAAACAGACATCGATACGAACAAATAGTTCGTATTACGTAAACACGTATAAAAATGAAAGGTATAAAATTATGAAAAAACCATTTATTGAAAATAATACAAGTAGCGAAGAAATAGAAGAGAAGCGCTATAGAAATTTTATGTTATTATTGTATCCCGAGGATGATTACTTTAAAGATGTTCTTCAGGATATTAAAAGTTCATTTAAAAATTATGCTTATATTAAGCATATGCCCGAAGAAGACGAAAAGAAAGAACACGTGCATTTAATTCTTTCATTAGATAATCCACGAAGTGAATTATCGTTATCAAAAAGATTAGAAGTTCCAAAAAGACTCGTAAGACGTATTAAATCTCTTCGAGGATCTTGTAGATATTTAGTTCATAAAGATAACGAAGATAAATTCCAATATAACTTAGATCAGGTAATTGTTTCGAACTCTTTTAAATCTAAGTATTTTAAATCATTTGATGATTTATTAAGTGATGAAGAGATACTAGATAACATTTATACATTTATCGATAGTTATCCTGACTTGGATTCCATACATCTTGAAATGGAACTTACGAAGTATGTTTGTTCTAATGGTTTTGATAGTGTGTTTCGACGTTATTACAACACCATAACCAAGTATGCGAGCTTCGTTTCCAGAAGTTAGTTAACATAATATATATTATTTGAAACAATAATTTAATAAAATTATCAGTTAATAAACCAACACAATTATCTATTTTCACACTCAAACTACAACATATTAACTATGATCAATATATCAAATCATATCCATGATAAATCATCACAAAACAAATTAAAAAAATCTATATAATAAATACCATAAATATTTAAAAAAAATCAATATCACTTTTTTTAATTAAAGTATTTTATTTATAACCTTATATTTATATATAATAAGGTTATAACACGCATATATCCCCTATCAAACGAAGTAGGGGACTTTTTCATAAAAAAAAGGAGTATAGTAGATTAACTCCCTAAACTTTCCTAGATTGAATTTCTGCAATCTTTTCAAATACTTCTGCCGCATTATTAGAATTAATATCTGTATATCCAAGTTCTCTTAAGGCTTGAATTTTAACAGTATTAAGTTGTTGTGTCCGACTTAATTTTTCTTCATTTTTTTGTTCTATTTCTTGAATAAAACGTTTATGTGTTTCTGCAATCTTACTCTTACTTGCTCCCCCATTGTTATAAAGCGTTAAAGCTGAATATAATATTCCTTCAAAAATAAATTGTTTATCGGCATCAAAAGCATATTCATCCGGAGAGATAAAACCATTTGTTTTAGCCATATAACCTAAAATATATTTTATTTCTGCCACATTCTCCATAGATTGCAACATGTAATATAAATATCTTACAGCAGATTCCCCTGCCTCATCGTCATCTTCTACAAGTTTTTCTTTTAATAAAAAAGCTATATCACTAATTAAAGTTCTCCCCTCTTTAGATAACCCATTTAAGTCAAGCAAAGAATCCGAATCATTTGACGCTTTCACAGCCAAATTCAATCTTTTTTCCACATCCATTAGATATTCCGTATCAACATGTATACTTTTTAATGTAGTATCATTACCATCCTTAATGTCTAAAAGTTGTAACAATAAAACTTTCTTTTCTTTAGGCCACTTATCTAAACTATCTAAAATCAAATAATTATAAACCATCTGCCGACTAACACCCAAATACTTAGCCAATTTTACTTTAGAAATTCCCAATTCTTGCAACAATTCATTTAATCTGTCCACATTTTCACTACCTTTTCTAACTTTTACACTTTAATTATACATAACTTAACACTTAAAATCAAGGTTATTATTGTAAAATTAAGCAAAAGATTATTGTTAAATTCTTCCATAAAAGTATCTTTTCTTTTTACAAATACCATAAATCTTCATTATTTTTTCGAACTGTTTTAATAAACCCACAACCTAAGCATTCTTCTCCCAAATAAAGAACACAAGCTTGTCCTGGAGTTACAGCCTTAACTTGATCAGGATATTTAACCCCCGAGTTTTACAGTTGATATTACCTCAAACATATAATTCACTTAGATTTTATCT
>CAMNRN010000080.1 GCA_946553095.1 uncultured Mycoplasmatota bacterium
ACCATTTTACAATGGCTAGAAAGAATTTGACGTTTTAAAAGTGTTTAAGTTCCGAATTTAGTTATATAATCTTTAAAAAAATGATATTTTCGTCACTTTTTTGCATGAAATTAAAAACTTAATTTCTCTTCATTACTTATAGATTAACACTATTTTTGATAATTTTCAATAAATTTAAATATAAAAATACACATTATTTTGAGAAAATAACGTGCATTTACTTATAAAATTCATATTACCAATCTTTACGTGAATTTAGTTTTTAATTCAACGAAAAATTATATTGACAGAAAAATGAAGAATATGCTATAATCAAAGTGCAGTTGGAAAAATGGAGGAATACCCAAGTCTGGCTGAAGGGATCGGTCTTGAAAACCGACAGGTCGGGAAACCGGCGCAGGGGTTCGAATCCCTTTTCCTCCGCCATTAAAAATGTTATCGCGGGATGGTAGCAGTCTGGTAGCTCGTCGGGCTCATAACCCGAAGGTCGTAGGTTCAAATCCTACTCCCGCAACCAATGGTTCGTTAGTGTAGTGGTCTATCACGCTTGCCTGTCACGCAAGAGATCACGGGTTCAAATCCCGTACGAACCGCCATAGATGGCTTCATAGCTCAGTCGGTAGAGCAGAGGACTGAAAATCCTTGTGTCGCTGGTTCAATTCCCGCTGGAGCCACCAGAAAACAGATTATACCCTAAAAAGGGTTTTTTATTTACAATTTTTATTAATTGTGATAATCTATAAGTAGATATGGAAGAAATTAGGTTTCTTCCATTTTTTTTATAAAAAAATCAAGCCAAAGCTTGATTCGGTAGTTTTTGTAGCGAGTAGATAATCACTACCTTAATATTATTAACTTAATAAAAATATTTATACATTTTTGGGGGAGAAATAAATGCAAGAAGTTAACTTATATATTGATGAATCAGGAAATTTAGGACCAGGAATGGGGCGTTACTTTCTAATATGTGCAATTGAGATTGATGGCATTAACATAAAAACGTTATCGCGAAGAGCAGGAAGAATTATCAATCGTTTTAAAGTAAAAAATCATATTTCAAAAAATAATGAAATCAAAGGATCTAAATTAAATGAATTTCAAAGAATAGAATTGATTAAAAGTATTTTAGATCACGGAATCAAAGTCAGGTATATTGTACTCGATTTAAATTCTACAACATTTTTATTAAAAAGAGCAGATGATAAAAATGCTTGCTATAATTATTTAGTTCAGTTAATTGTCAAACAAATACTTAAAGATTATCCAAATATAACCAAAGTAAATTTATATTTAGACAATCGTTCGGTAAAAATAGGCAATCGTCTTTCATTAAAGCCATATCTTTATAACAAGTTGGTACTAGAAAAACTAGAAACAAGTGATTTTGTTAAAAGAGTGGAATTTACTACAAACTATATGGAGTCAGAGTCTTGTTATTTAACACAGTGGGCAGATATCTTATCAAATTCATTATATAAAAAATATAATTCCAATATTGATCAATTTTACAAAATGATAAAAAAACATATTGTTTTTGAAAGCAAGTTTCCTTCTAAAAATTTTGGAAAATAAATATTTTTTATTGACTACTTATAATTGATTTGCTACAATTTATACACAGAGATGTGGCATACAAGTCTTGAATGATTTATTTTACTATTGAATATAAGAATTATTTATTAATTCAGTCATTTAAGCACTGCCACATCTTTTATTTAGCCGCTATAGTATAATGGTATTACAAATCCATGGTAAGGATTAAATCAGTGTTCAATTCACTGTTGCGGCACCAGATTTAAGGATAACTCGAACTTTTCGAGTATTAAGCAAAACGACTTGTCAAAAAGCCGTTTTTATGTTATCATGAATATGTCAAGGAAACTTGCATAAAATAAAAAGGGAATACTTAACACTCCAATGTTGAGTACTCACCACTAATTTGTGTAAGCACTTAATCTACTGAACGTAAATTGAGTGCTTTTTTCTTATTATAGATTACTACTTTACTAAAGTAAAAAGTAAGACTATGAGTAAGAAGATAATTAGAATAAGAGACAGGATTAAAAAATCTTTCTTATGCATATCATCAGCCCCCTTTCTTACGAAAGTTGGCAAGCACTCAACTGCTAATATATTCCCTAAGTAAATTATAACAGTAATTTTGCTGTATAACAATATTGTTTGTTAAATTTTGCCAATTTAGTAAACACACTAGCAAATTGACAATATCAATTTGCTAAATAGGAGGTAAAATATGGCATGTGCAACTATTCATTTAGCGATTGCAAAAAAATATTTGGAAACACATACAAACTTAAATTATAGAGATGTAATCGCTGGTACATTATATCCAGATGTAGCAGATAATAATGATGTATCACATTATACAAATTTAAATCGAGGTAATGATAATGTTAGTCATGTACGTGGCAAAGTTAACTTATATTCTTTTTTGAAAGACCATGAATATCTAAATGATTTTGAGTTAGGATGGTTTTTACATTTAATTACAGATTATTTGTTTTTTGAAGAATGTTTTGATACAAAATATTTATTAGAAAATAGTTATGAACAATTTTGTAAAGATTTGTATTTTGCTTATGAGCATTTAAATCTTTATTTATCGGACAAATATAATATTACTGAAGATGATTATATAGATTATCCAAGTGAATATTATTCAGGAGTTCCTTATGAAGAATGTATTTTATCAAGAGATTTAATTGATACTTTTATTAATCGTGTAAGTTCTATTGATTTAGAGAAATATATCAAGAAAATTCAAAAAATTAGAAGTAATGTAAAACCATAAAAGTTGTTGTACGTCCTCCCTTAGGGCACCAGAGAAGAATTTGCTCGAACTTATATAGTTTAGAGCATAAAGATAAAAATCAATTCTAGAAATGGAATTGATTTTTTTGTTGTTTAAAAGAAAGCGATGAGATTCTTTAATGGTTAATATTATTAAACAAGAAATAGAATTGAGACTACTTTAAAAAATAAAATAGAATTTATATGTAGTTTTTGTAATACTACACCAACGATTCATAATGGAAGTATTAGAACAATAGATGATACAAATATCTCTTATGTAAACCCACATAGGATTGTAATAAATGGAGTTACTTATTTAGCATTTTGTACATACATTTCGAAAGTGCGAAATAGGCATTGGGGCACCCAAAAATGATAGTAGTTTTTATTTATAAGGTTTTTAAGATTTTGTGGTGTTTTCTCATATCCTGTTTTAGATTCTTTCGTATTTGGTATTTCAGAATAACTTCCATCTACTGCTTTTAATAAATAGCCTTTATATAGTATTACATCTTCTTTGTGCTCCTGATAAAACAATTTTAAATAATTCTTATTTTATTCCTTATTAATTCGATTTCTTCTTTATTAAATTTTACCACTAATTTAACACTTTTTATTCTTATCTTTATTATCTCATTTGTCCATAATAAAAACCACACAATTTCTTATGTGATTTCCTTAAACTGATGACATTTCCTCCTCCCTATGCACACTACGATATTGGCTTTGCCATTATCATATGTGTTACTAAAATGGCATTTTAGTTTTAAAACTGAGCCATTAATTATGTAATTTCTCTTAGATCATTTTTGTTCTTATTTAAAAAGATATTTGATTTAACTTTTTTTGTGACAAGTCCTTTTAAAAAGAGCTCAATTATAAGCTCATTTTACAAAAGAATTTTAAATTATCTTTCCAATATTTTTATTCATTACTAATGGTTTCTTTACTCGGTGTAATTTTAGTTGTCCATTTTCGTCTAATTTACATAACTCTTCTTCATAGTTCACATTCTGCTATATCTGCTCTAAATAATCTGGCAGAGAAGTTAAAGAATCTTGCGCACCTTTTAATTTAGAATATAAGCTAATTATACTACTTGATGAATCAATATTAGGGTAATGAATTGCACTTATTATTGTTGGAATATTCATTTCGATTAATGGATTGCAACATTCGCTATTCGCATTTTGTTGTTTAGCAGATGCAATATAATAATTACGGATTGTTTGTAAAAGTGTTTTATAAGCAACATTATATTGTCTTTCTATTTTATTTCACTTGTAGTGTAGAAAGTATGATTTATGAAGCAAATGGTACTCAAGTAATGTTAGATTCCAAATTAGCTAAATTATATCAATGTAAAAATAGTACAAAAGAAATAAATCAAGCAGTTAAAAATATTCCACTAAAATTTCCTGATAGATTTTCATGGATTTTAATGATTATGACTTAGAAGAATTGTAGTCAAAAAAATTGACCACAAATTATAATAAAATGTCTAGAAGTAATCCGCGAGTATTTACAGAACAGGGTGTGAGAATAGAATATTAAAGTTTTTAGTATTTGATATATGTGTGCATTCACAACATGGAATACATTCACTTTCCTCAAAAACAGCAACTCTACATTTCTCAAGTATTTGTGCTTGCCTGATATAAATTATCTAAGCAATTTTACATATTAAAACATATAACTTGATAAACTTTCGTTGAATTAAAAACTAAATTCACGTAAAGATTGGTAATATGAATTTTATAA
>CAMNRN010000081.1 GCA_946553095.1 uncultured Mycoplasmatota bacterium
AAATAAATTTTATCATTCTTTTTATTTAGTGTGAACCTTAAAGGTATTATAATCCTATCACTTTTTCCTTTTTAAAGCTAAACTAGAATCAGTTAAAGAATACCCACAACATAGATTTTGAAATATCTCATAAGAAAAAGTTATTTCTTTTAAGGTATTATCATAACTCATATGATAAATATATGAAAGCTCTTGTAAACTATATTTTTTTCCATCAAAAATCCCCAAACTTCGAGCCAACATCTCTTTTTCTTTTAAAGAAACAGGCATCAAATGAATAATCTCTGCAAAAAAAGGATGACTGTTATCGACAATACATTCCCCTTCAATTTCAACAACCTCTTCTTTTCTCTTTCCCTTCAGTTCTAATAAAAACGCTTTGATTTGATATAAATAATAATAGTACATCGATTTAAGTGAATCGCTTAACCTAGAAGTATCCTCAAATCCTAAAAGATCATCCCCGTAAACAATCGACATAACTTTATACATCTCTGGCTGACTCATAATATAAGGAATAATTAAATGTTTATATTTGCCAGAAAAGAAATAAGAATAAATAGTAGGCATAACTAATCTCTTTGATTGTCTTTTCAAACTTGTTAAATATCTTTGGTAAATATCAATATCTTCGAAAGAAAGATTTTCTAACCTAAATCTATTTTTAAATAAAAAACCATGTCCTTGTAATAATCCTTTATATCCATCATTATCCAAATCGATAAAAATCCAAAAACGTTCGAATTCTTGTTCACTTAACCCTAATATTTCTTGTAACAATTTTCCTTCTCTATTTCTAATTTTTTGCAATACTTGTTGTAATTTGTCTCTTGTTGTATAAAAAACTTTTCGCTTAGCATTATCAAGCACTTGAATATTTTGTTTTCCTGCTAAATCATATCCAAAAGCATCTCTTAAAATTTGATAATTGAAGCCAGACTTATCAAAATAAAACAACGTTGCATGTAACTCCTTAACACTACACAAAAGAATCTCTAACAAAGTTTTCCCATCATCTTTGAAAGGCTTAGTAGGAGTTTTGACTTTCTCCTTTGACTCATCAAGTCCCCAATATCTTTGAATTTTTTTTAAAATTTTACTTTCAAAATTTCTAAGACTTTCATGCGTCATATCAAAATAACGAGTACATTCTCTTAAAGATTTCGCTTCTGAAGAAAAAGAAGCACCTTGTTTAGGAATACCAAAACGAATTTCAATATAACGCCTTTCTCTATCATCCAAAATATCTAACACTTGAAGTACATTTTCATTAAAGAATTTTTCTTCTACCATTTCTTCTAACGACCAACCTTCATCAGTAACAAAATACTGTCTTTCTTGCCAAATGCCATCGGCAATATTATCTTTAATCTCATCAAGTGACAAACAATCTAAAGTTTCATCCTTTGCCATTAATTTAGCTAAACGACGTTGCAAAAAGCCCTCTAAATCCATCAATCTTTTATCAGAAAAAATATCGATAAGTTCAATTAATATAATATAACCATCTTGTAATAAATCTTCATCATAAACTAAATCTTTAAGCATATAAGAATAATGATTCACTAAAAAATCACGATAAATTAAATATCGTCTATAATTCCATCCTTCTCCATGATTTAAAGCTTTCCGCATTTTTTTTAAATTTTCTATTGCACTTTCTACTTCAATATCTTGATTTTTTAAATATCTTGTTTGCATTCCCATATTTTTTCCTTTCTTCACATCAACTAAAGTATTATACACTAAAAAAAAGAAAAAAACTATCTAGTTTTTCCGTTTCTAGAATCACTTACTTCACATTCTACATTTAATCGCTTATCAACATGTCGTCGAATAATCCCCATAATGACATTAAAATATTTATTATTACTACTATTTAAAACTTGATAATTCTTAACTTTTTCTAAACCGTCTCCGAAAACAGCTACTAACATATTTCTTGCCTTTTCTCTTGCATAAACAAATTCTTTAACTTGCCCAAATATCTCTTCATCACAACCTAGTATTTCTTGCAATGTCTTTCCTAATTCAGCTTGAAATACCGCTTCAATACTACGACACCTAAATATAATACTATAATACTTAGAACTTATTGCTGAATTTAATTTTTCTTTTTCAAAAGGTTGATCTAAATTCTCCCCATGTACTGCCACTAAAATATTTTTATAATTTGATCCATCTTCTAAAATATTTAACAAATATTCTAAAAATTCAAATGAACATGACAGAATTTCCTGAAGAGTTCGATTAGTATATTTAACATCTTCTTTACCACTAATTTCTTCCGCTTTTTCTTTTAACTTCACTAAAACGAAATCCAATTGTTCCTTTAACTTCATTGGTAGAAACAAAACGTTTATTTTCCTTTCAAAATCACCACCAAAAATGCTCATCAATATTTGATATATATTAATATCACTATTAATATAAGAAATAATCTCATCATAAACTTCGGCATCACACTCAAGTAGTTCTTGTAAATTCTTGGATTTATTTCTTCTTGCCACTTCTAACTTTTTCGCTAATTTTATTTGATAAAATCCATATGTACATACATCTTCATAGTTATATACACAATCTAAATTAATCCCATGAGCATCACACATAACTCTTTTAAAATTCTCATTATTATAAATGATATCTTTTATAAAAACAAATTCATCATCATTACATTGCATAATATCTTGTAACGTTTTTCTACTGTAAACTGTATCTTCTTCCTTTTCTAAATAAAAAGATTCAATTGTTCTAAAATTTCGTAATGCTTTTAAAGCCCTTTGTTCTTTTTGACGGATATTCTCTAAGCTAGTATTAAATACTTTAGCCACTTCGGATAAAGTATGAGCTCTTTTAAAATAAGTATTATCTGCATTTTTCTTCGGTATACCAAATCTCATTCTAATAATAAATTCATATTCTCTAGAAAGTCTCCCCAAACCACCATTAAGTACTTCTTTTAAAGCTGTTTTTTCGACTTCAACAACAGGATTAACAGCAGCTGTATCTTCAATTAAAGCTTCCAAGGAATCATCATGTTCTCCAATTGGAGTACTTAAGGAAACAACATTAACCTGACAATTTTCTAAATCACGCAATTTTTCAATTGAATTACCAGTCCTTTTAGCTAAATCATCTAAAGAACAACTTCCCTTTTCTTGCAAAAGTTCATATTTTATTTTATTTATTCTTTCCGCATTTTCTATTTGACGATTTGAAATCGAAACTAATGAAATATTTTTTTCAATAAATCTTACAATGGCCCCACGAATAGACCACCAAGCAAAAGTTACAAAACGATATCCTTTTCTATAATCAAAGTTATCAATTGCATTCATCAATCCAACATTACCTTCTTGAATTAAATCTAACATATCAATTGAAGGACAATAATGTTTTTTTGCTTCCCAAATTACAAAATGTAAATGTCCTTCAGCAACTTTTTTTCGTAATTTATTAAGAGTTTTTACATCGTTATTCTTTTTACACAATTCCATTTGTTTAAAACAACTTAAAGTATCCTGATGAGATAGACTTTCTACATTATGTCTTACATCTTTAAAATAATCATATTCTCCTTCATACGACTTTAAAGCTTCTTCGTCATCTACTACTATTTTATCTGTTAAAACCGCATATAACATTAATATTTCTCTTGTAAATGGATCATTAGACATCTCTAAAATTGATTCTTCAGTCACTTTAGAATTAGTTCTAAAACAGGAATTCAAAAACACGTCAAGACTTGGACAGTCATTTAAAAGATTACGCAAATTATCAGAATTTATCTCATAATTCCATTCATCAAATAAATTACTTAACTTCGAAAATAATTTCCATTTTTCTTCCTCATTGTTTATTCCATTTATTGCTTGGTTTAAAAAATTAACAAGTTCATTGATTCGATCAGCTACAACTGCTGGTGATATATCAACACCAACAGTACTTTCTATACCAGCAATATCTTCACACAAAAGCTCAACCTCATTACATTTATTTATCGTATTCATTCCAAAAACCCCTTTTTTTATTCGAATATCCTACTATATAAATCTTTATTTGTCAACAAAAAAAGAAAAATAAACTAGTTTTTACAAGCAATATATTCTTATACATGATGTTTGAATGAAGTTTTTCTACATCAACATATTTATGACTTTTTTACTAAGTCCAGTTGCTTTAGCTATAATGTTTATTGGAACTTGTAAAGCCAGTAAATTCTTGGCTGTTTTTATCTTTTCTTGTTGGCTTCCTTCTTCTCTTCCTTCAAATTTTATTGTCTTTTCAATTAGTCTTCGTTCTCTTTCATCTTCTACTTCTTTATCAAATTCTAGCATTAGTGACTCACTGTCACTCATTCTTTTTCTTTCTTCATACATCATTTCTAATAATTCATCTCCTTCTACTAATTTTCTTATTTCATTTTCATTTTCTTGACTCATTTTAATAAACAGTATTATTTTCTCTAATTTACTAAGTGTAACTAAATTATCCTATGCTTTCTTTAATTTGACAAGTGATATATTTATTACTCTTATCTTCTTAGTTAA
>CAMNRN010000082.1 GCA_946553095.1 uncultured Mycoplasmatota bacterium
ATAATCTGTATTACCATAGTTAGGTAACTTTACACAAAGTTTTTTACACACTCATTAAAGCGTTTTTAATTCTCTTTTAAAATGGCATTTTCATATTACCATTTGATACTTTTTTAATCATATCTTTCATCATTTCAAATTGCTTAAGTAAGCGATTTACTTCTTCTACACTACGGCCACTTCCTTTAGCTATTCTTTGCTTTCTAGTAGCCTTTAGTATTTCTGGATGCCGACGCTCTTCTAGAGTCATAGAACTTATTATCGCTTCAACATGAGCTAATTCTTTAGGGTCAATGCTAATATTGTTTAATCCCATCTTACGTGCTTGAGGGAGCATTTTAATAATATTCTCTAATGGTCCTAGTTTTTTGATTTGTTTTAAACTTTGAAGGAAATCATTTAAATCAAATTTACCTTTTTTCATACGAAGGGCTTGGTTTTTAGCTTCCTCTTCATCAATTACACTTTCGACTTTTTCGACAATACTCATAATATCGCCCATGTCTAAGATTCTTTCAGCCATCCGTTCAGGAAAAAATTCACTCAAACCATCCATTTTTTCACTTGTTCCTATAAACTTAATAGGAATACTTGTTAAATGACGAACAGATAAAGCTACTCCACCTTTAGTATTACCATCTAATTTGGTTAAGATGCACCCAGTTAAAGAAAGATTATCATTAAATCCAGTGATGACATTAATAGCATCTTGCCCCATTGATCCATCAATTACTAAAATCTTTTCATCTGGAGATACTAATTCATCAATATCTTTTAATTCTTGCATTAAAACCTCATCAATTTGCAATCGTCCAGCTGTATCGATAATCATATAATCATGATTATTATTTTTAGCATATTCTAAGGCATCATTTACAATCTCTATTACTTTTTTATCTTCACTAAATACAGGAATATCAAGTTCTTTTCCTATGACTTTTAATTGATCTATTGCTGCGGGTCGATAAATATCACAAGCTACTAAAAGAGGACTTTTGGCATGTTTCTTTCGCAAAAAACGAGCAAGCTTTCCTGCTGTAGTAGTTTTTCCACTTCCTTGAAGTCCAACTAACATTAAAAGACAAGGCTTTTTATTGGTTTCTAAAGGAACGTAATCTCCACCTAATAATGATACTAATTCATCTTTTACTATTTTGATAAATAATTCATCAGGCTTTAGACTCTTTTCTACCTCAGCATTCAAAGCTTTTTCTTTGACACTAGCAATAAATTCTTTCACGACTTGATAGTTAACATCTGCCTCTAATAACGCAATTCTTATCTCACGAGTCGCTTCAGAAATATTTTCTTCTGTAATTCGCCCCATCCCTTTAATGTTTTTGATGGCATTTGTTAATCTATCTCCCATATATTCAAACATATTTATTCCTCCTTTTCTTTACATTCATAAGTATAATTTTATCATAAATCAGTATGTAAAACAATAAATGGTGCTATAATGTTTCTAGGTGATAGTTTTTGAAAAAGTTACGATTATGGGTCAAATTGTTATTTTTATTTCTGATTGTTGGAGGTACTTATTTAGGAGTTAAATCTTTAAAAAAAGAAAATATTTCTGAAGAAAGCAAATCAGTTTTAAAAGAAAATAATATTCCCTTGGAAAAATATTCTAAAACTTTGGAGTTTGTTCTTGACCAAAATTTATATAATGAGAAATACTTAGATCAATATCGAGATATAGAATATAGTGATAAAAATAATTTTAAAGATGTAATAAATATTTTTTTAGATAAAGGTTATAAGGGAAAAGAAATTAATTATATTATGAATTTAAGTAATAAAAATATTGATAAATTAAAGAATGTGGATTATATCGATATTAAAGATTACTATTCTTTTAAGAATTTTGATGTTAATAATGTAAATCGTTATAATCTATATAGAGAAAAACATAGTAAATATGAATTAAAAGATATTGTTACATATGTCAATATTAAACTAGATCTTCCAGTTTATACTGATACTTTGGAGGCTGTTGATCCAAGCGATTTACTCGTTTTAGTCAACAAATATAATTCTTTGCCTAAAAATTATAAACCTAGTGGCATGGAGCAAGCAGCTGGACATTATGGAAATAATGTACCAATGCGCAAGGAAGCTAAAGAAGCTTTAGAAAAATTACAAGAAAGTGTAAAAAAGGAAATTGGAATAACACTTCTTCCGACGACAGCTTACCGAGATTATAATTTTCAAAATACTTTGTATACCGGTTATGTTTCTAAGCACGGTAAAGAAAAAGCCGATACATACTCGGCTCGACCAGGATATTCTGATCATCAAACAGGTCTAGCTATCGACTTGAAAAATCCCGCAATAAAAACGAATGTCAGACTTAATGATAGTGATTATGAATGGTTACATAATAATGCTTACCGTTTTGGGTTTATTATTCGTTTTCCTAAAGGAAAGGAATTTATTACTGGCTATCAATTTGAAAATTGGCATATTCGTTATGTCGGTTTAGATGTAGCAAAAATAATTTATGAAAATGATTTAACTTTAGAAGAATATATTGATTTATATGTTACAGAATATTGAGCAAAAGATTGTTTTTGCTTTTTATTTTAGGCCTATTTTTTGATAAATCTTTTTAGAATTTTCGATTTCATTTATTATATTTTCCTCATAATCTTTATTTTGGCTTTTATTATTTTGAACGTTATAAATAGCATCACCAAAAAAAGCTTTTATTTCATCACTAGCTATACCATTTATACCTAATGCGACTGAATATGATAAATAAAAATTCCATAAAATGATCATTTCGCTAGTTCTATCCTGAATTACAGAAAAATCATTTAAAAAACGTTTTAAATCTAGAAAACTATCACATAATTCTGATCCTTTATCATTTAATAAATAAGTAGGACTAGCAAAAAAAGATTGGCAAAACCAAATAAAGGAAAGAAAATGGCAGCACTAAAGAGTAATAAACTATTTGAAGAAATGAAAAAAAATATAAATACCAGAAAGAAGAACGAGATAAATATAAATAATTCTTTCTATTTTATTGTTCGATTTACGATAATAAAGGTTTATTGGAAATGACAGTAATACTAGAGCTTGAAAAATCGAAAATCTTTCACATGGAGCTTCATTTAAATTGTTTATTCTATCTTTTACCATACTACTCGTCGTTTGTTCTTCATTAAAAAACCAATCTATTAAATATTTTTCGTAAGAAAATAAGTCTTCATCACTTTTTAATGCTCTTTGGATTGTTATTTCTTTTTTAAATAAGTCTTCCCTATTTTTAGTTTTAACTTTAAATATCCACAATTGACTAAATCTAATATTGTTGATGCCAAGGTATTTGAATCAATTATCCCATCATATATTAACACACGAACATGAGCAGGTCTTAGTTTTTCAGGTAATTCTCGTTGATATATGTTAATATTTTGTGGTTTGGATTCATTCTTCTTATAGATTAGAAATCGTTTTATGAAAGCAAGCAGAGTACAGAATAGAAACGTACAAAAAGATATTAAAATTAATTGCTCTATTTTAACTTTATTATGAGTCTCATTTTCAAAATATGAAACTGCAACATTTAATATATTTTTTGGTAAAAATGAAATTATTAAGAATAAAGACATACAAAAGGCAAAAAAACAATAAACAAGTATTAAAGAAATAGTAATTTTTTTAGAAGAAATACTTATTGATGATTTTTTACTTAGATTTGTTTCAACACTATACATTCTTGATAAGTTCAGTTTATAATACACACTATTTAAAAAATTCAAATGACATCTACCATCTTTCTTAGCTTATTATCACATATTGCAACCCTTGTTGGGCATATAATTGTTTTCTAACTTTTGAATTTTAATGCGATAAGTCCTAAGATTATAATTATAAGCGACTATAGAATTGCCACATAAAAAAGACTCGGAAATATTCCCATCATAACTCTTACTCCATTCTGTAAAATTATAACATGAAATAATATAAAAATATATTTATTTTTAAGAGATAAATGGTTGTCTTAAAAGTTTCTTTTTGGTTCTTTCTAAAAAGTTTACTTTACACTTCAAACTAGGGTTGATATAAATAACTTTTTTGTTAAAATTTATAAATGGAGATGTATTTTCTTTTTTGTGATTAGCTACCTTGGTATAAAGAGGATTTTTCTTGCCTAATGTAACTTTTCCTACGTAGTTAAGTTTTCCTTTTTGATATTCACCTAAAAGAAGGGATATGGTGTAAGCATTGTTTTCGATGTATCCCCCGATATAAAAATATTTGCTTTCTATATTTTTAATTTTTAACCAACTATTGGTCCTTTCATTAGGATGATATAATGAATCTTTTTTCTTAGCCACGATGCCTTCTAAACCAAGTTTTTTTATACTTAGAAATAAATCTTTTCCTCTTTCACTCAAGTAAATAC
>CAMNRN010000083.1 GCA_946553095.1 uncultured Mycoplasmatota bacterium
ATATTACAAGGGAAATCAAAGTAAGATTAGTAGATACTATTGGAATAATGCAAATGGAACTAGTTCAAAAGCAAACTGGAATGAAAGTAGATTAAATACAGTTAATCTAAATGGAACATACTTAAATAATCTGGGAACAACATGGACAGACAAAATAGCAACCACCACATGGAATGTGGGAGGCGTAAGTTTAGCAAATGGAATGGAATCAAATGCCAAGAGGGCATATGATTATGAAGTAGGAGCAAACAAGATAAATAAAACATACGAAGCAAAGATAGGATTAATGTATTTAAGTGAATATTACTATGGAGCTCTACCAAACCATTGGACAAAACCTGGATATGATAATGATACTAAACAAGATTATAGAACAGCAGTCAATGATAATTGGATGTATATGGGAATTTACGAATGGACAACCTCGCCGTATACGGACCTTACGTACATTGCGTTCGCTGTGTCTAGGGGTGGGGGCGCGTACTATAACGTCGTGTATAGCGGCAATGCGGTGCGCCCGTCCTTTAGTCTTGCTTCAAACGTAGAACTAGCAAGTGGATCTGGAACTAAGGCAGATCCATACAGAATCTTGTTATAATTTTTAGAGAAGCAAGTAAGTAGAAGTGGATTTTAGATAGTCAAAAAAGATTTTACTTCTTAAGATTATTTAATTCATCTTGCAGTCTTTGTACTGCATCAAGCAAAAATTCAACTTCACTTCTTTGATTTTGATTACTTTTATTCTGGTTATTATCTGTATAAGGATTACCAGTTTTTTTATACTTTTTACTATTAATATTAATGTTAGAATGTTCTATTCTAGACTCTATAACTTGTTGTTGAGCTGCATGAGTAAGCATATACTGACCCAAAAGTTCAAACCAGTTTCCAATACTATTCTGTTCATTTACATCATAATCTCCGACAAGGGCATAGGCAACGCCAACTGCGAGTAGTGAAAACACATGAGGGTCAAGATTCGGAGGAAAACTTTTACTTTGCATAGATTTCCTCCTTTATTTAATTTTATTATCATCTTTTTTGAAATTTGCATTTTTTTTCAAATTAATATATAATAATCTTGGTGAAAAGTTATGCAAATTGATAAGGTAGAAGAACCTATAATAGCGGTTCGAAGGAGTCAATATCCTGAAGGGAAGAAACAGGAATTTTTACTTGTTGGTCGCAGTAACGTTGGAAAAAGTAGTTTTATTAATGCACTAATTGAGAGAAAAAACTTTGCGAGAACCAGTTCTAAACCAGGAAAAACACAAACGCTTAATTTTTATTTAGTAAATGACGAATTCTATTTAGTTGATGTACCAGGTTATGGATATGCAAGTGTAAGTAAGGATCAACAAAGAAAATTTGGCTTAATGATTGAAGAATATTTAAAAGAAAGAGAAAACTTAAAGCAAGTGTTTTTGCTTGTAGATTATCGTCATAAACCAACTGAAGACGATATATTAATGTATGATTTCTTAAAATTTTACAACAAGGACATTACTATTATTGCTACAAAATATGATAAAGTAGGTAAAAATAGTCGTGCAAAACAAGATAAATTAATCAAAGATACATTAAAACTAACAGACGAAGCATCTTTTATAGCCTTTTCTACAATCACTAAAAAAGGAAGAAATGAAGTACTAGAAATCATTGAAAACAAGATAAAATAGGAGATATATTTATGGATAAAAAGGGATTTACGTTAACTGAATTATTAGCAGTAATTGTTATATTAGGAATTATCATGACAATTGGAATAAGAAGCGTTTATAGTATCAATCATGCAGCCAGAAAAAAACTTTTAGCTACTAAAATTGAAGAAATTGAAACCGCAGCTATTAAATATGGGCAAGAACATACATTTACAAGTGATAATTGTAATTCTGTTACATTTAAAGACTCTGAGGGAAAAACACAAACTTTTGATGCGACATTTTGTATCAAAGATATAACTGTTCAAACTTTAATAGACTCTAAAGATTTTGAAACCAAAGAAAAAAATAATAAAGTTCTAAATCCAGTCACAAATAATCCATTAAATGAAGAAGAAGTATTCATTTATAAAAAAAATAATCGAGTATACGCCATATTAACTAACAAATATAAAATTCTAGATGAAACATAAGGGGGAAATTTTTATGCAAACAGTATGTTTAATAGGAAAACCAAATGTAGGAAAAAGTTCTATTTTTAATCGTCTCATTAAAGAAAAAAAGGCAATTATTTTAGATACACCTGGAATAACGAGAGATCGTATTTTTGGTGTTGTAAACTATAAAGATAAAAAATTTCATTTAATTGACACTGGTGGAATTCTACTAGGAGAAGATAATTTTGACAAAGATATATTAGCACAAGCAGAACTAGCAATTGATGAGGCTGACATTATATTATTTGTTGTAGATGGACTAATGGATCCAGATGCAGCTGATACACATGTTCGTGATTTAATACGTAAGTATCAAAAAAAAGTTATAGTTGTTGCCAATAAGATTGACAATGAAAAGAGAAAAGAAAATATTTATAGTTATTATGAATTAGGTTTCGAACAAATTATGCCCATTAGTGCAGAGCACAATCTAGGATTTAGAGAATTATTAGAAGAAATTACAAAAGATATGCCTACAATCGAAGATTATCAGGACGAAACATTAAAATTCTGTATAATTGGTCGACCTAATGTAGGAAAAAGCAGCTTAATCAATGCTATATTAAATGAAGATCGGGTAATTGTCAGTGACGTTGCTGGAACAACTAGAGATGCAATCGATACTAAATTTACCTATGATCACAAAGAATATACTGTAATTGATACCGCTGGAATGCGTAAAAAAGGGCGAATATATGAATCTGTCGAAAAATATTCCTTAATAAGAAGCATTAAAGCAATAGAAAGAAGTAATGTCTGTGTTATTGTTATAAATGCCGAAGAAGGTATTATTGAACACGATAAACACATTGCTAGTTATGCTGTAGATGCTGGCTGTGGAATAGTCTTAGCAGTCAATAAATGGGATAAAGTTAAAAATCCTGACACTGAGATAAAAAAATGGAAAGAGAAAATCGCCGAAGAATTTAAATTTATTCCTTATGCTAAAGTTGTATTTTTTAGTGCCTTAACTAAAAAGAGAATTCACACACTTATGCCAGAAGTAATAAGTGCCTATGAAAACAATCAAAAAGAAATAAAAACTTCCGTTTTAAATGACATTATCATGGAAGCTGTAAGCCTTCATCAACCACCATCATACAAAGGAAAACGTTTAAAAATATATTTTGTAAGTCAAACAGGATATGCCCCACCTAAGATAACCCTTCAAGTAAATAATAAAAACTTAGTTCATTTTAGTTATGAAAGATATTTAGAAAATAAAATAAGAGAAAATATTGATTTAACAGGAACTCCAATTATCTTACAATTTAAAAATAAAAGAGACAATTAATTGAACTGAACCCCATTTCTTGGACATAAGGAACGAGGTTTTTATATGAGTAAATTAAGTTATGAGGGAAAAATAAAGTTGTATAATGATAAAAAAGAAGGATTATCTATAAGTTCATTATCAAAAAAATATAATATAAGAAAATCTGGAGTAACATATTTAACAAAATTAATTGATGTTCATGGTTATGACATATTAAGAACTACTCAAAATCGAACATATTCAAAAGACTTTAAGCAAGAAGCTATAGATAGAATTTTATTAAATAATGAAGCTATATGGAATGTAGCAATAGACATCGGTTTACCAAGTGATAGTTTATTACAATCATGGGTTAAAAATTATCGTGAAAACGGTTATAATATAGTTGAACGGAAACGCGGAAGGAGTCCAACTATTATGAGGAAACCAAATAAACAAAAAAAGTTGAAACAATTGAGGAAGAAAATGAAAGATTAAAAAAAGAAAATCTGTATTTAAAAGCGGAGCTAGAATACTCAAAAAAATTGAGAGCCGTGGTTCTTGCAAGGAAGAATCAACACCAGAAGAAAAAGTAAATGTTGTAAGTGAACTTCGGCAAAATATCCTTTAATGATTCTTCTAAAAGTATCTGGACTAGCTAAGTCAGTATATTATTACACTTTATCCAAAACGGATAAGGATGATAAAAATAAAGAAATAATAGAAAAAATAAAAGAAATATTTATCAATAATAAAGAAAGATATGGGTATCGAAGAATTACATTAGAACTTAGAAATCAGGGTTATAA
Source organism: uncultured Mycoplasmatota bacterium (assembly GCA_946553095.1). GTDB lineage: Bacteria > Bacillota_I > Bacilli_A > RF39 > UBA660 > Onthocola_B. Next base: position 4,223 of record CAMNRN010000083.1, read on the forward strand.
TGTAAATCATAAAAAAGTATATAGAATTATGGTCAAATTAGGACTGAAACCATTAAAAAGAAATAAAAGAAGATTATAATACCTTTAAGGTTCACACTAAATAAAAAGAATGATAAAATTTATTT
>CAMNRN010000084.1 GCA_946553095.1 uncultured Mycoplasmatota bacterium
ATTGAAAAAGAGTCATTTCTTATTTTTTGACTCTTTTCCATCTGAACTGTAACCTTTTTTATAAAAATTGTCGATCTCTTGTTTAATAACTAATTGCATTCAATGTATTTGTTTGGTATAATGTATTAGAATAGGTTAGGTGAATAAAAAGTGAGTTGTGGTATGATAAATAATTATTTGACAAAAAAGAAGAAAAATCTTTTAGAGTATGCCAAAACATTAGAAGAATTGATCACTTTAGAAAATAATTCTTTGTGGAAGAAAAAAGAAGAATTTGTAAATATAGCCAAAGATGTGATTGATTTGTATGTTGAAGACTATTATTTTGATAATAATCTTCATCGAGATAATCCAGTTGAGTATTCTAATGATAATATAAATTCAGTTTTGAAATCGATGATTCAATATTGTAAAAATGCTAAATCAACATATTTTTTACAAGAAAAAAAGAATGAGACATTTTTGTTATCTGTGATTATTACAACAAGTTGTTATGTTGATATTTCTACGAATGTTGTCGATGGAGATTTTTTAGCAACTAAGAAGAAGTTTCGTTATTTATTGGAGTATTTACAAAAAACTAATATATTGAAAGTTTATCTTAATAATTCGCGAGTTATTAAGGAATTATTTGATAAAGTAAAAGAAAATAATAATAAAGAAGAGAAGTTCTTTTTGGCATTTAATGATCCTAACTCTTATAATACTTATACCATTTATAAAACAAAGCCAAATTATTATTTTGTAAGTTATAATTATACTATTCCGGGATTGGAAAACGATGATGTAAGATTAGTGCAAAAAGCAAAAGAGGAAAAAGCAGAAAAGTTTTGCCGAGTATCAATGGAAATCTTGGAAATTGAAATTTTGCGAGAATTGATTTCTAATCGAGAAATAGGAAAGTATATTGTTTCTTTACCTTGTAAGGAATCATTGTTTGAAGCTCTTGATGACCCAAGAATAAAAGAACATGTTCTTTTGCTATTAAATTATGAAGATATAAAAGATAAGCAAAACTATATTACGAAAATGGAAAATAAAGGCTTTAGTTTTGTGTATGAACTTGCTGATGAGGCTGGAGATGTTTTTACACCTTCAGATAAGGATATGAAGGTCTTGGTTTCTAATAATTGGTTTAGAAGATATCAAGAAAAAATCGGTACTTGGGAAAAGCAAGGCATTGTGTTTATCGTAAAGAATAAAGAGGAGGAAAAATAATGAATGTTTACGGAGAGTTTTTTACAAAATTTATGGCCCCATTTTTTGAAGGGATTATGGAAATTGTAAAGTCGTTTTTTAATGGATTGGGGCAAATGTTTAATGTTTTAAATTATATACAAGTTGTAAGTGATTACAAAAGTGAAATGAATGGAATTGGGTTAGTTATTTTAATATTTTCTATTGTATTTTTATTAGCGATTTTTGCTTTGATTGTTTTTTTGATTGTCAGAGCAGTGAGAACTTATTTAAGATATAGAAGAAATGTTCATCGTGAAGATTTGCTTATTGAAGAAATTGAAAATTTGAATAATGATATTTTGAAATTGAAAAGGCAAAATGAAAAGATTTCTCAACTTACTAATGAAGAGGGAGAAATTGAGTATGATGAAGAAGGTAATATTAAAAATGAATTAAAGGATGGAGAAAGTAGATTCTTTAAATTGACAACAGTTGATAAAAAGTATGAAGATTTTACTCCTGAGGTTATTCATAATGATTTCGATTTAGATGATTTTTGTGAAATATTCAGAAATTATTCTGCTTCACAATTAGGTTTGTATTATGATATAAGTTTGATTCGCTTGTTCGTGGCATCTTTGGCTTCTAATAAGTTAATTATTTTAGAAGGTATTTCTGGGACTGGGAAAACTTCGCTTGCTTATGCTTTTGGTTCATTTATCGATAATGAAACGACTGTAGCGAGTGTTCAACCTTCATGGAGAGATTCAACAGAAATATTTGGGTATTTTAATGAATTTACAAAGAAGTTTAATGAAACAGAAATATTGACTAGTATGTATGAAGCTCAATATTCAGATGAGGTTTTTGTGACTCTTTTGGATGAAATGAATATTTCGAGAGTTGAGTATTATTTTGCTGAGATGTTATCAGTTTTGGAACTTCCTAATAAAAAAGACTGGGTAGTAGAACTTGTGCCTAATGTTTGGGAAAATGATCCTAAAAAATTGGAAAATGGAAAAATAAAAGTTCCTGAAAATATGTGGTATATCGGAACGATTAATAATGATGATTCAACATTCATGATTACGGATAAAGTTTATGATAGAGCTATGCCTATTGCTATTGATGATAAATGTGAAGAATTTGATGCGCCAAAAGTTGATAAATTAAAGGTTAGTTATCAACATTTACAAGGTTTGTTTAATAAAGCTAGTGAAGATCATGCGGTTAGTGAAGAAAACTTACAAAAGATTGCTGAGATGGACCGATATGTGATTGATCATTTCAGATTAGCTTTTGGTAATCGAATTGTAAAACAATTAAAAGATTTCGTTCCGGCTTATGTCGCTTGTGGAGGAGATGAAATTGCAGGGATTGATTATTTGATTAGTCATAAAATATTAAGAAAGTTTGAACAATTAAATTTAGCTTACATTAAAGATGAGATTGATGGATTTATCGTTTATTTGGAAGATTTATTTGGAGAAATGCCAGAATGTAAAGCTTATTTGTTAAGACTTAAGAAGACTATTTAGGGGACTGAGATATGAAAAGTGATTATGTAAGTTCTTTAGATGAGAAAAATATTCAACAATTTTTAAATAAAAGTACTTCTAATATTTTAGTTAAAAGAAATATTGAAAGACAGATTGCGGATACAACTTGGATTGATATGGTAGAAGAAGCGATTCCTTATTTAGATAATATAATAAGGAATCCTCGTCGTTTTATCGTTCAAGAAGAAAATATTGTGCCAATTGAAAAGGCCAAAGTGGTGACTGAGGAAAGTATTAGACATTTAGCACAACATACTAATTTGATTCAAGATGTTAAAGAAGATGGAAGTATTATTCCTATTAAGTTATTAAACGTTTATCGAGAAGAAACTTATGATTTATATGAAAATAGATTTATTAAGTCTCTTGTAGATAATTTGTATCAGTTTGTGGAAACTAAGTTAAATGAATCTGATCAAAAATCTTTTGCTAAAGTGAGTAATATTGTCAGTTTTTCAGGTAGTCATAAAAGTGGACGTGAAACTGTAAAAGTAAATGTAAATCTAGAAAGTCGTTTTGAAGATGAGCTAACTATTGTTTCGAAAAATGGGCATAGTTTAGAGGCTAGAATTGAACATATTAAAGATGTCATCGGAGCTTTTAAAAGCTCAACGTTTATTAAAAGTTTGAAAGAAAGTTCGCCAGTTAGAAGCCCGATTAGAAAAACTAATGTTATTTTAAAAGAACAAAACTTTATTAAAGCTTTGGAACTATGGGAGTTTTTAGAGAAAAATGCGATTAAACCTTCATTTAGTGTAGAAAAAAAATATGAAGAAGTTGCAGATAAAAATATTAAAGATATTTATGATTTAGCCTTTTTTATGGAAAATGATTGTCTAAAGGAAAACAGATATGAAGTTAAAACAAATGCTAATTTTTATATTCAAAAAATGGTTAACGATTTTGTTTTTGATAGTACTGCTTCAGAGGCAGAATTTAAGAAATTAATGCTTAAAGAATTTAAAGAAGCAAAAAAACGTAAAGAAAAGATTAAAAGTGGAATTGATAAGAAATTTAGTCTATTTTTTGAAGAATGGGATAAAAATAAAAAGAAAGCTGTTTCTTTATTAAAATAGAATTTAGTGTATTTGCGAAAGTAGGGAAAACGAAATGAAGAATAAAAGAAAAACTTATTTGTTGGTTATAACAATTGTGGCATTAATTATCTTAGTTTTTGGCGCGACATATGCTTATTTTGTTGCTCAGACTGGATCGGGTCAAAGTACTTCTATCAATGTAACAGCAAATACCACAGATAGTTTAAAATTTGAAGTGGGCAAAGATTTAAGTATTAATATAACTCAGGCAAACTTTGGTGAAGGAGCAGGTAATGTAAGTGATACCACAACAGCCAAGGCAACA
>CAMNRN010000085.1 GCA_946553095.1 uncultured Mycoplasmatota bacterium
TCCAATAGATAAACAAATTTCTACAATTATCAAAGATCTTAATCCTAGAATGCTATCCATTCCAGGATTAGGTGAAATTTCTGCTGCTACCATTTTATCTGAATATGGAGATATTAAAAATTTCTCCTCTCCCAATAAAATGTTAGCTTTTGCTGGACTTGAACCAAGTATTATAGAGTCTGGTACATTAGAAACTAATGGTAAGATGGTGAAACATGGTTCTGGTCATCTTAGATATGCAATTATGAATACTGCAATGATTATTCTAAGATATTCACCTCAATTTTATGATTATTACCTTAAGAAACGTTCTGAAGGTAAATGTCATAGAGTTGCTTTATCTCATGTTTGTAAAAAACTGATTAGAGTTATTTACTGTTTAGAGAAAAACGATATTGATTTTGATCCGTCTTTATTGAAATAAATTTACTATTTGCAATTTTTTTGGCATGGGTTTCTTTCCAATTTATAACAAACTATCAAAAAGCCCTTGACTTCTAATAGTTAGTCATCTACTTCTTGTAATTTCCAACAAGAATCACTAAGTAGTTCTTGTACTTCATTCAATTTATTTACCTTTATAATATGTTGTAAATAAAAATTAATCCTATCTTCCCAAAACCTAACTCTTTCTTCATCACTCACCATTTCTTGTTCTTTTAATTCCTTCTCATACATTTTTTCCAAAACCCCTAATAATTCTTCACTTAATTTCATAACTCCTCTTTCCCTATTATTTTATAAATTATTCTACCTATTGTAAACTTCTAAATTAAAAAAAGAAAAAAGATAAACACCCTCATTTACCTTTTTCTAAAAATTCTTTATTCTTCACAAAATCCTGATTTATTCTTGTAGCTTTAAAATCATAATCAATCTCTCTTCTTGCATTAGACTCTAAATTATAACCATAAGGATTTTGCAACTCCATCAACATCTTCTCTTGTTTATTTTTATTCATAATATCATAACCCTTATAATAATAATCATTAGCCCTAGCCATCTTTATCACCATTACTATTATGAACTAAATTCCTAATATTATACTATCATTATAATAAATCTTGATACTTCTCCTTCTTAGGTTCATTATGATCAATACTAATAACTTCATGATTTTTAATTGCCTCATAGATTAATTCATCAAATGGTATTAATTCTTCAAACTCTCGACATTTATCTATCACTGGATTAATAACTGGATGCTTTGGTACAAAAATAGTACAGCAATCTTCATAAGGAAGAGTACTGATATCATAAGTTCCGATTTTTCTTGCAATATCCATAATTTCTATTTTATCTAAACAAGCAAGAGGTCTAATAACTGGCAACTTCACTACTTCATTAATCGCTTTCATACTGCTTAAAGTCTGACTTGCCACTTGACCAATAGACTCCCCATTTACAATGACATTACATCTACCACGAGCAGCAATAATAGCACTAATTCTATACATCATTCTTCGCATAATTGTAATCAAATAATCATGAGGAATATTTTTCAAAATTGTCTCTTGAATTTCTGTAAAATTAATTACATGCAATTTTACAACCCCATTATAAAAACTTAATTTTCGAGAAAGTTCTATAACTTTATTTTTAGCTTTTTCACTAGTATGAGGAGGACTTTCAAAATAAATTGCTTCAATTCTAACCCCTTTTTTTATCGTTAAAAATCCGGCAACTGGCGAATCAATTCCACCACTTAACATCAATAAACCTTTTCCTAAAGTCCCAACTGGATATCCCCCCAGTCCTTTTAATCCATCAAAATAATATAAAACTTCCTTATTTCTTATTTCCACATGAATAGTTAAATCGGGAAAATGAATATCTACACTTTTATCCAAAACATTCTTTAGTATTTCTGTTGCCACAATTTTATTCACATCCATACTATTAATTGGATATGTCTTATCACTTCTTTTTGTTTCAACTTTAAACGTCTTAAATTCTTTTTCATTAACTAAATAAAGAATTTGTTTTTTTATAGAATTAATTTCTAAATCATCAGAAATATATCCCACGACAATTTCATGAATTCCAAATACTTTTTCCAGCAGATTTACTACTTCTATAATGTCACTTTCCTCTACATAAACAAACATTCTACCAAAATCATAACATATTTCATGATTAATCGAGGCCAAAATCTTATTTACATTATCTTTCAAACTTTTTAAAAAAAAATTTTTATTATTTTTCTTTAATGTTAATTCCCCATATTTAATAATTATTACTTTCTTCATCTAAAATCACACCGTTATTATACTTAAAAATACTTTTCTTGTAAAGTTACATCTTCTTTTTCAATTCCAATATTTTCTTTACCGATTGATTTATTTTACTTTCTTTAATTTTTCCTTCACTAACACTTTGTTTAATATTATTAATTGCACCCTGGACACTTTTAGGCATAAGTAATATATCTACTCCAGCATTAATCGCCATCTCATATATTTCTTTTTCTGAATAATTATCTACAATAGCTTTCATATTTAAAGCATCTGTAATTACCAAGCCTTTAAAACCTAGCTCAGTTTTCAATAAATCAGTGATAACCGTTTTTGATAAAGATGCGGGCATATTTGATCCAGATAAGCTAGGTACTGCTATATGCCCTACCATAATCATTGGGGCATTTTTAAGAATAGCTTCTTTAAACGGAATCAAATCGCTTTCCATTAATTGCTCTTTTGTCTTAGTAACGACTGGCAAAGAAACATGAGAATCCGTAATGGTTGCCCCATGACCAGGAAAATGCTTATAAGCTGGAACAACACCGGTATCAATAAGACCTTTAGCCAAGGAAGTTCCCATTTTTCCTACCATAATAGGATCTGACCCAAAGCTCCGATCTTTAATCGCTCCTAGTAAAATATCAGGCACAACATCAACAACTGGAGCAAAATCCATATTTATTCCAAATTTCTGCAAATCATTACCAATCTTTTTCCCTGTCAAATAAGCTTTATTTACATCATTAGAACTTCCTATTTCCCACATTGGAGGAATTGCCTCTACTCCGCCAATATCTTTTATTCTTTGTACTCTACCTCCTTCTTGATCAATCGAAACAAACAAAGGACCACTAGCCAGACTTTTAATATCTTGTATTAATTTTTTTGTCGTTTCATAATCTTTAATATTATTTCCAAACAATATTACCCCGCCTGGCTTATAAGCCATACTGTCTTTTATTTTACTAGTTAAAGAAGTTCCTTCAAAAGAAATAATACACATCTGGGCTATTTTCTCATCTAAAGTCATTTGCAGAAGCATCTCATCAATTGTCGATGGTTTACTAGGAACAGACGCATCTGGCAACAGAACTTCACTTGATGGTTCTTTCTTATCACTTTCACTAGGCTTAGAAATATTTGGTTTATTTGATTCTGTCGGTTTATTTGAATTAGAAGAACCAGGTTTATTTGTCGTATCAGGTTTATTAGGCAAAACCTCTTCATCTTTTAAAGAAGAATTATCATTATCATCTGGTCTAACTTCAGGTGTTACATCATCTATATTTGTATCTTCATTTTCATCACTATCTTGATTATTTTGAATGGGTAGAAAATCCGTCTCTACTTCTTTAAAGCTATTTTCATCTTTATGAAACCAAAGCGCCAAAACTCCCAAACTGACAACTAACAAAACAACCAAGATTTTAAAATATCTATTTTTCATTTCCAATCACCTCATTTTTTAATACTAGTATACCCAAAACTCCTACATTAATGTAAAGGAAAGCAATGATTACTATACCAGTTGCATGTTAGTCCTAACAATACATTATACTAGCTACACAAAAGAATTCTAAATAAAAAAAGAAAAAGGAATGACTTATTCATTTTCCTTAATCAATTTTATCTCTTCCTCACTTAAACCAGTTGCTTGAGAAATTTTAGAAATCGGTATTCCTATTTCTAGCATCTTCCCAGCCATTTCTTTTATTCCCGATTCATATCCAGCAGCATAGCCATCTTCCTCAGCCTCTTT
>CAMNRN010000086.1 GCA_946553095.1 uncultured Mycoplasmatota bacterium
TTGTAATTGAGTGGTTTAAAATCGTTTGTCCAACAATTTCATCTTTATATGTGTCACCCGTGACAATTGTCGGAGGACTTTGCACAAACGATTGAATCCTTTTAAAAACATATTTTTTAGAAGCAGGAGAGCCAAAATCTTCTATTAATTTGTTGTAAATCGTCAAATTCGGAGCAACAATGAAGAAATTTTTTATATCGTAATTCGTGTAAAGATACGTTATAAACGCTCCCATAAGTAAGGTTTTTCCCACACCTGTTGCAAGCGAAAACGCAAAAGATGGAAAAGCACGTTCAAAATTTTTAAAAATAGGAAACATCTCATGGATTTTACTCTCTAAAATTTTATCGTCTTTAATTTCAAACAATTCTTTTGAGATTTTATCTAGGATTTGCAAACTTTCATATTGAGGTAATCTTAAAGACATCAAATTATTTATCGCTTCAAGACTATATTCATGTTTATTATTCATCGGTCAATGCCTCCTTTTCGGTTTCATTATCTTGATTTAAATTCAAACTATAACTTTCTTTCATAAAATCACATTTTCCTATTAAAACTCTAGGTATCTGCTGAAGTGTAATATTCGCAAATTGATTTTCACAAGTTTTATCATACGCTTTTGTTGTAATTAAAAGATGCTCACTCGGCTTCATTTGAATATGTATGTATTCCAAATATTCGGGGGTTATGAAATTATTTGTTACAAATAAAAAGTTATTCTCTCCGTTTTGACTTTGCTTCCAAAACATATTTTTATCAGGCTGATAGTAGTATCCTTTATGCTTTGCAACAGCTCTTGCAACCATTTCATCATTGTATTTTTTAGATATAATAGGATTTCCAAATTCGCTTTTTTGAATTAATGAGGGTGCTAATTCATAGAATTTAAAGCCTCCGCCACCCTGCCAGTTTACGTCCTTTGAGATTCCTCCTTGTTCGTCGTCAACGACAGCTTTTAGACGTTTGTAGCAATGCGTGTACGCATGATTTCCAAGCTCAATGCCTATCCAACGTCTGCCCATTTTGTGCGCTACTGCTACGGTCGTCCCCGAACCTAAAAATGAATCTAATACTAAATCTCCAGGGCTTGTTGCAAGAGTTAATATACGCTCGATTAATTTTTCTGGTTTCGGGGTAGGAAATGGGTCGTTTGGATTTAATGATTTTGCTTCTGTCTTTGCAATATGAGTATGTGTTACATCGTCATGTCGCCAAAGAGTTCTAGCTGGTATACCATCTTGTATATCTGCTAAAAATTTTTTCCTTGAAGGTACAGATTTCCCATCTTTTCCGAACCATATTTCGTTGTTGTCATCAAGTTTTTTTAAAGTTTCTAAGGAAAAACGTGGAAATGTACCTTTTGGAGGAGACCAAATTACACCATTTCTAAATGTATAAGTAAAGTTTTCCATAATTTTAGAACCACTTTTTGCTTGCAGTGTAGTTGATTTCCAAGGACCCCGTGGATCATTATCTGGATTTTTATATCTTGATATTTGTTCTTCTGTTCTTGGCAGTAAATTAGGATGCCATATTTGTTTATGTTTAGCATAAACTAAAATAAAGTCATGACTGTTTGAAAACCATTTTGTATCATTTTTTAGTGCATATGTTTTTTCCCAAATTATGTTAGCAACAAAATTGCTTCTTCCAAAAACTTCGTCACATAACACTTTTAAATATGCTTGTTCACCATCGTCAATACTAATCCAAATGCTCCCATCATTGCTTAATAAGGTTTTTAAAAGTTCAAGTCTAGGTTTCATCAAGTTAAGCCATGTAGAATGCTCTAAATTATCATCGTAATGCTCAAATGCCGAACCCGTGTTGTAGGGTGGGTCTATATAAATACACTTGATCTTTCCAGCGTATTCCAGTTCTAAAGATTTAAGTGCTAAAAGATTATCTCCATGAATTAACATGTTATCAAAGTAAAACTTTTTATCTTGCTTTTCTTCTAGAGACAACTGCTCAATTACTTCCATTTAGCTATAAAAAAATTTCAAAACACTTGACAAAATTATATGAATTGTATATAATGATTGACGCATATATATGTAAATAAGAGTAAAATATTTTGCATCGCGGTCAAAATAAAACTAAAATCTATAATTTCATTATTAATATCACTAAATATTGCTTGCATTTGTGCAATATCAAAAGGAGGAACATTTATGTCAAAATTGAATTTTAAAGAAGCAAAAACTTTTTTTAGAAGTGCGGAAGAAGCAGTGTGTTATTTTATATTAGTTGAAAGTTATGAAAAATGTCTAGATGGGGATGAAAAGAAAAGCTTTTTGGAAGCCAAAAGTATAGATGATATGCTAGACTTATTAGAAGATAAACAACTTGCACATTTAAAAAGTTTAATTGAACTCATCAAAAAGTATAAGATTGGTGCCTTTAACCAAGATGATCAGTGTAGATATGGCACAGATGCTTTTTCTGATTGGTTTACAAAAAATTTACTTATATATAGAAAAAGAGCGGGCTTAAAGGATGAATCAAAGTTTATCATTCGAATACGTGAATTATGTACAGAAATAATTAATAAAATTGATTCTATGGAAAGAATGAGAAAATTTGTTAAGAAGGAAGAAAATCAAATAATAAAAAATTATAAGTCAAATTTGGTTAAATTTAATGGAGATTCGAATGAATATAGAAAATGGATTATTTTAACTTGTCTAGATCGAAATATTACGGAAATATCTCGTAGTCGTGATATTGATAAAATATTAAAAAATTTAAGTACCAAAACTTTGAAAGGTATAAAAGAAGAACTCAAATCTAAATTTTCTGATAAAGATTTAAAAGATTTGATAAAACAAAGTGAACGTTATGAACCCTATTTCTATAAATTCGATCTCGAAGAAAACCCCAGAAAAACTTCAAATTTTACTATAGAAAATGAACACTTTACGGGCTTTAAAGGTTTTAAAAGAGTGATAAAAGATTTATTTAATCAGGTAGAAGAAATATTGAAAAAAAGAGAAGAAATGTCTTTGTTCGAAGATAAAATTGACAAATTAAAGACTTCAACTAGATTTTATGAAGATATTTATGATCTTTTGCATTCACTTGATATTAATTTAAATGATCATGATTTGAAAAGAGCTATTGGCGAGTACTCAAAAGTAGGTGTGCAAGGCGAAGTGTACAATAATTTTTTAAGAAAGGCAACTTTTTTAAAAGTACTTCAGCGAACAATCGATCCTCCTCACGATTTTTCTCGCATGACTGGCACAGATGGTGTTGTTTTTTTAAATAGAATTGAAAAGGTTAGAAAATATTTTTTAGACCATCTTACACAAAGAGAATATACTGTTTATAGAGGCTCTAAACCCGAGGAATTATTTGATATATTAACAAGGGCGAACCCTAAAATTAGTATTCCTAACAAATATAAAGATTTTCTTGACGAATACCTTAAAGATTCTTCGGAAATAATAGAAAAAATAATAAAAGAAATAAATACTAAAAAGCCAGTCGTATTTAACGAAGGCTTAACTGGCACTTCATTAAATAAAGGAATTTCTTCAGTAATGTTTAAAGGTATAAGGGGCGGCTTACTATTCACGATAAAGATTCCCAAAAATTCAAAAGCGTTAGTGCTAGATTATGAAAGAATTGAAAATGTTCCAGAAGAGGAAGAAATTGTACTTGCAGACCACACAAAATTAAAAATTGAATCAATAAAAAGGGTTAATGGTAGGCGTTTTGAAGTCAACGCAACTGTTGTAAATTAAAATTTTAAAGTCGTTAGTTTATATTCATTATTAATTAATAACTCTTTTAAATAATTTTGAGTTACTCTACTTTCAGTAAAAATAATTGCTTTATGGTTTGCGTGCGTTCTAACCGTTTCTTTAAAGCCTGTTTCAAGTGCTAAAAGCAGAGCTTCTCCTTTCGCGTTTTGACTTATTCCATTTGCTACTTCGACACATTTTTTTAAGTGCTCTATTT
>CAMNRN010000087.1 GCA_946553095.1 uncultured Mycoplasmatota bacterium
AGTATTTAAAAGATGGGTTTAGTGATTATTTAGCAAAGCCTATTGATAAGGATGAATTAAATCGAGTTATTAGGAAGTTTTTAAAGTAAATAATGGATTTTAGTGTAAATCTATGTTAGAATTAAATAAAGGATAATAAAATTGAATGTGAAAGGAATGGTATTATGAAAGATGTTGCTGTGTTAACAAATAATGGAGTTAATGTAAAAAAGGCTTTGGAGCTTTTTGGTGATATGGAAACTTATGATTCAACTTTAGATGTTTTTTTGGCTGAAGTTGATGGAAAGTTGAAATTATTAAAAAATTATAAAGAAATTGGTGATATGGCTAATTATGCCATTCAAGTACATAGTTTGAAAAGTGATGCAAAGTATTTTGGCTTTGAAAAATTGGCAGAAGTTTCTTATGAACATGAAATGAAAAGTAAAGCTAATGATATGTTTTATGTAACAGAAAATTTTGATACTTTGATGCAGGAAGCTAATAGAATTATCAATTTAGTAAAAAAATACATGGGACTTTCGTTTCAAGAAGATGCTTTATCAACTAAACAAGTCGAAGAGAAAAAAGAAAAAGCTGTTTTAATTGTCGATGATTCTAATATTATTCGAAGCTTTATATTGAAAATATTTAAAAATGATTTTGATGTAATCGTGGCTAGTGATGGAAAAGAAGCTCTAGATATTATTAATGGAAATGATCAATCACGAATTGTTGCTATGTTATTAGATCTTAATATGCCTAATGTTGATGGATTTGAGGTTCTTGATTATTTTAAAGGAAATGATTTATTTAAAAAAATACCTGTTTCAATCATTACAGGTGTTGACGATAAAGAATCAATTGATAAGGCTTATAAATATGCTATTTCGGATATTTTGTTAAAGCCCTTTAATGAAAGAGATTTAAAAAAAATATTGGAAAAAACTATTAATTATAATTTATAAAATTAGTTTAATGCCAAAGAGTCAAGAAGATTGATTCTTTTTTATTAACGAATCATTTGTAAATAATGTATCATATTTGATACACAAAATGGTTTGTTTACTTGCCTTATTGTAAAAATTAGGGTATATTTAGGAAGAATGAAGGAGAGAGAATAGATGAATGATGTTGTTAATTTTGATAAAAGATACAGATTAGAAAGACCTATTACAGGAGTTATTCATGAAGATAAAATATGGGAATCGTGGTATGATCCTCATGTATTTGAAACACCGCTTCCGAAGATGAATCAGACTGATTATATGTTTAAATGTAATGAAGGGTTTGAAAGTCAAGTAATATTAAATAATAGAGGGCTTAAAACTATTACAGTTGAGGAATTTCGAAGATTAGTCGATATATATTATATGGCATTAAAAAGTAATGGAGTAAAAGAAGGAGATATGATTGCGACAATTGCTTTAACTACGCCTGAATTAATTGCTTTGAAATATGCTTGTGCGAAAGTTGGGGCGATAACGAGTAATTTGAATTTTAAAGATGCCTATAATGGTAATTTAGAGAAGCAATTAGATAAAATTTGTCCTAAGATAGTTTTTGTATTAGATTTATTAGAAAATATTGTAAGTGATTTACTTAATAAACCTGTTTATAAAGAGATGAAGAAAGTTGTTATGCCTTTGGAAGGAACGACTCCACTTAATAATCCAGAGAGATTAAAAATAGATATTTTAAAAATAATTAATGCTGTTAAAAGAAAAAATATTCGTGATAAAGTTTCTTTAAAGAAATTTTGGGGTTTAGGAGCTAATTATGAAGGTGTTATAGAAAGTGCTTATCATGAAGGCTTAGTTAGTAATATTGCTTTTACTAGTGGTACTACAGGTGTTAATAAAGCTGTGTTACTTACTCATGATGCAAATAATGCTTTAGCTTGGCAACATAAAATGGCGGATTTAGGTCTGCAAAGAGGTATGAAAAATTTAGCTTTAGTTCCACCTTTTTTGGCGATTTGGGATGCGGATATTATTCATACTGCGATGAGTTTAGGTCTAGAAGATATATTAGAATTGGAACTTAGTTATGAAAATATTCCGAAGCTTTTGAAAAAACATTTGCCTAATTTTGGAATTTGGTCACAATTTTTATGGGATTCTTATTTAACTATGAGTGATGAGGAAAGAAGACAGATTTCTCCTTTTATTGAAAAAGCTGTTGTTGGTGGTGAAAGAGGAGATGTAAACCAAGCAAATAGATTTTATAAAATGACAGGATTATTGCAAGAAGCTGGATATGGTTGTACAGAAGTTGATTCTTGTTTTTCTGTGGCGCATCCAAATTGTAATGTTCTCGGTTCAGCGGGTCTTCCACTTCCTTATAATAATGTTCGAGTTATGAAAGATGGAAAAGATCTAACTTATAATGAAAGAGGAAGACTTTATATTACAGGTCCTTGTTTAATGGCTGGATATTATAATGATGATGAGTTAACTAGAAAAGTTATAAAAGATTTTAATGATGGAAAAAAATGGTATGATACAGGAGATTATGGTTTTGTTGATAAAACTGGTAGTCTTACAGTTATGGACCGTTATGGCGAGGCGATTACAATTGATTCTGAACAAATTCAAAAAGCAGATATTGCTGAGGTTATAAATGGATTTTATGGAACTAAAATTTGTAAAGTTGATTACTATAATGACTCTTTAGTTTGTCATATTGTTTTGGATAATTATTCACAAGCCACTATTGATGATTTGAAAAGAGATTTAGTAGAATACTTAGAACATATGACGGAAGCTTGGCAGCCTCATTTTATTAATATAATGGATTCGTTACCTAGAACGCCACTTGGAAAAGTGAGTTATCCCGAATTAGCTAAAATAACTAAGGATATTGTGGATAGATCAAATTGTGTGCCAGGAAGTCGTTTAAATATTTGTAATAAAGAAATGTCATTAATTTTATCAAAATAGATTTAATTTTAAATCTGTTTTTGTTATAATTTAATAAAGGTAGTGACCCTGATGGAAAATGGAATATTTTTTTCTGTAATAAGTTTATTTTACAGTATATTGTTGGTAATTGTGTTTTTTTACAAAGAAAGAATGCAAAGTATAGAAAATAAGATTTATAAAAGATTAATTGTTTTTAATTTGTTTGGTCTAATTTATGAAATCTTTGTAGGGACTTATGCTTCAAAATATTTAATCTATTCACATTACGGATTAGGCATTTTTTTGCTTAAATTGATATTGATTTATTTTGTTGTATGGTATTCTACATTTTCATACTATATCTTTTTAATATCGGTAAAAGAAAGAATTAAAGATGCTGCAATGGTGAAAAAGGCCGAGAAGGTTTTAAAAAAATTAATTTACTTATTGTTTTTAATTAGTTGCTTATTTGTTTTGGTTATGCCACTTTATTCTTATAGAGATGGAAATAGTGCTTATTCTTATGGTCCTGCAGCGAGTTATTTATTTGTGGTTAGTGCATTTCTTTGTATATTGTGGATTGCAGTGTTACTTTATAACTATAGATATATAAAATCTAAAAAGTATGTTCCAGTTGTAATTTTTATAATTTTTGGTGGGGTGGCTGCTTTGATCCAGAAAACGTGGCCAGAGTTAACGATATTAATTTCTGTGCAAACGTTTGTAACTTTTTTGATGTATTTTACGATAGAAAATCCAGATTTGAAATTAATAACAGAATTAAATATTGCAAAAGATCAGGCTGAGAAAGCCAATTCGGCAAAGACTGACTTTTTGTCAAATATGT
>CAMNRN010000088.1 GCA_946553095.1 uncultured Mycoplasmatota bacterium
GGGTATTTTACTATTAATTCTTTTTATTGTTGTAACTAAGTATGTTTTATTTTTTGTTGAGAATATTAATTGGTTTTTTAATTTATTACATATAAAGAATATTTCAATTAGTAATGTTTTAATTCCTTTGGGGATTTCTTATTATACTTTGGAAGCTATTAGTTATCTTGTTGATATTTATCGAGGAAAAATTAGAGCTGAGAAGAATTTTGGAAAAGTGTTGTTGTATTTGATTTATTTTCCAAAAATTATTGAGGGTCCAATTACTAGATTCAAGGAGTTTAGTGATCAGTCATTTAATGGCGCTTGCTTAAAATGGAATAACATAATTGTGGGAATGGATTATATTATATATGGTTTATTTAAGAAAATGGTTATTGCTGATCGAGCTGGAATATTTGTAAATCATGTTTTTGATGGCAATTTTGGGGGAGTTACTGTATTTTTAGCAATGATTTTATATACTGTGCAAATATATGCTGAATTTAGTGGGTGTATTGATATTGTAAGGGGTGTTTCACAACTCTTTGGAATTGTTTTACCGACTAATTTTAAAAGACCTATGTTTTCTAAAACGGTGCAAGAATTTTGGCAAAGATGGCATATTACTTTGGGAAGTTGGATTCGAGAATATGTGTTTTTTCCAATTTCTTTGTCAAAGATGAATCAAAAAGTTTGTAAATATTGTAAGGAAAAATGGAGTCTTTATTGGTATAAATTTATAAGTGTTGCTTTTCCTCTTTTGTTTGTTTGGCTTGTTAATGGACTTTGGCATGGAGCTAGTTATAAGTATATCCTTTATGGGATGTATTATTATGTAATTATGATGATTGGTGTGTTATTTAATGCGATTACAAGTAAGTTTGTTAAGAAATTAAATATTAATAAAAAAGTTTTAGATATGTGGGGGATTTTTCGAACTTGTTTTTTAGTGGTTGTTGGAATGACTCTTTTTAGAGCAAGTAGCATTCAAGATTTTGGAAATATTTTGATATCTGTTTTTAAAACTAGTAATGGAGTTTTTGGTTATGGTTTAGAAGTTATAGATTTTATAATCTTATTAGGTGGTTGTTTTATTATTTTTATAGTAAGTATTTTGGAAGAAAAGAATGTTGTTGTACTAGAAGATGGTTTTACAAATAAACCTTTTAAAAGAGGGTTGGTTTATGCTTTGTTTTTAATAATAATTATTTTATTCGGTATTTATGGTAGTGGGTATGATGCTTCAAGTTTTATATATGGAGCTTTTTAGGTGATGTTATGAATAGTTGGAAAAGTTTTTTAGCGACAATTTCGTGGACTTTAATGTTTTTATTATTCTTTGTAATCTTTTTTTCAAAGATTTTTATACCTAAGTGGATAGATGAAGAGGATAATAGAATGAGCTTTATTATTAAGGGGTTTTATAAAGAACCAAAAGATAGTATAGATGTCTTGTTTACAGGAAATAGTGATGTGTATCGTGGAGTTTCTCCGATGGTTTTATATCAAAAATATGGAATTACAAGTTATAATTTTGTTTCTTCGGGTCAAAGAATGTGGATTGGTTTAGCAATGCTTGAAGAAGCGTTAAGGTATCAAAGTCCTAAGGTTGTTTTCTTTAATGTTGATGAAGTGTATTATACGAGTAATCTTTCTTGGGCGCATCATAAAGCTTATGATAATATGCGTTTGGGATTACCAAAACTTAAGGCTTTGCTAGATTCTAGTTATGATAGACCCTTTATAGAAAAGTTAGGACATATTTTTCCGGTTTTTGTTTATCATGATAGGTATAAAGAGCTTTCTTGGAGTGATTTTAAATATGCTTTTTATGATTATACAGATGTAACTAAAGGAATGGATTTAGTTGTGGGAGCAGACCCTTATGTTAGCGATCAAGATTATATGGAAAAGACTGATGAAATAAGAGAGATACCTGATTTAAATATTGAGTATTTAAATAAAATGAAAAAATTATGTGATGAGGCAGGGACAAAGTTAGTTTTATTTGAAGTTCCTTCACCTGATTCTTGGGGGTATGATGAGCATAATGCAGTTGCTAAGTATGCATTAGAAAATGGTTTGGAATTTTTAGATCTTAATTTGTTTTTGGAAGACATTGGAATTGATTGGAATCTAGATACTTTTGATAAGGGGGATCATTTAAATATTTATGGTGCAGAAAAGGTTAGTCTTTTCTTGGCAGATTACTTACATGAAAACTTTGATTTAGAAAATCATAAGAATGATAATTGGGATAAACAGTATGATTTGTATATTAAATTGAAAGAAGAAAAAGAAAATGAATTATATAATTAAAGATATAAGAAATTTTTCTTCTTCTTTTTATCAAAAACAATATTTGTTACTAAACCATTATCAAAAAGAAAAAATTGATAAATTAAAGAATGATTGTGATAAAAAACTTTCTATTTTAGGATGGTTTTGGTTGTCACAATTAGTTTCTCTTTCAATTGCTGAGATTAAATATCAAAATGGCAAGCCTTGTGTTTCTAGTAAATACGTTTCAATTAGTCATAAATATCCATATGTTGTTGTGATTGTTCATGATAAAGATGTAGGGATAGATATTGAAATTATAAGAGAGATTGATAAAACTACTTTGAAATATTTGAAACAGGATAATAGTTTAGAGGCTCTCATATATTGGACAAGATATGAAAGTAGGTTGAAATGTGGGGGCGAGGGACTAGTTAAAACTTTTTTGATAAAT
This sequence comes from uncultured Mycoplasmatota bacterium, assembly GCA_946553095.1. GTDB lineage: Bacteria > Bacillota_I > Bacilli_A > RF39 > UBA660 > Onthocola_B. The sequence goes on from CAMNRN010000088.1 coordinate 2,717, forward strand.
CATGAATTGATTGTTTCGATATGTCAACAAAAATAGATTTTAATTTGTGTAGTGGATGGTAAAAAAGTATAAAAGTTTCATGTTTGTGAAAACTAGTACTAGTTAATTGACAGATGGTTATATAACCAGTATAATGAGTTTAAGGTAGTTTGAAAGTAGGGAAAAACAATGGAGAATAAAAGGAAAAATGTGTTGTTAGTTATAACATTAGTTACATTAATAATCTTAGTCTTTGGCGCAACATATGCCTACTTTGTGGCGCAAGCTGGGGCAGGGCAAAGTGCTGATATTAATGTGACAGCAAATACTACTGATTCACTCATGTTTGAAGTAGGAAATGACCTAGATTTAAATATCACACAAGAAAATTTTGGTGAAGGAGCAGGTAATGTAAGTGATGCCACAACAGCCAAAGCAACACTGGTAGCGAACAATAAAACAAATGCCGCAAGCTATAATTATTATTTGTATTTACTTGTTGGGAAAAATGAGTTTGTTTATACAACTGAAGAAAGAACGCCAGAAGTGCTTTTACAAATAACTAAGCCAGATGGAACAGTACTTACAAGTCTAGAAGGATTAAATTATGTAACAGTAGGTGATACATCTGGGTTTGATATAACAACTAAAAAAGGTTTAGTAACAATAGCAGATAGCAAACTAATTGAAGTGCTAGAAAGCAATACAGAACATAAAACAGAAGAAGAATGGCAAGTAGGAATAGTATTTGTCAATCTAGATAGCAACCAACAAGAGAATACAGGAAAACAATTTAGTGCTCAGTTAAAAATTCAACAAGAAGAAATAGTGTTAAAATACCATGAAGCGTGTGATGATACTTATATGGCATGCCAAATAGCGAAGAGATATGAAACAGATGATACATTATACTTACATGATAGTACTTTAGAAAATGGAGCGGGAGATAATTCATACAGATACGCAGGAGCTCATGATACAGTCAATAACTTTGTGTGCTTTGGAACAGATGCAGAAA
>CAMNRN010000089.1 GCA_946553095.1 uncultured Mycoplasmatota bacterium
TAGTATTTTCAAAAATGAATTTAGCTAACAGTTATAAAGGAGTTAATGTTAAAGGGGACGGATTTTTTGCTAATAAAACAGGGTCTCGTTTTAAACAAGCATTAAACGATGCGTGGGCGTTTTTATACCCAATGTTACCTTATCTATTTATTGGTGTGTTTATTGGTGCCTTCATATATGGATTCATACCGGAAGCATTTATAACTAAGTATGCAAGTGGCGATGGTTTTATATCGGTCTTGATTGCTTCAGTTATCGGTGTTCCTATGTACATCAGACCAGAAACAATGTTACCTATCGCTGAAGCATTAGTATCAAAAGGTATGTCGTTAGGAACAGTAGTTGCATTGATCATTGGTGGTGCTGGCGCAAGTATTCCAGAAGTTGTATTGCTATCTAAGTTATTCAAGAAAAAATTTGTAGTATCATTCGTTATCGCAATATTAGTTGTAGCCATTGCTACAGGGCTAATTGTTAATATCATTGTTTAAATTAAAGGGGGATAAATTAATGAATCAAGAAGCATCAATAATCAGTAGATATGGAAATGCTGCAAAAAATCATGAAGAAAATTTATGTTGTCCAGTAGAGTATGATACTAAATATTTAAAAATCATACCCGATGAAATCATAGAAAAAGATTATGGTTGTGGCGATCCTTTAGGTAAGATTCAAGAAGGAGATACCGTTTTGGATTTAGGTTCTGGTGGAGGTAAAGTTCCTTATATAGTTTCTCAAATTGTCGGTGAAACAGGTGAAGTTATTGGCGTAGATATGAATGATGATATGTTAAATCTTGCTAAAAAATATCAGAATCAAATGATTGAAAAAATTGGTTATGACAATGTAAGTTTTTATAAAGGAAAGATTCAAAATTTAAAATTAGATTTAGAAGTTTTGGATAAATATTTACAAGAACACCCTGCTAGCGATTTAAATACTTATCAATCTATCAATCAATATATTAATTACTTAGAAAATGAAATGACTATGATAAAAGATAATAGCATAGACGTGGTTATATCTAACTGTGTTCTAAATTTAGTTTCAACTGAAGAAAAAGAGGAACTTTTCAAAGAAATTTATCGTGTTTTAAAAGATGGTGGAAAAGCTGTTATTTCAGATATTGTTTCTAACGTAGAAGTTCCAGAACAATTGAGACAAGACGAAGACTTGTGGAGTGGTTGCTATTCAGGCGCAATTGAAGAAAAATCTTTTGTTGAAGCTTTCGAAAAGGTAGGCTTTTATGGTGTGGAAATCGATAAACGCGAAAATACATGGACTACTATAGAAGATATTAACTTTAGAAGTATGACTGTTATAGCTCATAAAGGTAAAGAAGGCCCTTGTATTGATAAAGGACAATCTGTTATATACAAAGGACCATTTAAACACATTGAAGATGATGATGATCATATTTTTGAGCGTGGAGAAAGAGTCTTTGTATGTGAAAAAACATTTAATATATTACAGCAAAATCCATATAAAGATGTCTTTGAATTTATCAATGAAAATGAAGAAGCAATTGATTTAGAAGAATGTTGCGATACATCTTGTGGTTGCTAAATAACAATTAAAGGAGGTGTTAAAATGGAAAAAAACGCATTTAAAAAAGCTATTTCTAAATTAAAACCTAAAGAACAAGCTTGTTGTTCCGTAGAGATTGAAGAAAATAAAGAGAGCAAAAAAGAGAATACAAATAAAGATCAACAGAATAATAAAGGTTGTTGTTAATGCTATATCATTAACAAATAAATTAGGGAGCATAAAAGTATGCTTCCTTTTTTAATGGAGGTGCTGAAATGATTAAAAATTTAGCTGACTTTACCGAAGAAGAATGTCAAAAAACTATGATCAGATATTATGCTTTTAAAGAATAAAAACAAACTATATATAAAGAACACGAAAATTATTATATAAATAAAAGATACGTGCCGAAGTTTGATGGATTAATGCCAAACTCTGGAACGTATCTTAATAATTAATTTATATTTAAAGTGTCCACCTTGACGGGAGTGGTTTACTTTTGACCGAGTAGGTAGAATGGTTATTTTTAATTTACTGAAAGGCTACCGTCTTTCGAACGGGCTCATTGGGTAACATGTTAGAGCATGTTACCCTTTCTTTATACAATTCAATAATAACACGATATTTCGTAAATTCCAAATTCACTATCCCAATGTGAAAATACATGCTTTATATATCACTATATTCAATTATTTTAAAGTCCTTAGTATCTTTGTTGTACTTTATAGAATACTTAGATTGAATTTTATTGTTGTTAACTTTTTTAGTTAGAATAATTTGTAACTTGTCCTTATCTTTACTAATATCATAAATTTGTGGATTACTGTATTTATTTTTAGCTTTTGATTCTACCATCTTTTTCATATGCTTTGCTACTTTAGAATCTTCTTCTATATAATTTGAAATATATTTATAGTCAGATTTTTTATATGCTTGATTCAAATCGTTGGTATAATCAACCATAAATTCCTTGCCTTTATTTTCTATTTCTTGGTTTTATTGTTCAAATTTATCAATAGAATCTTTATTAAACGATAAATTTATTTCTTGTGGACTTTGATATTTATTTTTATTTATCTTTCTATCGTTAGTAACAAATTCTTTACCATCAATTGAACCAACTACATGTATTTTAAATTCTTGTTTGTTAAAATAGTTACCATAAATTTTATTATCTACGGAAATATAATATTAAATATTAAAAATGAAATATCTTTAGGTATAGCTAGAAAGCCTTTAGGAAATTAACATATTTTAGATAAAGTGTGCAGAAAATAACTGTTTTCTGTACACTCTTTCTTCATAATCCAAAATCTATGAATATCAGTATATAATATGTTCAAAAACTCAACATAAAATCAATGTTCATAAAATGATTTAGATACACCTATAAGAGCCTTAAGTAATATATTTTTTCATAGAGTTTAATCTTTAAGCATCCTATATACTGTAGAACGACTTACACCTGTTTGTTTAGCAATTTCTTCGCCAGTATGTTTTTGTTCATCGTATAAGAATTTAATTTCTCTTTTCTTATGATCAGGTAATGAAGGTCTTCCACCTTTTCGCCCTCTTGATCGGGCTGCTTCTAACCCTTTTTTCGTTCGTTCACTTAATAAGTTAGCTTCAAGTTCAGCGAATGCACTCATCATAGTAAAGAACATCTTGCCCATTGCATCTTTCGTTGATACGTTCATATCAATAATATGTAAGTCAATGCCGTTTTCATCCAACCATTGCGATAGCTCGATTAATTGCTTTGTTGTTCGGCCAAGACGATCTAGTTTATAGATAACTAAAATATCGCCTTCACGTAAATAATCTAAGCATTTATCAAGTTCTGTTCGTTTAGTTTTGCGACCACTCGCTTTCTCGCTAAAGATACGTTCACAACCATATTCCTCAAGTGTATCAATCTGTCCATCAAGACTTTGATCTTGTGTTGATACACGTGCATAACCAATTTTAGCCATTTGAATACCACCTCTTTTAATTGTTTTTGGGGACTTATTAACGAAATCTAATTCTCGATGCAAATAAGAGCGTCTCTCATCGTCTTAAAACTCATGTTTTTTGATATTTATGATACATTGATTATAACACAAGTTTATATACTTAAATATCTAAGAAAAACCTCTTAATTTATAGTTAAGAGGTTTTGTGTCAAAAACGAACGTT
>CAMNRN010000090.1 GCA_946553095.1 uncultured Mycoplasmatota bacterium
TCTATATTACCATAGAAAGGATTTTTCTTTACACAAAATTATTTACAGACTCCATAATATGCTACATCTAGATTTTCTGTTTCCATATTAGCAGGTCTTTCATGTGGAATTAAAACATAATATCTTTTTTCACTCTGAGCTAAAACCGAATCTCCACTTTCCTTATTAGTATCTATAACTACAATATCGTTTATATTTATTTTTTTATACATTTCTGTTGTTTCACTAAGTGGTACTCCTAAATCGAGTTCTTTACTTCTAAGTTTTGTTAACAATATTGATAATTCTTCTTCCGAATAAGTATCTTTAAAATATATAGATAACCCATTCATTTCTAAACATTTCTCAAGAGAAATCATCATTCCTTCATAAGAACCCACTGGAGTAATTTTTAATGAACTGTTTTTAACTATACAAAGGCTAGTTCCATCATAATTACCACTAATGGCTACGAACTCATTATCACCCAGCGTTTCATATCTATAAACTCCACCGATTGATTGCTCTTCACGACTTACGATATAGTATTTTTCAAATACATCATCACCCTCAAGATTTATAGTAGAAATTAATTTTAGATTATCTGCAAAATAATATAAACTTTGAGAATTATTAAATCTTTTTCTAATTTCTTCTACAGTTATAGAACCGACCATTTTTTTACTATCAATTACTTTAAATTGTGATAAATTAATATAACTAGAAGATTCAATATCATATATATAATTAAAACCATTATCCTTTTGATTGATACTCGCTCTATATCCAATGATTGTCCTAGTAGTATCACCATCTTCTATTGTAATTTGCCACATGTCTTTTAAATATGTAGAGGTATTACCATTGAATCCCACTGTATAGGCATCAGTTATTATCCCACCTGAAGATGCATACCTAAGAGGAATAAAAGTATAATCTTCTCTTGAATAACTTGTAAAACTAGAATAAAGATATTTTTCTACTATACTTGAAGTAAGTAAAGAATCAACTAAAAGATTATCAATTTGTTCTTTTGTTAATTTTCCTTCTTTAAACAATGATGTAGCACTAATAATATTTTCTTTACAAAGATTTTTACCTAAACCATACTCACCATTAAAATAATTAATATCTTTACAATCATTATCAACAGAAACCTTATATTCGACTGTTTTATCTCCACCTGGTGGAATTAATGTATCTATATCTTTTGCAGCCCGAGCATACCAATTAATATCCAGTGTTTGACCTAAGAATTCTCCAGTATCAATCGAATAAAATTTACTAATTATATTGGTTTCATTTACATCTACTAGTTTTGTCGCTAAATATATTTTGCCATTAATCCTAACAAAAAATAATGAACTTGTATTTAATCCATCTTCATATGAAATACCTGTATACTCATTTACAACATACTCACTACTTGGATCATGTGCTTCTTTATACTCTTGACCCCTATATACATAGGTTCCACCTGTATAATAAGTATAATCTTCATAGACATTGTCAGCATCTTCACTAACAATTGATGCAGTTTTAGGAATTGAGACCTCTTTTTTACTACATCCTGAAGTTGTAGCAATAATTGAGGTTGCTGCTAAACCCAATGCCATACCTCTTATCGTTTTCTTTTTCATTTTTAGTCCCCCTTTGAGTTAGTACATACTATACCATAAAAACAGTCAAAAATCAATTACCAAATCATCTAACCACTAAATACTTATTTCAAAATCATCTTTGTCTTTCTCCTTAGAATTTATATTGTTAGATTTTAAATAACTAGGTATTTTTGCATAATCAAATAATTCATCTTCTTTTGTTGTATTTTCTGCTATTTCGTAAATGTCATTAGAATTGAAATCTTGATTATCATAATATTCTTTTATTTCAGTTGTAGTGGCTTCTTTTATAGGTTCATTACCAATTTGTAATAGTTTTCTAAAAAACTTCTTTATAACCTCTAAAATAGTGTCTATATAGGTTCTTAACTTATTATTCTCTTGTAATAAGTTACTATTTCTAGTTTTTAATGATCTAATCTCTCTTTGATATTTTTGATTATCTTTTTCTAAAAGGTTATAACTACCTGTATAATTATTTATCTCATTAAAGACTTCATTTATTTTAGGTTGTAATTCCATAACTTTTTTAGATTCGTTTATAGCTTTATGCATAGTATCAAAATTATCTTTTTGTACTATAATATGTTTCTTATCAAAAGGAATTGTTTTAGAAGTTTCCATTTGTTTATCTAACTCATTCATAATTTTATCAAGTCTATCATTTCTAGTATTTAAATTTTGTTCTAACTTTCTATTTATCTTTTTATAGTCCTTAATTTTAATATGTTTTCTATCACTACCTTTAATGCCTCTTTCTAAATCATAACCTTTGTCAGTTAATCGTTTATGATATTTATCTTGTAATTCAGATAGATGTATTTTATCTCTAATATATTGTTTTTTTGAAATAGTGTATCTTTCTGTATTAGTTCTTTTATCAAACTTTTTAATAAGTGGTACAACAACACAATGAATATGTGGTGTTTTTTCATCTAAATGAATAACACTATGTAAAACTTGTTCTTTTTTATATCCTAAATCTTCATAAACAAACTCCATACAAGTATTACCAGTCAATTATATCTTCTTTTGTCATATCTTTAAAAAATTCATTTGTAGCAGTAAATAATAGCTCATCTGCAACAACATTTTTAGATTTATCTAACATTTGATTAAAAGTTCTTTTTCTATCTTCACGTCCAGTTTTCATTCTTTCATTGTGTTCTTTTTCATAATCTTTTACAAGCATTTTAAAACCATTAACATATTTTTCGACTAAAGGTTTTAAGTCTATATTATTTTTGCTTAATTCTACCTTAATATCAGGATTAGAATTATATGCCTGTTTCTCACGTTTGTTATGTGATCCTATTTGTGCCAAATCATTTATAGTATAAATAGGTTCACTTCTAAATATTGCATAATTTAAATTCATATATCAATCCTCCAATCTTTAAATTTATACAAAATAAAAAGATACGATTTTACTCATACCTTTTGCAACTTTATCAAAACTAATTTAATTGTTTTTGCATTTATAAATCTTTATATCAATAATTTTTAAGAACACAACCAATTTTATTTATTTTATTACTGATACAACTATTTTTAAGTTTTCATCATTTACTTTTTCATTTTTTATAGATTCTAATTTTATATTATAATCTTCAATAATTCCTTTAAAATAAAGCAAATCATAGATTTTATTATTGTGTGTCATTTGGTATACACTAGGTTCGTTTTATCTATTTTACGAACATTACCATTTATAATAGGTGGTGTAGTTTTAGCAAATTCACAAATAAACTCTAGTTTCCTTTTTAAAGATTCTTCAATAGGTATTTCTTCCTTAATAATTTTTACCATAATTCCCATCCTTTCTTTTAAAGTAGGATAGTTTTAAATACAAAAAAACTAATCCAAATTATGAATTAGTTATCTATCAAAACTCGAAAAGTTCGAGCGTATTTCACTTTGGAGCGAATCACATACAAGTTACGAACTTTGTTCTCTTTCTAATAATATTATAGTTACAGTTCAGATGGAAAAGAGTCAAAAAATAAGAAATGACTCTTTTTCAAT
>CAMNRN010000091.1 GCA_946553095.1 uncultured Mycoplasmatota bacterium
AACTAATAAAATATGATTATGCAACAAAAGAACAATTAGGGACAGGTGGGGATTATTATGGAGAAATAAATCCAGATACAACATATTACAAAGGAAGCCAAAGTAAAGTAAGTACATATTATTGGAATAATGTAAATGGAACTAGTTCAAAAAATAACTGGAATGAAAGTAGATTAAATACAGTCAATCTAAATGGGACATACTTAAATAATCTGGGAACAACATGGACAGAAAAAATAGCAACAACGACATGGAACGTTGGTGGAGGAACGATAGCTAATTTAAGAGACTCAAATGCCAAGACGGCATACGATTATGAAGTAGGAGCAAATAAGATAAATAAAACATATGAAGCAAAGATAGGATTAATGTATGTAAGTGATTATTACTATGGAGCACTACCAACACATTGGACAAAACCAGGATATAACAGTGATTCAACAAAAGATTATAGATCAGCAATAAATGAAAACTGGATGTATATGGGACACTGGGAATGGACAATATCGCCGTCTGCGGACTATACGAACCGTGCGTTCTATGTGAATGCGATTGGGGACGCGAACATTAACTACGTGTATAGCAACTATGCGGTGCGCCCGTCCTTTAGTCTTGCTTCAAGCGTAGAACTAGCAAGTGGAATTGGAAGTAAAGAAAATCCATATCGAATAATTTAATAAATGAGAATGATTTGTTTTTTGAATTAGAAAAATTGATATAATTAAATAATAAAGAAAGATAGTGGTTATTGTGCAAATTGAAAGAATAGTTGTAGGTTTTTTAAAAGAAAATTGTTATATTGTAACTATTAATGGAAAAAGTATTATTATTGATCCTGGTGATGAAGCTGAGAGGATTATCGAGGCTTGTAGGGGAAAACAAATACTTGGAGTTATGCTTACACATCGGCATTTTGACCATGTAGGGGCTTTAGATGCTGTGTTAAATCACTTTAATATTAATGTTTTGAATGAACCGTGTTTTAATGATATGCAAATTATTGAGACTCCAGGGCATACTAAAGATTCTCTTTCTTTTTATTTTGAGAATGAACATATTTTGTTTTCAGGAGATTTTTTATTTGAGAAAACGATTGGACGAGTTGATCTTCCAACTGGAGATATTAATGATATGGAAAAAAGCCTAGAACTCATAAGTGAATACCCCACAGATACAAAAGTTTATCCTGGTCATGGAGAGATGACAATTCTCGGGGATGAAATTCCATGTTTTACAGATTATTTACAAGAAAATAGGTTATAATTTGACCTCTTTTTTTGACGGTGATATAATTAATTTAATGAAAAATATGGGAGTCAAGTTATGTTTAAATGTATTAAAGATGTATTAGAAAATACGACAAAGAAGTATGCAGATAAAATTGCCTTTTTGGAAACTAATCGGGAAGTGACGTATAAAGAATTTTATCAATTAGTGAATAATGGTGCTAGTTTTTTAATACAGGAAAAATCTCCTAAAAAGATAGTAATTTTTATTGATAAAAGCATTTATGCTTTGGAAGCAATGTTTATGTGTGCTTTAGCTGGGGTTTTATATACTGTAGTTGATGTAACTAGTCCTAAAGAACGAATTCGTTTAATTTTGGAAACTTTAGATGCTGATGGAATTATTACAAATGAAAAAAATTTAGAACAGTGTTCAACTTATAATTTGCCTATTTATAAAATAGAAGAAATGGAACAAACTGAACAAAATGATTTTTCTTTAAAAGAAGTAGCTGATAAAATGATTGACACTGATCCTTTGTATGTGCTTTTTACATCTGGATCTACTGGGGTACCGAAGGGGTCAGTGATTTCGCACAGATCAGTTATTAGTTATGCAAATGATATTGTAAATACTTTTCATATTGATGAAACAACTATATTTGGTAGTCAAACTCCATTTTATTTTAGTATGTCAATATTAGATGTTTTTGCAACTATTTTAAGTGGAGCAACATTTTGTATTATTCCTAAGATGTATTTTTCATTCCCGATTAAATTAGTTGAATTTCTAAATACATATAAAATTAATACTATTTATTGGGTACCTTCAGCGCTGGGGATTTTAAGTAATTTTGATGTATTTGATAAAATGAAACCAGAATACTTAAAAACAGTACTTTTTGCTGGAGAAGTTATGCCTGTTAAATACTTAAACTACTGGCGAGGGCATCTTCCAACCGTTCTTTATGCTAATTTATTTGGACCAACAGAAATTACTGATACAGCTACTTATTATATTGTTAATCGAGAATTTTTGGATAGTGATTCACTTCCAATTGGAATATCTTTTGCTAATTGCAATATTCTGGTTATAAAAGAAGATGGTACAGAGGCTTCTTGTGGAGAAGTTGGAGAATTATGTGTGCGAGGGTCTTTTGTAGGACTAGGTTATTATAATAATGAAGAAAAGACTAAAGAATGCTTTGTTCAAAATCCTTTGAATAAAAACTATCCAGAGATTATTTATAAAACTGGAGATTTAGTTAAGTTAAATGAATATAAAGAATTGGTATATTTGGGAAGAAAAGATTTTCAAATTAAACATATGGGATATCGAATAGAGTTAGGAGAAATTGAAAGTAATATTTTTTCATTAGAGGGTATATTATCCTGTGCAACGGTTTATGATAATGATAGTGATAAAATCATTCTTTTTTATCAATCAAAAAGTTTAACAGAGGAAGAAGTTTTGGGTTATGCTCGAGAAAAATTATTAAATTATATGGTGCCTAATGAAGTTATACGATTGGAGTTTATGCCTATTAATGCCAATGGGAAGATAGATAGAGTAAAATTAAGAGAAATGGGAGGTAAAAATGGATAAATTATTAGAAGTTTTAGAAACTGTAAAACCAGGAGTGGATTTTAAAAATAGTAAAGATATGATTTCGGAAGGGTTAATTGATTCTTTTGATATGATTTCAATTATTGCTAATATTAATGAAGCTTTTGATATTGATTTTTCTGTTGCAGATATTACTCCAGAAAATTTTCAAACGGTTCAAAGTTTATATGAAGCAATAGAGAGGATAAAAAATAGTTAATATGAGTATTTTATCTTTTTCTTATTTTTTTCTTGTATTAATTCTTTTGGTTTTGTATTATATTTTTCCTTTAAAAATAAGATGGATTATTCTTTTATTTGGTAGTGTTGTTTTTTATTTTTTATCAAGTGGATGGTTAATTGTTTATTTGTTTTTAAGTACTATAATTATTTACTTTTTAGGATTGATGCTTGATAAAGAAAAAAATCAGGATAACAAAGAGTTTACTAGTTTAAGTGAAGAAGATAAGAAATTATTAAAGGAAAAAAGTAAGAAAAAGCAAAAAAAGATTATTTTGGTGGGTATTT
>CAMNRN010000092.1 GCA_946553095.1 uncultured Mycoplasmatota bacterium
TTTGATAAAGAAGTAGAAGATGAAAGAGAACGAAGACTAATTGAAAAGACGATAAAGCTTGAAGGAAAAGAAGAAGGAACTAAGATTGGCATGGAACAAGAAAAAATAAAAACAGCCAAGAATTTACTGGCTTTACAAGTACCAATAAACATTATAGCTAAAGCAACTGGACTTAGTAAAAAAGTCATAAATACATTGATGTAGAAAACCCTTCATTCAAACATCATGTATAAGAAAATTCCTATTTGTAAAAACTAAGTACTAGTTAATTGACAGGTGGTTATATAACCAGTATAATTAATTTAGGGTAGTTTGAAAGTAGGGAAAACAATGGAGAATAAAAGGAAAAATGTGTTGTTAGTTATAACACTATTTACATTAATAATCTTAGTTTTTGGAGCGACATACGCTTACTTTCAAGCACAAACAGGACTAGGAGCAAGTGCCAACATCAATGTTACAGCTAATACTACAGATAGTTTAAAATTCGAAGTAGGCAAAGATCTAAGTTTAAATATCACGCAAGAAAATTTTGGCGAAGGAGCAGGTAATCAAAGTGACATTGCAACAGCTAAGGCAACACTAATTGCCAACAACAAAACAAATGCCACAAGCTATAATTATTATTTGTATTTACTTGTTGGAAAAAATGAGTTTGTATATACAACTGAAGAAAGAACGCCAGAAGTGCTTTTACAAATAACAAAACCAGATGGAACAGTACTTACAAATTTAGAAGGATTAAATTATGTAACAGTAGGTGAAACATCAGGATTTGATATAACAACTAAAAAAGGATTAGTAACAATTGCAGATAATAAATTAATTGAAGTACTAGAAAGTAATACTGAGCATAAAACAGAAGAAGAATGGCAAGTGGGGATAGTATTTGTGAATCTAGATACAAATCAACAAGAGAATACTGGAAAACAATTTAATGCTCAACTAAAAATTCAACAAGAAGAAATTATACTGACGATAGCAGATGTGTGCCAAAATGAAAATATGGCAGAGTGTATTAAAGAAAACTATACATTAGATAGATCAATTTATTATCATAACGAAAAATTAGAAAACGGAGCTGGAGATAATTCATACAGATATGCAGGAAGCCATGATGCAGTCAATAATTTCGTATGCTTTGGAACAGATGCAGAAAATTGCCCAAATGATAATCTATATCGAATAATCGGAGTGTTTGATAATCAAGTCAAGTTAATCAAATATGATTATGCGACGAAGGATCAACTTGGAACTAGTGGAGATTATTATGGAGAAGGAGATCCAGATGCAATATATTACAAAGGAAGCCAAAGTAAGATAAGTGCATATTACTGGAATAGAGCAAATGCAAGCTATTCAAAAAACAATTGGAATGAAAGTAGGTTAAATACGACCAATCTAAATGGAACATACTTAAATAATCTGGGAGCAACATGGGCCGACAAAATTGCAACAACAACATGGAATGTAGGGGGAGTGAGTTTGGCTAATGGAATACAAAGCAATGCAAAGGTAGCATACAATTATGAAGTAGGAGTAAATAAGATAAATACAACATACGAAGCAAAGATAGGACTAATGTATGTAAGTGATTATTACTATGGAGCTCTACCAACACACTGGGCAAAATCAGGATACGACGGAAAAAGTGGAGGAGAAACAAGCGATTATAGAACATCCGTGAATGATAATTGGATGTATATGGGATATTATGAATGGACAATATCTCCGTATACAAACGGTACGATTAATGCGTTCTGCGTTACCATGTATGGGTATATTGACTATAACAACGTGGGCTACAATCGTGCAGTGCGACCAACATTCAATTTAGTTCCAAACGTAGAATTAGTGGGTGGATCCGGAAGTAAAGATAATCCATACCGCGTTAGCTAGGGAGTATTCCCTTTTTTTTATTTGCTTTTTTTTTACAAGGGACATATAATAAAATGGGTGAAAAAAATATGTACGAAAACAAAAAAATATTAGTTTTGGGAGCAGCTAAAAGTGGTATTGCAATATGCAAACTGCTTGCTGGTCGAAACAATGATATAACATTGTCAGATATAAAAGAATTAAAAGAAGATGACCGAAGAGAGTTGGAAAATTTAGGAATAAAGCTTGTTATAGGTGAAAATCAAGTATCATTAATAAATGAATCATGGGATTTAATTGTTAAAAATCCAGCAATTATGTATACAAGTGAGCTTGTAACAAAAATAAATAGTAAAAAAATTCGTTTGGAAAATGAAATGGAAATAGCATATCACTTTCTACCAGAAGATATTACGATTATTGGTGTTACTGGATCAAACGGCAAGACAACGACGACGACAATCATCTATGAACTTTTAAAAAGAATGAAAAAAAATGTAGTACTTGGAGGAAATATTGGCACGCCATTAGCGGAACTCGTTTCAAAAGTAGAATCAAAAAGCATTCTTTTGTTGGAGATTTCCGATCATCAGCTTGTCGATTTTCAGGATTTTAAAACTGACATAAGTGTCTTAACTAATGTTTGTCCTACACACCTAGATTACCATGGTACATATGATCATTATAAAAATACTAAAAAAAATATATTTAATCATCATAGTGGAAATAGCATTGCAATTATTAATAAAAAAGACCGAGATAGTTTAGAAATAACTGAAAGTATTTTATCTCAGAAAATATATTTTAATGATAATGATATCTATTTTGATGAAACAGGAATATACATCCACCAAAAAAGAATCTTAGATCTTTGTGATATAAAATTAAAAGGGATTCATAACTATGAAAATATTTTATCTGCCCTTTTAGTGGTTGAACGCTTTGGCTTAGACGAAAAAATAATCAAGGACTTTTTCCAAGAATTTGGAGGCGTTGAACATCGCTTAGAATATGTCAGAAATGTCAATGATGTCTTGTTTTATAACGATTCAAAAGCGACCAATCCTACGGCTACAATCACAGCCTTAAAAACATTTAAGAAACCAATTTTACTTATTTTAGGTGGAATGGAAAGAAATCAAGACTTTAACGAATTAAATGATTATCTAGGGTATGTAAAAGAAATATTTGCAATAGGGACAGTAACAAAAAGAGTTAAAGCGTATGCTGATGAAAGAAAAATCTCTTGTCATGAATGTTATACGTTAAAATCTGCTTTAGAAGAAATTGTTACATATATGAAAAGTGGTGATGTTGTATTATTATCAACAGCGAGTGCCTCACAAGATCAATATCAAAAATTTGAAGATCGAGGTAATGAATTTAAAAATTTTGTTGCAAAGTTATAAATAAAAGGGTATAATCCTAACTTAAACACTTTTTCGAAAGCAAAATCTCCCTAAGCCTTTGTT
>CAMNRN010000093.1 GCA_946553095.1 uncultured Mycoplasmatota bacterium
AGATAGAAACTATTCTACCTGCATTTTTTAGTGTTCTCTATCTGAACTGTAACGACTTTCGGCATTCAAATCAAAATCTGCAAATTCACCTCTTTGATACAAAGGGTATGCAGCTGCACCTATCATTGCTGCGTTATCCGTGCAATAAATAATCTCTGGAATAGATAAGTTAGCATGATATTCTTCACAGACACTAGCTATTTCTTTTCGCAAATACTTATTAGCAGATACTCCACCTGCTACAATTACATTCTTGATACCAGTATTTTTTAATGCTAACTCTAGCTTTCTTTTTAACTCATCAACAGCCACATACTGAAAACTAGCAGCTAAATCCGCTCTTCTTATTTCTTCATTTTTTTGTTTATGATTATGAACGACATTAATAATATGACTTTTAAGTCCACTATAACTAAAATTATAAGAATTATCCATCACAGGTCTAGGTAAATCATAAGAAACTTTTCCCTCTAAAGCTAGTTTATCGATCCCAGGTCCACCAGGATAAGGAATATCTAATACTCTTGCAACTTTATCATAAGCCTCACCTATAGCATCATCTAAAGTAGCTCCGAGCAATTTAAACTTATAATCATCTTCCATAACAACAAGTTCAGTATGACCACCACTAACAACTAAAGAAAGAATCGGAAATTTAAGTTCATTATTGATCGCATTAGCATAAATATGCCCAATTAAATGATTAACTTTAATTAAAGGTTTTTTATAAACAAAAGCAAGAGTCTTGGCAAATTCTATCCCAACAAGTAAAGAACCGAGAAGTCCTGGTTTATAAGTCACAGCAATAGCATCAACATCACTAACTTGCATCTTAGCCTTTTTTAGTGTGTCTTCTAAAACCATTGTGATGTTTTCTGTATGCATTCTAGAAGCAATCTCAGGAACAACTCCGCCAAAATTTGCATGAACTTGCATTTGAGTTAAGACCGTCAGACTTACGATATCTCGGCCATTTTTAACAATTGCCATACTAGTTTCATCACATGAAGTCTCTATTGCAAGTATATAAATATCTTTCATCACTAATTCCTCCTCATTAAATACGCATCAACGCCATTATAATAACCTTTTCTTGTATAAATAACAACAAAATTAAATTTCTTATAAAACTCGATTGCTTTAGTATTATTAACATCAACTTCTAAAGTAACACTTTTATCATGACAATAATTATCCAACAAAAATTTCAACAAATCACTACCAATATGTTTATTTTGATAATCCTTTAAAACCACAATGCTTAATAAATCAACATTATCTATCGTATCTACTGCATATAAATACCCTAAAACAGTCTCATTTTCTTTGTAAACTAAAACAATCCCATCAGGATTATCTATTTCAGTTTCTAAATGAAACAATCTACTAAAATTATTGTGTAAAGTACTCCCCAAAAAATTTATTTGTATAACATCACTAATACTCGCTTTTTTTATCACTTTAAAGCTCCAATTTTTTTAACATAAATAGGTTTAACTCCATGTACATTCTCTTGAGAAACATTATTTTTAACAAAATCATAAATCTTTTCCATATCTAAACTATAATTAGTTTCATAACTATTATCATGATTCATATTTTTAAATGTCTCACTATCTACATATGTATAATCTTCTACTAATTTATAATCACTAGCAAAAAGACCTACATAATAGCCATTTTCATCACTTAAAGCAACTTTTAAAGCATTTGTACTAACCGCTACACTTTGAAGGCTAGAAACACACTTAATTGGGATATTTAAGGTATATGCGAGAGTCTTAGCAATTGTTACACCAAGACGAACTCCTGTAAAAGAACCTGGCCCATTTACAACAATTATTTCATCAAGTAAAATACCAGCTATTACTTTTATAATTGTTGGAAAAATATATTCACTATTATTTTTTTTGTTAATAACTTCTTCTTTATCAACAACTTTTCCATTTTCAAGTAAAACTATAATAATATCCCTATAATGAGTATCAATAAACAAAGTTTTCATTATAACACGGCATTACAAAGTTCTTCATATTGTTCCCCATATGGTTCAAACACCAAAACCCTTGTATCCTCATCTATAACTTTAAACTTAATAACTAATCTTTCCGAAGGAAGTCTTGATTCAATTAAATCAGCCCATTCTATGATGGTAATTCCTCCTTTATTATAATAGTCCTCTACACCAATATCTTCCTCTGTAGACTCCATTCTATAAACATCCATATGATAAAGTGGTAATTCTCCATTCATATATTCCTTAATAATCGTAAAAGTAGGACTAGTTATTGTTTCTTCAATCCCTAAAGCACTGGCAAAACCTTTTGTAAAGACCGTTTTACCACACCCTAAATCCCCTTCTAAGCAAATAACCATATTTGGAAATTTTTCACTTTCTATATTTTCTGCTACTCGTAAAGTATCTTCAACACTACGAGATGTATATTTATAATTCATCCTTTCTTCACCCTAATTTTATTATAATGAAATTTATCTTTCATTACAAGCCTAAGTCAATTATTTGACATAAAGTTATTTTTTCCATTTTCTTTTTAAATTTAACATATTTTCATCCGAATTCTCATGCCTAAAACAACTTTGATATATCTTTAATTGACTACTTAAATTAAATAAATCTACTTTCATCCTATTTTTTGGAGAAATTGTACACTTTAATAAACCATTCTGACTTTCTAAATATAAATCTTCTTCATTAACTTTTAAAAATCTCATAATTTTTCTAATATATTCTACATCATCCATTGTTAAAGATCGAATTTTAACAAACTTTATTCTATACATCTTCCAATGATCTTTATTAGGTGTATTCCCAAGCGAATAATACGCTAAACCCAATTCATCATACTCTGAATCTTCTAAACCGACAATAGATACTATCCCTTGTTTTTCCATCAATCGTAAACAATATAATGTAATACTTTGCGTATCGCAAATATAACAAATAGGTCGATTTTCTTTATAAGAAGATAATTTCTGAAAAAAACAAATAATTTCATTCAAAAACAGTACCGAAGGATTTTTATAAACCATAGATTTTCTTAACAACGACATCGAAAAAATATTTTGAAAAATTTCATAAGAATAAGCAGACTCTTCATCATACACTGAATAAAGTATAAAAGTATCTCCAAATAATTCCTTTAATTTTGTCATGAATTTTCCCCCACAATGACTATGTATATTAACATAAAAAATAGTTTATTACAACTATTTCTATTTTACTTTTT
>CAMNRN010000094.1 GCA_946553095.1 uncultured Mycoplasmatota bacterium
TGAAAGTAGATTAAATACAGTCAATCTAAATGGGACATACTTAAATAATCTGGGAGCAACATGGACAGACAAAATAGCAACAACAACATGGAATGTGGGAGGAATGAGCCGTGCTAATGGGGTGGAATCAAATGCCAAGAGGGCATATGATTATGAAGTAGGAGCAAATAAGATAAATAAAACATACGAAGCAAAGATAGGATTAATGTATGTAAGTGATTATTACTATGGAGCACTACCAACACATTGGACAAAAAAAGGGTATGATAGTACAAGTGGAGGAGAAACAAGAGATTATAGATCAGCAATAAATGAAAACTGGATGCATATGGGACATTATGAATGGACAATATCGCCGTATACGGACAATTCGAACGCTGCGTTCAATGTGTATGCGAGTGGGAGCGCGGACAATAGCTACGTGTATAGCAATGGTGCGGTGCGCCCGTCCTTTAGTCTTGCTTCAAACGTAGAACTAGCAAGTGGATCTGGAAGTATGACAGATCCATATCGGATAAGATAGGCTTATTTTAAGTCTTTTTGGTACTACAAAAGTGTAATAATTAATTACAGAAATGTGATTGAATATTACACTTCTTTTTATTATGATTGAAGTGATTGGATAACGAAAGTCTTTTAGAGATAAAGTTCTCGTCATAAAAAAGTGAAATCCCACCTTCACATAATATATTCGATTAAGCAAGTTGAGATAGGATTAAATTAAAGAATGTAGCAAAAATAGCAGTATTAAACAAGTTTTTGAAAAGTAAAAAAGAAATATAAACAATTAGAAATATGGTGATTTCTATTTCTTAAAATGTCAAAAAAAGACCTAGCAATAGGCCTGCGTTAGCTTGCTCCAATATATAAATTTTAAAAAGTTGTAAAAAACTATTGATTTTTATTAGCAGGTTTGGTAGGAAAAAAGAAGGTTCTTGAAAATGCAGCTGTTATTGATGAGAAAATTGAAAAGAAAATGCCAGGATATAAAGAGACTATGTTGAGAAGATAATTATCATGAGATGATCGAAGATAAAGATGAACTTACTTTTTATGCTAAAAAGCAGTTTCGTTTATAGGAGAATCAGGAAGTAATTTATTTAATAAGGGAAAAGTTTTTTTAGAAAATTAGTTTTGTATTGAAAATTTATTGAAATTGTTGTAAAGTATGATGTAAAATTTTGATTAAAGGAAAAGAGAGGTCAGATGAAAAATGAATAGTGCAGCAATTAAAATGAGATTAAAGAATAAACGATTAGATATAAAATCAGAAATGGGATTTTTGGATAATGAAATAGCGTATTTTTATGATAGTATAATGCAAGTTGAGAACCAAAACTTTTTAAAAAAGATAGGAAGTAAAAATCAAGTTTTGGAATGGAAGTATGCTTTATATAGATTACAAAAACGGCGAGATTTTTTGCTTTATATCGATAAAGAAATTGGCTATATGATTGAGTCTTTTGATAGTGAGGAAGCTAAGAAGCCTTGTCCTTTGGCGAAAGTTTTAGAAGTTTTAAAGTTTAGCGATTTTGGGAAAGATTCAATGCAACTTTTTGGGATGTTTGCCCATGCTATTAATCGTTTTTCTTCGGTTAAGAGATATAGGTATTTATGCGAGGAAGATATGGATGTTTATTGGGATCATATGTTTAATAAAGATGGTAGTTTTAAAATAGATGTGCTTACTCAAGAAATAGAGATGAAATTTGCGTTATTACTGGAAATGGATTATGAAGATTTGTGGCAAGATTTTAAAAGTTTGGCTGCGATGGTAGTGAAAATAAATGATGGACAGGTTTTGGAAGAAAAGACAACGGAGGTTAGTGAAGTAGAAGTTTTAGAGAATCCTTATAGAAGAGAGCTTGGAAGATACTACTCTAATTACCGACTAATTCGTAGACCAAGTGATGAGGAAATGCCTAATTTTTTAAGTTTGCTTGATAAATGTCTTATTGATGATGCCGAGAGGAGATATATTCTTAGTTTATTTAGTGAGCCTACTTTTGATGGCGAGTTCTGTACTGATGCGGTTTTAGAAGGTAGAGCTAGTGATGATAATGATTGTATTCTTTTCTTAGGTGGAGCTGATCATACTTGGTTTTTGGAAGATATGGAATTTGTCGATAAGGGACTTTTAATGCGATTTAAAGCTCTTTTCGATTATAAAATTAATTCGAAGAACAAAAGATTTTTTAAAAGAGTATTAGAACAAGATAAATTAGCGTATCCTTTGTATTACGTTTCTAATGGAAGCGTTTGTGTATTTTTTGTAGAAGCTAGAGATAATTTATTTGTCATTATTGGTGGAGGCCTAGCGAGAACTGGTTTTGATAAAATGATTAAAAGAACACTTCTTCATCAAGAAGAAATTGATGATTATTTAAGGAAACTTGATGGTGATGAAAATCTCGGTTTAATTAAAAGCCATCAAAAGATTTTATTTTCGTTATCACTAAATTTGAATACGAATTATTCCTTGCAAAGAAGAAGGAACAAGCCTGACAACTCTAACAAGTCTAATTAAGGCTTGTTTTTTTCTGGATTGTAAGATTAAAAAAAATGTGCTATGATCTTTAGTTTTGCAGCAAAATTGAGCAAACCTAGGTTGGACCAAGGTTTGCTCG
>CAMNRN010000095.1 GCA_946553095.1 uncultured Mycoplasmatota bacterium
CATAACCTTTTTCCTTTCATTAGTTATTCGAACAACTAGCTACCTATTATACACACAAAAAAAGACTTGTCTTGATATCCGACAAATCCCCGACAAAACTAGAAGAAACACCCTAAAAAAGGACATTATTTTTTATTATATGAAATTATATCAATCGATTGATTCACTACTATACCAATAGTAGGTACCATTTTCAAATTTAAATGTGTGCTTATAACTTTGAGCATATGCTGTTTGATCTTTTAAGTTTACCTGTCCATTGATATTTTTTATAATAGAATTTGGTTCTTTTCTTTTTTCATCATTGTAACAGGTATAGTTTTCTCGATCACATTTTAGAAAGTAATCATATATGATAATTGTATCATTATTATTTGTAACTAAATACTTGTCATAACTATTTTGTGATATATAGTCCATTTCATATGTAGAATTCTCTATTTCATAGATATAATAACCAAATCCTTCAACATAGGTAGCTTTTATGCGACCATTTATAGAAAAATTACGTCGAGGAATCTCAGCATTACTGCCAAAGACAATCTTACCCCCTCGATCAAATGCTTCTAATTTTATTTTATATAATGGGACTATATTTTCATCGGCAATTTCTTTGGCTATTTCATCTTTAGATAAAGTCAATAATTCAAAATAGTCGTTGTTTAGGATATAATTATATATCATTGATAGAACAACATCTTGAGATAAATTCGAGTATTTTGTATAAAATGTTGCATATACAGTTGGTCGATCTAAGGCATCAATTGGAAGATAACCATATAATTTATTAATTAAATGTTCATCAATATATGGATAATATGCACTGGTTTTATCAGAACCATCTTTATTTTCAAAAGAAAATATTTTATAAAAAGTAAATATAAAAGTAAATGTTAAAATACCCACTATAAGAATTAATAATTTTTTTTTCCTATCCATTATTTTCACCTATTTTGTTTGAAAAAAAGATGTTTTTGTCCATCTTTTATTCTTCTATTGATCTAGCTTCATATCCTTTATTTTCATAAAGCGTTCTTATATCATTAAAGGCAGTTGGAAAAGCTCCTGATGCTTCACTATTTAAAGTATTTTGATCTAAATTTGTAGAAATTGTTAAAGTTAGATTTTCATCGTCATAGAATGCTAATCCTGTCATGTTATCATAAGTCATTTCCGATTTTTTATCACCAACAGCAGCCTCATATTCTTGTTTATTACTAAAGACATATTTATATTCACGACGACCAGCATTTAAATATACAATCGTTTCATTATAACCAAATTTTAATTTATCACTAACTGTTTTAGTAACATTTCCTATCTTTTCACTCGGAGCATCAAATACCATCGTAATTTGAATATCATATGGAACAACGTATAAAATGGCTTTGGCTTTTGTGGTATTATCTAAACTGTCTTTGGCAATGATGTCGATATCATATGGACCACCAGCTGTATTCATATAGTTTGTCGCTGTAGCCGGATCTACAAAACTAGCTACACATCCAGAAGGATCTTCACACTTTGTAACGAAACTATTTACGTCAACGGTGTTATTTACTGTTGTATAAACAATTTTAACAGCTAATTCTGGTCCTTCCATATCTTTAACCGTTATTTTTCCTTTGTAATCTTTACCATTACATGTAACTGTATATTCATAAACTCCTGGCTTACTAGTATTTACATTATCGACATTGCGTGTACAATTTGAACTATCTGTCCCTTTTATTAAAGCATAATCTCCAGGATCACTTGATAGCTTTTCATTTATAGATATTTCAATATTTTCTTTTGGCGTTACAGTAACTTTAGTTTTACTTACAGATAAATAATAGTACACTCCATATGCAACACCAGCGATTAAAGCAAGAACCAATATAATAAAGACAATTTTATTTGGTTTTTTGCCTTTTGGCTCATCATTTTTAGGTGGCATGGCTCCTATATTTTCAACTTTATTTGGTTCAACAAATCCATTGATATTGGTATTTAACATCGGATCTAAGCCTACGACTCCATTAGCATTGTTGCTAGCGTTAGGATCTACTGTTGGCGCACTTGGCATATTATCAAAGTTTACCGGCTCTCCAGTTGGACTTACTACAGTCGGTTCGGCATTACTAGGTGTTTGTGGCATTGGATTATCAATAAAATTCACAGGTTCAGTCGGCGCTTCCATTGGAATAGGACTTCCTAATGTGATATTATCGGTAGCTATTGTTTGACTTTCCATATTATTGATTGGAGCGTTTGGTACCCCAAGACTTTCAGGTGTTGTTGGATTAAATGTATTTGGATTACTTGAGATATCATTCATCATAGTTGGCTCATTTGTTGGCATAGGTGTTACTATATTAGGTTCAGGATTTACTCCCATCGTTGATTGGTTTTCTGGCGTTATGTTAACTTGATTTAAATTTTCTAGCGGAGGTGTTTGCCCTCCCATTACTGGATTTTGTCCCCCATTTATTGGTGATTGTCCATTATTTGTTGGATTTAGATTTTGTCCATTCATACTATCAGCCCCTTATTTTAATCATATTAAGTATTATACCCTTTTATTTATAACTTTGCAACAAAATTTTTAAATTCATTACCTCGA
>CAMNRN010000096.1 GCA_946553095.1 uncultured Mycoplasmatota bacterium
AATCCCTTTGTTTATCTAGGTTTGCTCATTTTTACTGTAAAACTCAAGATTATAACAAATTTATTAATAATTTTAAAGTTTTTTCTTTACTAAGACCGCTGAATGATATAGAATATATTTTTATATATTTGGGTGATACAGTTGAAATACAGTTGGGCATATAAAGATTTAAAGAAAAGATATAATTTATTAGAAAGAAAGTTTCAAGGTAATCTTTCTTTTGAAGATAGAATATTAATCATAACTGATATGAAAGAAATATTAAAAAGCATTAGGTTTTTAGTTCCTGATAAAGATTTGAGTGAAACTCCTACGATGGTAGATATGATTGCTGCTGAACGTGAATTACTTTCTCGTTACAATTTTTTATGGAATGATTGTATAAAGATGGCTGATTCTATCGAAAGAAAAATATCAATGAAACTAAGTTCACAAAAACTTATACTTACTCAAGATGAGTTATTAGGAATAAGTACATGATTTTTATAAAAATCAAATTGGAGGAGATTTTTTTCTAACTTTTTTAAAAGACTTTAATCAAAAATATAATCACGTGCGTTTTACACAGCCAAAAAATACCGCGGGAATTATTTTTCATATTGGGTATTTTAAAGAATCTTTTATTGATATATCTTGGAGACATAGATTTTTAGATATTATTGCTTTAATACATGAATATGGACATGCGATTCATTTTCAAACTAACTATTATAATCAAATTTCTATGTCACTTTGGCCTTTTTGGGAAATTGTATCAATGTTTATGGAAGTTATTGCTTATGATCACTTTATAAAAGATTCTACATTTAGTAAGATGTCTTTAGAATCAAAGTTAATAGATTATAATTCTTTATTAAATAATGTTTATGATTTAGGTATTTTATTAAAGTTGTTTCAAAATTGGGATGCTGATGAACTTAGTTCTAATGGAATAATAAAACATTGTGCTAGAGTTACTGGAATATCAGTATTCGATTTAAAAAATAGTCTTAATAATAATGTATCTAATTACTTTGGTTGTTATTGAACTTATGGATGTTTATAGAGATGATCCCGAGAAAGCTTTTTATCTTTTAAGACAAATTCTTAGTATTAAAGCTCTTGATTTAGATGAATATTACCGAGAATTAGTAGGAAAAGGGATAAATTTACATGCTCATGTAAAGGATTTTGAAAGTGAACTAAAAAGAGAATTAAAACGTTTCTAATTTAAGTTTGATTTAAACGAAATACCGGAAGGCTTAATTTACTCAAGAATTATTTGACTTTCTTCAAAACTATCGACCCTAGAACCGAATTTGTTGATTGTTTAAGAGATATTGAAGTTTTAGAGACCAAAGTAAAAATTGTCAAAGTTGAGATTATTACAAATTTATTGTTTTTTTTTCTTTACTTACAATACTAAATAATATAGAATATATTTTTAATTAGGTGGTATAAGTGAATTACAGTTGGTCGTATAAAGATTTAAAAAAGAGATATAATATGTTGCAAAGAAAGCTTAAAGGCAATCTTTCTTTTAAAGATAGAATATTAATTGTAAAAGATATGGAAGAAACATTAACAAGTATTAGTTTTTTACTTCTCGATTACGATGATTTTGGAACACCTTCAATGGTAGATGCCGTTGCAGCAGAACATGAACTACTTTCTTATTATAGTTTTTTATGGAGAGATTGTTTAGAAGTAGCTGATACTATAGAAAGTAAATTATCATTTAAACTAAGACCCCAGAGACTTATGCTTACACAAGATGAATTGTTAGGAATAGTACATGATTTTTACAAAAATCAAATTGGAGGTGAGTTTTTCTTAACTTTCTTGAAAGATTTTAACCAAAGATATAATCACGTGCGTTTTACGCCTTCTAAAAATGTTGAAGGAGCTACTTATCATGTTGGATATTTTAAAGAATCTTTTATTGATATATCATGGAACCATATATTTTTAGATATTATTGTTTTAATTCACGAATATGGACATGCGATTCATTTTCAAACTAATTATTATAATCAAGCTTCTATGGAACTTTTGCCTTTCTGGGAAATTGTGTCAATGTTTATGGAAAGCGTTGCTTATGATCACTTTATAAAAGATTCTACTTTTAGCAAGATGGCTTTAGAATCAAAATTAATAGATCATAAATCATTACTAAATAATATGTATGATTTAGGAACTTTATTAAAGTTATTTCAAAATTGGGATATCGAGGAACTTAATTCTAATGGAAGAATAAAACATTGTGCGAGAATAGCGGGAATTTCAATAAAAGATTTAATGTACAGTCTTAATACTCAAGCATCTTGCAACTTACAGTATGTTGTGTCTTTTTTGGTAGTTATTGAACTTATGGATGTTTATAGAAATGATCCCGAGAAAGCTTTCTATCTTTTAAGACAAATTCTTAGTATTAAAGCTCTTGATTTAGATGAATATTACCGAGAATTAGTAGGAAAAGGGATAAATTTACATGCTCATGTAAAGGATTTTGAAAGTGAACTAAAAAGAGAATTAAAGCGTTTTTAATTCTCTCAGACTGTTGACAAAGTAAAAGATTTTGAAAAAAAACTTTAAAATTTGAAAAAA
>CAMNRN010000097.1 GCA_946553095.1 uncultured Mycoplasmatota bacterium
CTTTTTAATATTTTCTAATCCATTAATTGTTAAATCTAAGTTTTCCATAACGTTTTCTCTTCATAGAATAATTTAATGATAACTCTTTTGATAAGATCTTTCTTCTTGGATTTCTGTTATTTCTTTTTGGGGTCTCATTTGATGAAATAATTCATACATTCTTATTTCTTCTTTTATATTTTTTCTTTTTTCCTCTTCTGGATAATACTTAGATATTTCTTCTTCAGTATAGTAATATAATTTATTTAGATTCATTACCTGAAATCCTTTTTGTGAATAAAATGAGGAAGTATTGATAATCTCTTCTTCCCATGCATGAATTGCTCTATCAAAATCTTTATCATCTTCATAAAAGCCATATATCAAATTAGCTTTTTCTTCTATCGTCCAGTTTGGATTCATTAAAATCTCATATCTAATATCAAATGGAGTCGTTCCGTAGATTTCTGACATATCTTGTTTTTTCGATTCAGAGTTAAAAGAGGAAATAGAACCAGGCATAGATAATGCTTCACTAACAGCTACAAATTTTTGCATTTCATCTAAAGCAAGATCATGATTCTGTAGTGTTTGAACCAAAAAAGATGAATTACTTTTACAAAAAACTTTCCCTGCTTTTGTTCTGGCAATTGTTGGAAAAGTATAAATCCAATCTACTAATTCCTGATAGATTGCTCCGTCCACCTCTTTAGATTTTTTTAAAATGTAATCACAAATAGTAGGAGCCTGTACCATGACTTCTCCTTCCTTATTCATAATCGGTTTAATAGCTTGTCTCAACAACCTATTATCTCCTTTTTCTAATAGGAGCTCTTCCCATATTTTTTGAACATTACCCGCTTTAGGGTACCCATAAAGAGCTAAATGAAGCTTTGTATCATATTCTTGTACTCGTGTATTTTCCATACTATTCTCCTTTTGAATCGATATTATATCGTATATTACACTTTTTGTAAAGATAAGAAAAAGAAAACTATCACCATATTTTTGTTCTTTCATACCCTATTTATAAAGGAGTGTTTTTTATGAATAGCAATTATTATCCAAATTATAGTTTTGATAACAACCCGACAATGACATGGAATACAGACCCTAATAATTTATATCGTCAAGATGTAACCAATATGGATTTTCAAAATATGCAAAACATGAATCCACAAGATGAAAGATTTTTTTGGGCACCGTTTGTTGTAGGAGGCCTTGCGGGGACTGCCCTAGGCTATGGAATCGCTAATAACAATCAAATTAATCATGGTGGTGGCTATAATATGGGAGGATGTTGTGGAGCACCAGTCTATTTTATTCCACAACCACAAATGCAGCCGTTCCCTACTATGTATAGTAGCAATAGTAATAATTTTTACTACTAAGAAGGACCCTATGAGTCCTTTTTTAATTAATAGGAAGTGGTAATTTAATCGTTACCGTAGTAGATTTTCCTTTAATAGAAGTATATTTCATACTTCCCTTATGAAGTTGAATAATTTCTTTAGATAATGCAACTCCAAGTCCCGTTCCTTTTTCTTTTGTGGTATAAAACATTTCATCTACTTTTCCAAGGGTCTTTCTATCCATTCCAATCCCATTATCTTTAATTCGAATAATTACTTCCTTAGACGACTTTAATACATCTATATCTAAATAATTATTTTTTTTCTTCCTATCCTTAGCTTCTATACTATTTTTAAAAATATTTACAAATACTTGTTTCATTCTATTATAATCTAAGTTTAGATAAATTTCATCATCGGGGATTTCAAAATTCAATTGAATATTATTCTTTTTAAATAAGGGTTTTGTAATATCACAGGTATCTTCTAATAACATATATATATCTGATTCTTCTTTTTCTATCTCCACTTTTGTATAATCTAGAAAATCGTCCATTAAAATTAAAGTTCTTTCGATTTCATCCTGAATGATTGGAATATATTTCTTTATTTTCTGTAAATCATTTAAATCTAACATATCTAAATACCCTTTACATACTGCAATCGGGTTTTTAATCTCATGAGTAATTTTAAATAAAGAAGCTCTTAAATCTTTTTCCTTTTCTAGTTTCCTAATAGTATTGTTTAAATCAATAATTTCTTCTCCTTTATTTAAAAGATATAAACAAATATATGCCATGATGGTAAAAAGGGCCATCATTGAGAAAATGGATACAAAATTCAAAATCATATTACTATTGGGGTAAAAAATTAAAAACATCTCAAATGACATAAGGAATGCTTTAATTACTACAAATACGGTAATGATGAAAATCGGCTCTTCCTTTTTATGTTTTATATAATTATAAACAATATAATATATTAGATATTCTGAAAGAAGAAGTAAATAACTAATTCCAATATTTTGATGATAATAATAGACTAGTAATAATGATATTAAAATAGAGGTTATTTTTCTATTTTTCAAATATCCAATCAGTAAAGGAATATTGAATAAAATCATAGGATAAATAGAAAACATTTGGAATCCATATCGAAATAAAAAATAAATAGACGAAAAAAGAGCAATATCTAAAAAAATATAAAGGAATACGACGGCA